>NZ_CP030862.1:0-300000 GCF_003325375.1 Streptomyces globosus | reverse complement strand
CTCGGCGTCATCCCGGCCGACGGAACCAAGCTGCCCGAGGTCCCGGCCATCGCACTCGGCAGTGAGGGCATGTCCCCGCTGACCATGGCCAACGCGTACGCCGCCTTCGCCAACCGCGGCGTCCGCTGCACGCCCGTCTCGATCGAGTCGATCACCGACTCGCACGGCAAGGCGCTGTCGGTGCCGAAGTCCAAGTGCGAGCGGGTGATGTCCGAGCGGACCGCCGACACCATCAACACGCTGCTGCTCGGGGTGGTCGACTCCGGCACCGGTACGCAGGCCGGCCTGACGGACCGGCAGAGCGCCGGCAAGACCGGCACCACCGACAGCCGA
This sequence comes from Streptomyces globosus, assembly GCF_003325375.1. Taxonomy (GTDB): domain Bacteria; phylum Actinomycetota; class Actinomycetes; order Streptomycetales; family Streptomycetaceae; genus Streptomyces; species Streptomyces globosus_A. Next base: position 299,667 of record NZ_CP030862.1, on the reverse strand, counting down.
TACAACGCCTGGTTCGTCGGCTACACCCCGAACATGTCGGGCGCGACGTGGGTCGGCTCCGGCGGCGCCAAGCAGGTGTCGATGGAGAACATCACCATCGGCGGCAGGTACTACGACAAGGTCTACGGCGGCGGCCTGCCCGGCCCGATCTGGAAGCAGGCCGTCAGCGGCGCGCTCGCCGGCCGGGAGGTGGCGACCTTCACCACCGTCGGCCTGCCCGACTCGGGAGCCGCAGGCGGCAGCGCCCGGCCCGGCACCCCGACCACGCCCGTCAAGCCCGCCAAGCCGAACAAGCCCGGCGGGGACGGCAAGCCCGGCGGGCGCCCCGGCGGCCAGACCGGCGGCCAGGCCATCGGCGGCGCGGCGACCGGAGGCGGCGCCACCGGCGGCACGCCGACCGACCCGTTCCCGGGGATCACCCTGGAGCCCGGGATCATCGGCGGCCGCGACACGCAGTAGGCGGCGGCACGGCACACAGCAGGGCTCCGGCCGCCGAACACCTCGGCAGCCGGAGCCCTCGTACGTGCCCGTGCAGTGCGGTGCGGTTGGTTACGCGAGGTGCTTCTTGACTGCGGCGGCGACGCGCCCGCCCTCGGCCAGCCCCGCCACCTTCGGGCTCACGATCTTCATGACGGCGCCCATGGCCCGCGGCCCCTCCGCACCGGCGGCCCGCGCCTCCTCGACGGCCTGCGCCACGATCGCGCCGAGCTCGTCGTCGGTCAGCTGCTTGGGCAGGTACGTGTCGAGGAACTCGCCCTCGGCCGTCTCCCGCGCGGCCTGGTCGGCCCGGCCACCCTGCGCGAACGCCTCCGCCGCCTCGCGGCGCTTCTTCGCCTCCTTGGCGATCACCTTGAGGACTTCCTCGTCGGACAGGACGCGCGCCTCCTTGCCCGCGACCTCCTCCTTGGTGATGGCGGCGAGGGTCAGCCGGAGCGTGGACGAGTGGAGCTCGTTCCGCTCCCTGATCGCGGTGGTGAGGTCTTCCTGCAGCTTGGCCTTGAGCGTGGTCATGACCCGAGTCTGCCAGGTGCGGGGGCGGTGGCGCCCGCCGGTTTTCCCCGTCTGAGACGATGGGGCCATGCGCGCGCGTTACGGAGTACCACTGAAGGTCACCGCCGGAATCGCGGCGGTGGGGGCCGCCGGAGTGGCCTATGCCGCCGGATTCGAGGCCCGGTCGTTCCGGCTGCGCCGGGTCACCGTTCCCGTCCTCCCCGCGGGGATGCGGCCGCTGCGCGTCCTGCAGGTCTCCGACATCCACATGGTCTGCGGGCAGCGCAAGAAGCGGGCCTGGCTCCAGTCCCTGGCCGGGCTCCGCCCCGACTTCGTCGTCAACACCGGCGACAACCTCTCCGACACCGAGGGCGTGCCCGAGGTGCTCGACGCGCTCGGCCCGCTCATGTCCTTCCCCGGCGTCTACGTCTTCGGGTCGAACGACTACTACGGCCCGCGGCTGCGCAACCCCGGCCGCTACCTGATCGAGAAGATGCAGGGCCGACACGGCCTGAACGGCAACAAGCCGGTCGTCGGCGCCGTCCACAACCCTTGGGAGGGCATGCGGGACGCCTTCGACGCGGCGGGCTGGGTCAACCTCACCAACACGCGCGGCCGGCTCAAGCTCGACGGCCTGGAGCTCGCCTTCACCGGCCTCGACGACCCGCACATCAAGCGCGACCGCTACGAGCAGGTGGCAGGCGGCCCCGAGCCCGACGCCGACTTCTCGATCGCCGTCGTGCACGCCCCGTACCTGCGCAGCCTCGACGCCTTCACGGCCGACGGCTACCCGCTGGTCCTGGCCGGCCACACCCACGGCGGGCAGCTGTGCATCCCCTTCTACGGCGCACTCGTCACGAACTGCGACCTGGACACGGACCGCGTCAAGGGCCTCTCCACCCACGAGGCGGCCGGCCACCGCTCCTACCTGCACGTCTCCGCAGGCTGCGGCACGAACCGCTTCACGCCGGTCCGCTTCGCCTGCCCGCCGGAGGCCACGCTCCTCACCCTCACCCCGAAGCCCTGACCCCCGGGCCGCACCCCCGCGAAAACCGGATTTCGTCTCCGGCCGCGGGTCCGCTAAAGTAATCGATGTCGCCAGGGCAGCAGCCCGACAGGGCGGCGATCGGGGTGTAGCGCAGCTTGGCAGCGCGCTTCGTTCGGGACGAAGAGGTCGTGGGTTCAAATCCCGCCACCCCGACAGAGTAATACCAGGTCAGGGGCCTGATTCGCGAAAGCGGGTCAGGCCCCTGAGTGGTTTGCGGTGCGGAGCCGGCTGGGAGCCGGGGTCGACCTCGGCTCCCTCCCTTGCACCTTGCCGAAGCGGACCTCGGCCCACGTCAGCGCGAAGGCGTCCCCGCCTGACGAAGCCCTGCCGTCGGCTGGGACGCGGACAAGACTGCGTGCCGCTCCCCGCACGGGCCGGGGATGCAACCGCTCCTTTCGGAGCTGGAAACCCCGGACACCGGCCGCGCAGCAGCGCGCCCAGCGGCGGGCGCTGACGCCCTGTTGGTTGGACAGGGGGTGGGGGCGGGGTTGTACTGGAGGGGCTCGGGTCGGCCGTTTCTGGTGGGTGGCCATGGCCTCTCTTCGTCGTCGTGGTGCGGGTCCCCGGCGGGCGCCCGTCGTGGGTTCGGGAGCAGTGGGGGGCCGTCGGCATCGGCGGTGGGGCGGGTGTGGGTGCGGGGTCGTTGCCGCGTTCGTCGGGTTGGCCGTGATCGGGTACCTCGCCGAGGAGCGAGAGTCGCCGCGGGAGGCACGGCGGCTGTCGGATGCTCCCGCCACCGGACTGCCCCGGCCGGCCGACACCGGGCTGCCGCGGCCGAGCGCCGCCGCGCGGAGTGCGTCCGCGGCTCCGGATGCCGCGGGCGTGGTGGCACGGGTCGTGGACGGGGACACCTTGGAGCTCCGGCGTGACGGGGGCCTGGTCCGGGTGCGGCTGCTGGGGGTGGACGCGCCCGAGGTGGGCTCCTGCTTCGCCCGGGACTCCACCGCCCGGCTGCGGGAGCTGCTGCCGACCGGATCGGCGGTGCGGACCGAGTACGACACCGAGTCGAAGGACCGCTACGGCCGTCACCTGCTGTACGTGTGGAATGCCCGGGGCGTCTTTGTGAACGAGGCCCTGGCCCGCGGTGGGCATGCCGTGGGCGAGCTGCACCTGCCGAACCGGGCCCGCCACGCCCGGATCGCCGCGGCCTCGGACGCCGCGCGGCGGGCCGGGGCGGGGCTGTGGTCCGGCTGCCCCGCCTCCCCGAAGCCATCGCCGCCCGCCTCCCCGGCGCCCGAGACGCCCGAGGCCCCCGAGGTGCCCGCCGCCCCGGCCGGGCTGCCGCCGGGGCCGTCGGCAGGCGTACCGGACGTCGACTGTTCCGACCTGGACGGGCCCGTGTGGGTCGGGGACGCCGATCCGCACCGGCTCGACCGGGACGGGGACGGCATCGGGTGCGACAGCCGGTGAGAAAGGGCAGCAGACGCCCTGGCAGGGTGGGTCCATGGCTGAACTGAATGGGCAGCCCGTTCGGGTGCGGGAGATGCAGGCGCTCGCGCTCGTCAATTACGGGCACTTCACGACCATGCGGGTCGAGGACAGGCGGGTGCGGGGGCTCGGGCTGCACCTGGAGCGGCTTCGGGAGGACTGCCGGGTGCTGTTCGGGGCGGCCCTCGACACCGGGCGCGTAAGGGAGTTGGCGCGGCGGGCCGTGCCCGCCTCCGGCGCGGTCACGGTGCGGGTCACCGTCTTCGATCCGGGGCTCGACCTCGGCCGGCCCGTGGCCGCCGGCGACCCGCACGTCCTCGTGACCTCCCGGCCCGCCGGCGGGTCCGCGCCGCCCCCGCTGCGGGTGCGGTCGGTGGCGTACGCGCGGGACCTGCCCCGGGTGAAGGGCGTCGGCCTGTTCGGCGGGCTGTACCAGCGGCGGCAGGCGCAGGCGGCCGGCTTCGACGACGCGCTGTTCACGGACCGCGGGCAGGCCGTCACCGAGGGCGCCACCTGGAACATCGGCTTCTTCGACGGCAGCCGGGTGGTGTGGCCGGACGGTGAGTGCCTCGACGGGGTGACGATGCGGCTGCTCAAGCAGGTCCACCCGTACGGTTCGGCGACCGTGCGGCTCGGCGGCGTCGCGGGCATGGAGGCCGCGTTCGCCACGAACGCGGCCGTCGGGGTCCGGGCCGTGAGCCTCGTCGACGGGGCGGCGTTGGCCTCTTCCCATCCTGTCGTGGACCGGCTGCGCCGCGCCTACGAGGACATCCCGGGGGAGGTGCTGTAGGGCCCGCGCGTCAGCCCGTCACAAAGCAGAACTCGTTGCCCTCCGGGTCGCGCATCGCCTGGAAGGAACCCTGGTCGTCGGTGACCGTCCCGCCGGCCGGGGCGGCCCCCAGGGCGACGGCGCGGGCCACCGCCGCCGGGAGGTCATCTACCGCCAGGTCCAGGTGCAGCCGGTTCTTCGCCGACCTGCCCTCCGGGACCGGCTGGAAGGCGAGCTGGGCGACCCCGGGCAGTTTCACGTGAAACCATCCGCGGGCCCGCTCTACGGGCTCGACCCCGAAGAGCTGCGCCCAGAAGCGCACGAGCTCCCCCGGCTCCCGGCAGTCCACGACGATCTGGTGCAGGCGTACGCGCATGCCGGCAGCGTACGGCCCCGGCTCCCGCGGGCGCCCGGCCGGGGCGGGGGAGACGATGGGGGCATGGACACGCCGTCGCCCGCCGACGTGAGCGGGCCGCCCCGGATCGCCGGACCGGGCGAGGGGATCGGCGCGGACGAACTGGCCCTGGCCGCCCGCAACCACGGGATGCCGCTGGAGGCGCTGCGCTACGAGGTCACCCCGCCCGGCCTGCACTACGTACTCGTCCACTACGACATCCCCGCCGCGGACGCCGGTGCGTGGCGGCTCACCGTGGACGGCCTGGTCCGCACGCCGCTGCGGCTGGATATGGCGGAGCTGCGCGCCCTCCCCTCCGTCACCCGCCGCGTCACCATGGAGTGCGCGGGCAACGGCCGGGCCCGGCTGGAGCCGCGGCCGGTCAGCCAGCCGTGGCTCGTCGAGGCGGTGGGCACGGCCGACTGGACGGGCGTCCCGCTGCGCACCGTGCTCGACGCCGCCGGTGTCCGCCCGGGCGCCGTCGAGGCCGTCTTCACCGGCGCCGACCACGGCATCGAGCGCGGTGTCGAGCAGGACTACCAGCGCAGCCTGCCGCTCGGCGCCGCCGCCGGCGACGACCCGGGCGTGCTGCTCGCGTACGCCATGAACGGCGGGCCGCTGCCTCCGCAGCACGGGCACCCGCTGCGGCTGGTCGTCCCCGGCTGGTACGGGATGGCGCACGTGAAGTGGCTGCGGGCGGTCACCCTGGTCGCGCGGCCGTTCACCGGCTTCCAGCAGGCGGTCGCCTACCGGTACCGGCGCACGCCGGACGAGCCGGGCGAGCCCGTCACGCGGATCGCCCCGCGCGCCCTGCTCGTACCGCCCGGCTTCCCCGACTTCATGTCGCGCACCCGTCTCGTGCGGCCGGGCCCGGTGCACCTTGAGGGCCGCGCCTGGTCGGGCTTCGGGCCGGTCACCCGGGTCGAGGTCACCACCGACGGCGGGCTGACCTGGGCGGACGCGGACCTGGCGGCGCCGGGTGGGGAGCGCTTCGCCTGGCAGGGCTGGCACTCCGAGTGGGAGGCGGCTCCGGGGCGGTACGTGCTCGCGGCGCGGGCAGCGGACGCCGCCGGGCACGTCCAGCCGCTGGAGCAGCCGTGGAACCGCGGGGGCTTCGGGAACAACCTCGTGCAGTACGTGCCGGTGCTGTGCGCGTGATCAGGGGCGCTGGGTGTGGTGGTCCGCGGCCAGGTCCGCCAGTCCGGTGCGGACCAGGTCCATGAACGCGGCCGTCGCCGCGGGATCGACCCCGCGTCCGGCGGCCAGCCCGCGCAGGTGGTCCAGGACGGCCGCGACGCTGGTGAAGCCCCCCACGGGCCGCAGCAGCCACAGCCGTCCGGGAGGCCGGGGCGGCAGGCCGAGTGCGGCGACGGCCTCGTCGGTCTCGCGGTCGAGGCCGCGGAGGTCCGGGCCGGCCAGCGGTTCGGCGCGGACGTCGGTGATGCGGCCGTGCCCGTCGAGGACGGTGTCGACGGCCCAGTGGGTGGACCGGTCGGGGATCCAGGTGCGGTCGGCCGGCGGCCACACGTACGGGAGGAACACCCAGGCCGCTTCCTCGGGGGCGGGCTCCCAGCCGAGCGCCTCCAGCTCGCGGACCTCCGGCAGCCGGTCCGGTTCCTGTTCGCTGCGGCCGGAGCGGCGCTGTGCGAGCGGGTGCGGTGTTCCGTCCTCGTCCCACGACATGCGCGAGAGGCTACCGGCGCCGCGGGCCGGCACGGGTCAGCCCCGCCGCTGCGGCCCTTCCAGGGGGGGGAGGCGGCTCGTCCGGCTCCGCCCGAGGCGAAGAGGGAAGGGTGCGGCTGTCGGCCCGGCGACGCGCAGGCCGATGCGGTGTCACGTCGCCGCGGCCTCACGGCGGTTCACTCTGGCCGCGGCCGAAGTCCACCTCCTCGGGAGGGGCGCCGGGCGGCCAGGACAGCAGCGCCGGCGCCGGAGGGGTCTCGGCGACGACCCGGCCGTGCGCGGCGACGAGGCGGGGGCGGACCTGGCGGCGGAGCGCCTCCTGCGGGGTGGGGGCGGGCAGCAGGACGAAGGAGCCGGGGCCGCCCTCCGCGATGCCGTACTCGGCGTCCGTCAGGCCGAGGACGCGGGCGGCCCGGGTGGTGACCATCGCGAACGCCTCCGGGATCTCGGCAGCGCCGGTCAGCTGGGCGGCGTACAGGCCGACGAGGGCGGTCTGGAGGGGGTTGCCGGTGCCGAGCGCGTTCCAGGGGTCCATCACGTCGTCGTGGCCGAAGGCGACGTTCACCCCGGCGGCCAGCATCTCCTTGACCTGGGTGAGGCCGCGCCGCTTGGGATAGGCGTCGAAGCGGCCCTGGAGGTTGAGGTTGGCGAAGGGGTTGGCGACCAGGTTGATGCCGGAACGGGCCAGGAGCCGCTGGAGTTTGAGGCTGTACGCGCCGCCGTACGAGCCCATGGCGGTGGTGTGCGAGGCGGTCGCCCGGTCGCGGAGCCCGGTGCGAAGGGCGTGCGCGGCGAGCACCTCCACGAACCGCGAGTGCTCGTCGTCGATCTCGTCGCAGTGCGCGTCGACGCGCAGGCCGTGTTCCTCGGCGAGGGCGAAGGCGATGCCGAGGGAGGCGACGCCGTCCTCGCGGGTGTCCTCGTAGTGCGGGATGGCGCCGACGACGTCCGCGCCGCGGGCGACGGCCTCGCGGAGCAGTGCCTCGCCGCCGGGGAAGGAGACGATGCCCTCCTGGGGGAAGGCGGTGATCTGGAGGGTCATGAAGTCGCGGACGCGGTCGCGGAGCTCCAGCAGCGCCTCCAGGGCGGTCAGCGCCGGGTCGGTGACGTCGCAGTGCGTCCGTACGTGCAGGACGCCCTGCGCCGCCTGCCAGCGGAGCACCTCGGTGGCGCGGGCGAGGACGTCGTCCCTGGTCAGGGTGCGTTTGCGGGCGCTCCAGCAGGCGATGCCCTCCCAGAGGGTGCCGGAGGTGTTGGGCCGGGGGTCGCCGGCGGTCAGGGCGGTGTCGAGGTGGATGTGCGGCTCGACGAAGGGGGCGCTGAGCAGCCCGCCGTCCGCATCGATGCGGACGGCGGCGGGCGGCGGGGAGCCGTGGGCGCCGCGTGCCCTGTGTGCCCCGTGTGCCTCGTGGGGCCGGATGCGGGCGATCCGCCCGTCGTCCCCGACGTGGACGTCGTACAGCCCGGGGCGCACCCCGGTGCCGCCTGCCTCCGGCAGCCGGGCGCCGCGCACGGTCATCCGCATGGGCACACCCTAGGCCGCCGCCCGGCCGACGGGGGCCGGTTCAGTCTTCAGCCGCGTTTGGCCTGGGCTTTCTGCTGCATGCCGCGTGTCTTCGCCGAGAGGTACTGGGCGTCGCGGGCGGCGGACTTCGCGCGGGCCTCCGCCGCGGTGTTCTTCGCCCGCTCCCGCTGGCGCTCCGCGGCCTGCGCCGCGCCGGCGCGCTCCTTCTTGGCCATGGCCGTCCTCCTCCTCGGTCGCCCGGGTCTCGCCGGAGGCGTACGTACGCCCTCCACTGTCCTCCGGTTCGCGGCCCGCGGCATCCCCGCGGGGGCCCCGGCCGACCGCGGCCCATCGGTGCGCGAGGCCGATCGGCTTACATAGGGGCATGACTGACAACACGGCCCCGCCGGCCCCGTCCATGCCCGACTGGGAGAAGCGCTTCCGGGCGCCGCGCGTCGGACTGCCCGAGTGGGCGCCGGACGCCCCCGACCGCTCGCTGTTCGTGTCGAACGCGACGGGCACCTACGAGCTGTATGCGTGGGACCGGGCCACCGGTGCGCAGCGGCAGGCGACGGACCGCCCGCACGGCACGACCGACGGCACGCTCTCCCCCGACGGCGAGTGGATCTGGTGGTTCCGCGACACCGACGGCGACGAGTTCGGCGTCTGGGTGCGCCAGCCGTTCGCGGGCGGCCCCGACGAGCCGGCCGTCCCGGGCCTGGAGCCGGCGTACCCGGCCGGCCTGGCGCTCGGCCGGGACGGCACGGCGGTCGTCGGCCGGTGCACCGACGAGGACGGCTCGACGGTCCACGTGGTGCGGCCGGGCGGCGGACCGGTGGAGATCTACCGGCACCGGGAGTCGGCCGGGGTGGGCGACCTGTCGCGGGACGGGACGCTCGTCGCGATCGAGCACACCGAGCACGGCGACGCCATGCACTCGTCCCTGCGCGTGGTCACCCTCGACGGCGTGACCGTCGCGGAACTCGACGACTCCCGGGGCGGCACCGAGGAGCTGGGCCTGGAGGTCCTGGGCTTCGCGCCGGTCCCGGGAGACACCCGGCTGCTGGTCGGGCACCAGCGGCGCGGCCGCTGGGAGCCGATGGTGTGGGACGTGGCCACGGGCGCCGAGACGGACCTGGCGCTCGACCTGCCGGGCGACGTGGCCGCCGAGTGGTACCCGGACGGCTCGGCGCTGCTCGTCGAGCACGGCTTCGAGGCCCGCAGCGAGCTGTGGCGCTACGACCTGGCGGCGCGGGAGCTGACCCGGGTGGACACTCCGCCGGGGACGGTCTCGGGGGCGACGGCCCGGCCGGACGGAACGGTCGAGTACCAGTGGTCGTCGGCGGCCGAGCCCCCGGCGGTGCGGTCGACGGCGGGCGGGGTCGTCTTGGAGCCGCCGGGCTTCCGGCCGCCCGGCTCGGTCCCGGTGGAGGACGCCTGGGTGGAGGGCCCCGGCGGCCGGATCCACGCGCTGGTGCAGCGGCCCGCCGGCCGCGGCGAGGGCCCGTTCCCGACGGTGTTCGAGCTGCACGGCGGCCCGACCTGGCACGACACGGACGCCTTCGCGGCGGGCCCGGCTGCCTGGCTGGACCACGGGTTCGCGGTGGTCCGGGTGAACTACCGCGGCTCGACCGGGTACGGGCGGGCCTGGACGGACGCGCTCAAGCACCGGGTCGGCCTGATCGAGCTGGAGGACGTCGCCGCGGTACGCGCCTGGGCGGTGGGCAGCGGACTCGCCGATCCGGCGCGGCTGGTGCTGTCGGGCGGCTCGTGGGGCGGCTACCTGACACTGCTCGGGCTGGGCACCCAGCCCGAGGCGTGGACGGTGGGCCTGGCCGCCGTGCCGGTCGCGGACTACGTGACCGCGTACCACGACGAGATGGAGGCGCTGAAGTCCCTGGACCGGACGCTCTTCGGCGGCACGCCGGAGGAGGTCCCGGAGCGCTTCGCGGCGTCCTCCCCGCTGACGTACGTGGACGCGGTGCGGGCGCCGGTGCACATCGCGGCGGGCGTGAACGACCCGCGCTGCCCGATCCGGCAGATCGAGAACTACGTCGACCGGCTGGCGGCGCGCGGGGCGGTGCACGAGGTGTACCGCTACGACGCCGGGCACGGCTCGCTCGTCGTCGAGGAGCGGATCAAGCAGGTCGGCATGGAGATCGACTTCGCGTTGAAGCACCTCCCCCGCTGAACCCCGCCACCGCGGCCGCGGTGCACCCCCCGTACCGTGGTGGGGTGCACCGGTTTCTCCTGACCCCGCGGTGGTGGGGGATCAACGTCTTCGTCGCGCTCGCCGTCCCGTTCTGCCTGTTCATGGGTTCGTGGCAGCTCGGCCGGTTCGAGGACCGCGTCGCCACGCACCGCGAGGCCTCCGCCGAGCGGCCCGCCGGGGAGGCCGCCGCCCCGCTCGCGTCGCTGCTGCCGGTCGACAAGAAGACCTCCGGCCGACTGGCCTCGGTCTCCGGGGAGTACGCGGAACAGCTGCTCGTCCCGGAGCGGCGGCTCGACGGGAAGAGCGGCTTCTACGTCCTGACGCTGCTGCGCACCGACTCCGGCAAGGCGGTCCCGGTGGTCCGGGGCTGGCTGCCGGGGGCGGTGGACCCGGACCGGGCGCCGGCGGCGCCGACCGGGCGGGTGGAGGTCACGGGCGCCCTGCAGGCCTCCGAGACGTCCACCAGCAAGGGCGTGTACTCCCGCGGCGGGCTGCCCGCCGGGCAGCTCGGCGTCATCAGTGCGGCCTCGCTGGTCAACATGGTGCCGTACGAGCTGTACGACGCGTGGCTGACGGTGCAGACACCGGCGGACGGGCTGACTCCGGTGCCGGCGCAGGCGCCGACCAACACGGGCCTGGACCTGAAGGCGTTCCAGAACCTCGGCTACACCGGCGAGTGGTTCGTCTTCGTCGGGTTCGTGCTGTTCATGTGGTTCCGGCTGTACCGCCGCGAGGTGGAGGCGCTGCGCGACGCCGAGGCGGGCCTGCTGCCCGACGGCGCCGCGCCCTCCCCTGCCGCCGCCGCTCCCGAGGGTGCGGGCGGCGGCCCGCAGGTCACTGCTTCGGCTCGTCCAGCGGAATGACGCCCGTCCGGTAGACGGTCCCGCCGCAGGCGGCGGGGATCGTCGTCTGCGTGGTCGGGGCGGCCGCACCCGCCGCGGCCGGGGTGTGCGTCACCTCCACGCCTGCCGTCTCCGGGGCCGGCACGGTGCCCTGGTCGGCGCTGCCCGTCGTGCCGCCGCCGGCGTCCGTACGCTGCTCGTCCTGCGGGGAGCCGCCGGCCGGCGGTGCGCTGCCGGTGCCGGAGGAGGCAGCCGGGCAGGACTCGCCGGAGGGCACCCAGGCGAAGCGGACCTCGTAGGCGGTGTTCGGCCGGAGCACCAGCAGCGGGGCCTCCGCCGCCGGGTCGGGCAGCTTGGCGGCCGGGTCCCCTGCCGTGTGGCCGACGACGGCGACGCCCTTGCCCGCCGCGGACGCGCTCACGGACGCCGCCGTGACGGTGTCCGGGCCGGTGACGGTGCAGCCGCGGGCGGAGACGTTGGTGACCTTGAAGCTGCCGTAGACCTTGCCGTCCGGCTCGGGCGCCTGGGCGCTGCCGCGCACGCCGAGCTGGTCGGCGCTGCACCCGGGGGGCGTGCCCTGGGCCGTCACCGGCGGCATGGGTCCGGATCCGGGGACGGCAGGGCCGCCCGAGGGGCCGCGGGACGCCTCGGGGCCGGTGGTGCTGCCGCCGTCCGGCGATCCGGTGCCCGAAGGGCCGGGGTCGGCGGTGCCGCGGTCGGCGGTGCTGCCGCCGTCGGGGGCGGTGTTCGACGTGTGGCCGCCGTCGTGGCGGGTGCCGGAGCCGCCTGCGGACGCGGGCTCCTGTCCGCGGCCCGCCATGGCGGAGTGGCCGCCGGCGGTGCCGCTGCCGGCGGTGGTGCCCAGGTGGAGGGCCGTCGGTACGCCGGCCCCGGCCAGCAGCACGGCCGCGGCCGCGCCGACGAGGGCCCGGCGCCGCCGGGTACGGCGGGCGGGGACGGCGTGGCGCAGCCGCGCCAGGGCGCCGTCGGAGGGTTCCAGTCCGGCGACGGCTGCGTGCAGCAGGGTCCGGAGCTCCTGCTCCTCGCCGCCGCGCGGCCCGGTGTGGTCGACCATCATGACTGCGCAGCCTCCATCGCCACACGCAGCGCGGCAATGCCCCGCGATCCGTACGCCTTCACCGATCCGAGGGAGACGCCGAGGGTGTCGGCGACCTGGGCCTCGGTCATGTCCGCGAAGTACCGCAGCACCAGCACCTCGCGCTGCCGCCGCTGGAGCCCCCGCATGGCCCTGATGAGGTCGTCGCGTTCCAGCTGGTCGTACGCGCCCTCTTCGGCGCTGGCCATGTCCGGCATCGGCTTGGACAGCAGCTTGAGGCCGAGGATGCGGCGGCGCAGTGCGGAGCGGGAGAGGTTGACGACGGTCTGGCGCAGGTACGCCAGGGTCTTGTCCCGGTCCCGGACCCGGTTGCGGGCCGAGTGGACGCGGATGAACGCCTCCTGGACGACGTCCTCGCAGGATGCGGTGTCGTCGAGGAGCAGGGCGGCAAGGCCGAGGAGGGAGCGGTAGTGGGCCCGGTAGGTCTCGGTGAGGTGGTCGACGGTGGTTCCGGCGACGATCTCCCGCGGCTCGGCGGCGTCCCCGTCCACGGCCTCCTGCACCTCGGCGGCCTCGCGGGCCGCGGCGTCCTCGGGTGCCCCTTCCCCGCCGGAGGCGCCCGCGCTACCGCGCGGCGCGGGCACGAGGCCGCCCCGGGTCGGCACCCCTGACAGCGCGCCCGGCGGCACCGGGACGGTCACCGGGAACCCGCCGGACGGGCCGGGACGTCGCCGGGGCGCGGCGATCGTGCTGCGCACCGGGATGCCGGCGAAGTCGAGAAGTGCCTCTGCCACGCCCGTTGGACACGCGTCCCCCCGCCAGGGTTGTACGCGCGAGGCTGCTTCACCAGCAATATGTTCATTGCCCTCATGCGTACTCGCTCTTCCTGATTGCCCCAGTCCGTCCAGGCGGCAGTCAGGCCATCACCTTGATCTAGGGATCAGCACCTGATCCTACAAAGTGCATTACGCGAATTCAGCAGCGATCAGTTCCGCGGTCTGGACGGCGTTGAGCGCGGACCCGTGGAGCAGGTTGTCCGCGCAGACGAAGAACTCCAGCGAGCACGGGTCGTCGAGGGAGGCCCGCAGCCTGCCCGCCCAGGCGGGGTCCGTGCCCGCCGCGTCGACGGGGGTCGGGAACTCGCCGGCCGCCGGGTCGTCGACCACGACGACACCGGGCGCCGCCTGGAGGACCTCCCGGGCCCGGCCGGCGTCCACGGCGCCGTCGAAGCGGGCCCGCAGGCTCAGCGAATGGCCGGTCAACACCGGTACCTGGACGCAGGTCACGGCGACCGGCAGGGCCGGGAGCCGCAGGATCCGGCGGGTCTGCGCCCGTATCGCCAGCTCGTGCGTGGACCAGCCCCCGGCGGCGAGATCACCGCACCAGGGGACGACGTTCAGGGCGAGGGGGCCCGCGAAGGGCCCGGTGTCCTCGCCGACGGCCCGCCGCACGTCGCCGGTCATCCCGCCCAGCGAGGTCCCGGCGACCAGGGACATCTGGCGGCGCAGCGCCTCGGTGCCGGCCCGGCCGGACGCGCTGGCGGCCTGGTACGAGGAGACCGTGAGGTCGCGCAGCCCGTACTCGGCGTGGAGGGCGCCGAGGGCCGCGGCCATGGCGGCGGTGACGCAGTCGGGGCCGGCGACGATGCCGCGCGGGCGCTCCCGTGCGTCCTCGGCGTTGACCTCGGGCACCACCAGCGGAACCCGGGGGTCCTCCCGGAAGGCGGCGGACTGGTCGACCACGGCGGCGCCGCGCGCGGTGGCGGCGGGCGCCCAGCGGGCGGAGACGTCGGCCGGGGTCAGGAACACCGCGACGTCGCCGCGGCCCATGCCGTCGAAGGCGTCCTCGGTGAGGGCCAGCACCTCGGCCTCCTCCCCGCGGACGGCCAGCAGGCGGCCGGCCGAGCGCGGGGAGGCGATCAGGCGTATCCCGCCCCAGACGTCCGCCCGTACGGACAGGAGCTGGAGCAGGACGGAACCGACCGCGCCGGTCGCCCCGACCACGGCGAGCACCGGGCCGGAGGACCGGGCGGGGGTCATCGTCCGGTGCCTCCGTAGACGACGGCCTCGTCGCTGTCGGAGTCCAGGCCGAAGGCCGTGTGGACGGCGACGACGGCGGCGTTGACGTCGTCCTGGCGGGTCACGACCGAGATGCGGATCTCCGAGGTGGAGATCAGCTCGATGTTGACGCCCGCGTCGGACAGCGCCTGGAAGAACGAGGCGGTGACGCCCGGGTTGGTCTTCATGCCCGCGCCGACCAGGGAGATCTTGCCGATCTGGTCGTCGTAGCGCAGCGAGTCGAAGCCGATCGCGGCCTTCGCCTTCTCCAGCGCGTCGATGGCCTTGTGGCCCTCGGTCTTGGGCAGGGTGAAGGAGATGTCCGTCAGGCCCGTCGCGGCGGCGGACACGTTCTGGACGATCATGTCGATGTTGATCTCGGCGTCCGCGATGGCGCGGAAGATCGCCGCGGCCTCGCCCGGCTTGTCCGGGACGCCGACGACAGTGATCTTGGCTTCGGAGACGTCGTGGGCGACTCCGGAGATGATGGCGTGCTCCACCTGCTCGTCCCCTTGCGACTCGGGCTTCTCGTTGCTGACCCAGGTACCCGGCAGTCCGGAGAAGGACGAGCGGACGTGGATCGGGATGTTGTAACGGCGCGCGTACTCGACGCAGCGGTGCAGCAGCACCTTGGAGCCGGAGGCGGCCAGCTCCAGCATGTCCTCGGAGGAGATCCAGTCGATCTTCCGCGCCTTCTTCACGACGCGCGGGTCGGCGGTGAAGACGCCGTCGACGTCCGTGTAGATCTCGCACACCTCGGCGTCGAGCGCCGCCGCGAGCGCGACGGCGGTCGTGTCGGAGCCGCCGCGGCCCAGGGTGGTGATGTCCTTGCTGTCCGCGGACACGCCCTGGAAGCCGGCGACGATGGCGATGTTGCCCCCGTCGAGCGCGGTGCGGATGCGGCCCGGCGTGACATCGATGATGCGCGCCTTGTTGTGGACCGAGTCGGTGATGACGCCTGCCTGGCTGCCCGTGAACGACTGGGCCTCGTGGCCCAGGTTTTTGATCGCCATGGCCAGCAGCGCCATGGAGATCCGCTCTCCGGCGGTCAGCAGCATGTCGAATTCCCGCCCTGCAGGCATCGGGGATACCTGCTCGGCGAGATCGATCAGCTCGTCCGTAGTGTCGCCCATCGCGGAAACCACGACGACCACCTGGTGGCCGTTCTTCTTGGCATCCACGATCCGCTTGGCGACGCGCTTGATGCCCTCGGCATCGGCTACGGAGGAGCCTCCGTACTTCTGCACGACAAGGCCCACGTGCGCTCCTCGCTCATTCCTGTACTGCGGTCGCGGGCCAGTGTAACGAGCGACCGCAATACGGCCGACGTGTACCACATCATGAGACCTTCGGTTCAGCCCATGATCACACCAAGCGGTGCCGTGCCACGCGGCGCCGTGCCACGCCGCCCGCGGGGGCGGCCGCCTTCCGCTACCGCTCGCCGACCGGGTTGCGGACGGGCCGGCGCCCGACGTTCCCGAGCTCCTCGGCCATCACCAGGCCGGCCTGCTCGGCGAGGTCGTCCTCGGCGAGGTCCTCGTCCGTGTCGAGCCCGTCCAGCGCGGCCAGCGGCTGGTCCAGCCGCACGTGCGCAACGAGGGACTGGAGGGCGCGCAGCGTCGCCGAGGCCGTCTGGCCCCAGTTGGAGAAGTACGAGAACTGCCACCACCACAGCGCCTCGGCCGTCCGGCCCGCCCGGTAGTGCGCCAGGCCGTGCCGCAGGTCGGCCACCACGTCGGCCACGTCGTCGGAGATCCGATGCGCCACCGGCGCCTTCCGCGGCTCGTACGGGTCGAAGACCTCCGAGTAGACGTCGACCGGCTCCAGCAGGTAGGCGAAACGCTCGCGGAGTTCGTCCACGTCCGGCTCGGGGCCCAGGTCCGGCTCGTAGCGCTCGTCGGGCAGGACGTCCTGGTAGGCGCCGAGCCTGCCGCCCGCCAGGAGCAGCTGCGAGAACTCCAGCAGGAGGAAGGGCACGGCGCTGTCGGGGTCCTCGCCCTTGGCCACCTCGGTGACCGCGACGATGAACGACTCGATCTGGTCCGCGATCTGGACGGCGAAGTCGTCCGGGTCCTGTCCCAGGGCGTGCAGCGTTGCGTCAGACATCGAGAAGTCGCCTTCCTTCAAAGGCACGCCCGAGCGTGACCTCGTCCGCGTACTCCAGGTCTCCCCCGACGGGGAGCCCGCTGGCCAGGCGGGTGACCTTCAGGCCCATGGGCTTGATCATGCGCGCGAGGTACGTGGCCGTCGCCTCGCCCTCCAGGTTCGGGTCAGTGGCCAGGATCAGCTCGTTCACCGCGCCGTCCGCGAGCCGCGCGAGCAGCTCGCGGATGCGCAGGTCGTCCGGGCCGACGCCCTCGATGGGGCTGATCGCCCCGCCCAGTACGTGGTAACGGCCGCGGAACTCGCGGGTCCGCTCGATCGCGACGACGTCCTTCGGCTCCTCCACCACACAGATCACGGAGGTGTCGCGGCGCGGGTCGCGGCAGATGCCGCAGCGCTCCTCCTGCGCCACGTTCCCGCACACCGCGCAGAACCGGACCTTGTCCTTGACCTCCAGCAGGGCGTGCGCGAGGCGCCGGACGTCCGTCGGCTCCGCCTGCAGGATGTGGAAGGCGATCCGCTGCGCGCTCTTGGGCCCGACGCCGGGCAGCCTGCCCAGCTCGTCGATCAGGTCCTGGACCACGCCTTCGTACAACGGAACGCCTTCTTTCGCTATCGGGTGGGGGTGCGGGGAGGGGGGCTAGAACGGCAGGCCGGGGATGCCGCTGCCGCCGCCCAGGCCCTGGGCCAGCGGGCCCAGCTTCTGCTGCTGGAGCGCCTGGGCGTTCTCGTTCGCCGCCTGCACGGCGGCGACGACCAGGTCAGCGAGGGTCTCGGTGTCCTCCGGGTCCACCGCCTTCGGGTCGATCACCAGCGCGCGCAGCTCACCGGAGCCCGTCACGGTCGCCTTGACCAGGCCGCCTCCGGCCTGCCCGTCGACCTCCGTGCGCGCCAGCTCCTCCTGGGCCGCCGCGAGGTCCTGCTGCATCTTCTGGGCCTGCTGGAGCAGCTGCTGCATGTTGGGCTGACCGCCACCGGGAAACATCAGGTGATTCACTCCGTACGTCGGGACGCTTGGTCAATCCGAGCCTACGTGCTCACCGCGCGCAGCGCCCTACGCCGAGAGGACCAACTCTTTCGAGTGAGGGGCGCGGCGTGCGCACCGCTGATGGGGACCTTCCTGCGGGCGGAAAACCGGGGATTCCTCGCCCACCGGCCGCCATTCGAAGGTAGGAAAGGGCATGCGCACCATTTAGCACACGCGCACCACCACACGTCAGCGCAGCAGAGGGAGCGCCGGGTGAGCCAGCCGGAGATGCAGCCCGAGGGGCCCGCCCGGGATCCCCGGGAGCCCCGGGACCCCCGGGAGGAGGGCGGCGGACCGATGGCGGCGGGCGACCTGACCGGGGGGCCGTTCCCCCTGGGGGACTGGGGCGAGCCGGCCGAGCGGCTGGACGAGCTGTACCGGCGGGTCGAGGCCGACGCGCTGCGCACCGCCGAGTGGTACCTCTCCGACCGGGCGTTCAAGCGGCGGGGCGCGCGAATCCTGCGGGCGGGAACCGCTGCCGGCGCGGTCGCCGGCGCCGCGATGCCGCTGCTGGACCTGGCCGGGGCCGCGCACGGCGCGTCGCAGTACGGCTACCTCGCACTGCTGCTGAGCGCCGCCTGCCTGGCCTGCGACCGGTTCTTCGGCCTCACCTCCGGCTGGATGCGCGACGTCGCCACGGCGCAGGCGGTACAGCGCCGCCTGCAGACCCTGCAGTTCGACTGGGCCTCGGAGAACGTGCGCGAGGTGCTGGGACCCACCGAGGGCACCGCCAGCGAGGCCGCCGAGCGCTGCCTGACGGTCCTGCGCCGCTTCTCGGAGGACATCACGGAGCTGGTGCGCTCGGAGACGGCCGAGTGGATGGTCGAGTTCAGCGTCGGCCCGGCGCCGCTGGTGATGCAGTCCCTCGGCGGGTCCGCCGGCCGCGCCTCGGAGGCCGGCGCGCCGCCGGCCCGCTTCCCGCTCCCGCCGGGGACGCGCCCGAACATGCCGCGGCAGCGGCCGCCCGAGCAGCCCCGCTGACCTGCGGCGGGGACGCGGGCGGGCGCGGGCGGCCTCAGCTGAAGATGATCATCGAGCCCTGGCCGAGGCTCCGCGTCGCCGCCGCGTGCAGGCCCAGCCACACGTGCCGCTCCCGCGCGAAGGGGCTGTCGTCGTACGGGATCGGCCCCGCCGGCTCCTCCAGCGACGTCGGCCGGCCGGGCGGGGCCGGCGCCACCGGCGGGTTCGCCGGGTCGATCCCGATCGCCGGGGCCACCACCGCGAGCTCCCGCAGCAGGCCCTGCGCCGAGCCCAGCGGGCCGCCCCCGGCCAGCAGCTCCTCGTTGGCCAGCGGCGCCGGGAAGTCCACCGGCACATACGCGCCCGCGTGGTCGTAGTGCCAGACCAGGTGCGACTGCTGGGCCGCCGCCTCGAACATCTCCAGCAGCTGCTCGTAGTCCCCGCCCAGCTCGTCGACGGGCGTGACCGGCAGTCCGCAGACCCGCAGCAGGTAGGCCCGCCGCAGGAAGTGCAGGGCGTCGTAGTCGAACCCGGCGACCGGGGCGACGTCCCCGCTCAGCCCCGGCATGTACGCGAAGACCGGGACGGACGGCAGCCCGGCCTCGCCCAGCGCCTTGTCGTACGAGGCGATCTCTTCCGCGAAGGGGTTGTCGGCGCTGTGGCACAGCACGTCGACAAGGGGAACCAGCCACAGGTCACAGGCCACTCGGGCTCCGATCAGTCGTTGTCGCGCCGATGCCGTCAGCGTAGTGCTCCGGACACGCGGAGCGAAGGGCCGCGCAGAACCCGGGGGCCGCCGGGGGCGGTCTCCGGCCACCGGGCGGCCTGGCGCCCGGAGACCTGCTACCGGCGGCCCACCCGCCAGACCCAGGCGTCCCGGACCCGCTCCGGCTCCGCGCCGAGCAGCCCCGTCAGCAGGCTGCGCAGCTCCTCGTCCCGGTCCTGGGAGGGAAGCACCACGGCGCCCGCCTTCCAGTGCGCCAGGTCCTGGCGGGCCTGCTCCCGCCACTCCGGGGTGGCCTCGGGGGCCGGGGCGCCGTAGCGGACGTCCCGCAGCAGGTTCGACAGGTGCCGCGGCGGGGCCCCGTAGATGCCGATGCGCTCCTCGCCCCACGGGCCGTTGAAGTAGCCGCCGGCCAGCCGGAAGCCGAAGTCCGCCTCGACCTGCCAGTGCAGCGCGTCGGCCTGGCCCGGGTCGGGGAGCGGCACCGGGACGAGGGCCTCGCCCTCGCGGACGTAGTCCTTCCAGGCGCCCGAGGTGATGAACGCGGGCACCGGCGCCCGGTCCCGTACCGCGAGCGGCAGCGGCAGCACCGGGATCACGGCAGCGGCCGCCGCGAGCAGGCCGAGCGTCCGCAGCTCGCGCACCCGGGCGCGGGCGGCCCCGTCGAGGGCCAGCGCCAGCAGGATGCCGAGGATCGGGGCGCACACCATCGCGACGCGGCCCTCGATCACCGACTCGAACAGCGGCGCGTGGGCGAGCGCCGCCCAGGGGCCGGGCAGCACGATGTCGGTGAGCGGCAGCCGCACCCGGGGCCCCAGCGAGAGCAGCAGCGCGGCGGTGCCGGTGAGGGCCAGTGCGCGGATGCCGGGCCGGCGCCACAGCCAGACGCACACGGCGGTGCCGAAGGCGAGCAGCGGCCAGCCGTAGAAGGCGTTCTGCTCGGTGGTGTTCATGGAGAGCCGGGCGGCGGTCTCGGCGTCGCCGAAGAGGGACCGGGCGGCGTACTCGATCAGCGCGCGCGGGCTGTTGCCGGCGTTGTCGCCGTGGAGGACCGAGTGGTAGCTCTGCGGGCCGAGGAACTGCCAGTACAGCGGGACCGCCACCAGCGGCAGGCACACGGCCAGCGCGATGGCGAGGCCGCGCGCGAGGGGGCGCGCGGCGGCCAGGGCGCGCCGCCGGTCGACCGCCAGGTACGCCAGGCAGAACAGCAGCATGCCGAGCGCGGCGATGAGCAGCGGCTCCTCGCCGATGAAGATCTGGTACGCCGCGAACAGGCCGAGCAGCACCCCGTCGCGGACGACGCGGCGGCCCTCGCACAGGCGCAGGGCTCGGTCGACGATCAGCGGCAGCATGAAGAGGACGACGAAGTTCGGGTGGCCGTTGGCGTGCGAGACCATCGGCGGCGCGAACGCGGCGAGCGCCCCGCCCGCGGCGGCGGCCCACCGGCTGCGGACGAAGCGGCGGCGGATCAGCCAGTACCAGGTCCAGGCGCTGGCGGCCATGCCGAGCGTGAGGACGAGGGCGAAGGTGACCGTCTCCCCGAACAGCAGCGTGATCGGGATGAACGGGACGTTCAGGCCGAGCATCGTGGCGTTCGCCATCAGGTTCACGCCGTCGGGCATGCCCTGGGCGGTGGTGAAGAGGGGGTTCCGCAGGTGGGTGACGTTGTCGGCGACGACACCGGTGAACCACTCCCACTGGTTCTGGTCCTGGAGGGCGTCGCGCAGGTAGCGGCCGTCGAGGTCGGCCCACAGGCCGTGGAAGAGGTAGAAGGACAGGGCGAGGAACACCCCGGCGACGGCGAGGCCGCCGGCGTTCAGGCGCCACAGGTCGGCGAGCGCGCGGCGGCGGCCGCCCGCGGGGCGGCGGCCGGGCGGGCCGGTCGGCGCGGCGGAGCGGCGTACGGGCGCGTCGGCGACGGCGCCGGGTCCGGCCTCGCGGCGCAGCAGGCGGGTCACCTCGGCGTCGACGGCGGGGCCGTCGAGGGTGGAGGCGGCGAAGGCGGCACGCGCCCGGTCGCCGTCGAGGAGGGCGAACGCGCAGGTGTCGGCCCGGAAGCCGGGGACGCCGGGGATGCCGAGGGCGCGGACGAGGCGGCTGCCGGTGCGACCGAGGACGGCGACGGGGAGTGCGGAGGCTCCGGGGGTTCCGGGCGCTTCGGCTGCTTCGGCTGCTTCGGCGGCCGGTGTGTGCGGGTCCCGGTCGGCGGGGAGGCCGGCGGGCGGGGCCAGGAGCGGTTCGAGGCGGTCCAGTTCCTCCGGCGGCACGCCGAGGCCGGCGTCGGCCAGGAGGATGCGGCGACCCGTGGAAGCGGCGACTCCGGCGCGCAGGGCGGCGCCCTTGCCGCGGGGGGCGTCGAGGCGGACGAGCCGGATCCGCGGATCGACGGCAGCCTCGGCCGCGACGGCGGCGGCGGTGTCGTCGTCGGAGCCGTCGTCGGCGACGACGAGCTCCCAGGCGCCGGGTCCGGTTCCGAGGCGGGAGTCGAGGTGCTCGCGGAGGGCGGCGGCCGTGGCGCGGATGCGGTGCCCGTCGCGGTAGGCGGGGACGACGACGGAGAGGCCGGCGGGCGCGGCGGGGCCGCCCGGGGCAGCGGCCGGGCCGGGCAGGGTGGTGGCGGCGGAGTCCGCGTTCGCGGCGCTCATGCGTCGGCCGTCGTCAGCGTGGCGGCCCAGTCCAGGCCGTGCTGGTTGTACGCGTGCACGAGGCGGCGCACCTCGTCGGCGTCGCCGCGGGTGACCGCGTCGATCAGCTCGTTGTGGCCGGACCACAGCCCGGCGTTCAGGTCCGGTGCCGCCTTCAGGTGCGGCACGGCGAAGGCCCAGCACTGCACGCGGATGCGGTGCAGGAAATCCGAGATGTACGTGTTGCCGACCAGCCCGCTCAGCTCCCTCCAGAAGCGCAGGTCGTAGCCGATCAGCACTTCGAGCGAGCCGCTCTGCACGGCCCGACACGCCTCTTCGGCCCGACGGCGCACCGACACCAGCCTCTCGCCGCAGCCGGGCGCGGTGCCGCGCTCCACGAGCCGCCGGAAGATCCCGTCGACTATGAGCGTACGGGCCTCGATCATCCCCCGGAAGTCGTCCAGGGTGAAGGCGCGCACGCGGAAGCCGCGGTGCTGGTCGGATTCCAGCAGTCCCTGCGCGGCGAGGTCGACGAGCGCCTCGCGCACCGGCGTCGCGGAGACGCCGTACTGTTCGGCGATCTGCTTGACGGTGAACTCGGTGCCCGGTGGCAGGCGCCCGGCCAGCACCTCGTCGCGCAGCGCGTCCGCGATCTGCCGGCGGAGTGTGTTGCGGGTGACGGCGGCGCTGCCTGCCATGGGGGTCCTTACTCCTTGGGGTGAACTTCGGACACCTTAGGGCAGGCAGCGCGGCCGAAAACCGATCGATTCGGTGCTGTTACCGAGTTCGCCCCCGGTCAGGCGGAGGCCGTGTGCCGGTCGGCGACCGTGAGCGCCTCGTCCAGCAGGGCCAGGCCCTCCTTCGCCTCGGCCTCGGTGACGGTGCAGGGCGGGACGACGTGGACGCGGTTCATGTTCACGAACGGCCACAGCCCGGAGGCCTTGCAGGCGGCCGCGAACTCGGCCATCGGCGCGTTGTCCGCGCCGGCGGCGTTGTACGGGACGAGCGGCTCGCGGGTCTCCCGGTCGCGGACGAGCTCGACGGCCCAGAAGGCGCCGAGGCCGCGGACGTCGCCGACCGACGGGTGGCGTTCGGCGATCTCGGCAAGGGCCGGTCCGATCACGTTCCGGCCGAGGTGGGCGGCGTGCCCGACGACGCCCTCCTCCTCCATCGTGCGGATGGTCGCGACGGCGGCGGCGCAGGCGAGCGGGTGTCCGGAGTAGGTCAGTCCGCCCGGGTAGGGGCGGGTGGCGAACGTCTCGGCGATGGCTGCGGAGATGGCGACGCCGCCGAGGGGGACGTAGCCGCTGTTGACGCCCTTCGCGAAGGTGATCAGGTCGGGGGTGACGCCCCAGTGCTCGGCCGCGAACCAGCGGCCGGTGCGGCCGAAGCCGGCCATGACCTCGTCGAGGATGAAGACGATGCCGTACCGGTCGCAGAGCTCGCGTACGCCGGCCAGGTAGCCGGCGGGCGGCACCATGATGCCGGCGGTGCCGGGGACGGTCTCCAGGATGATCGCGGCGATGGAGGCCGGGCCCTCGAAGGCGATGGTGTCGGCGAGGTGGGCCAGGGCCCGCTCGCACTCCTCCGCCTCCGTGGTCGCGTGGAAGGGCGAGCGGTAGAGGAAGGGCCCCCAGAAGTGGACCACCCCGGCGGAGCCGGTGTCGGAGGGCCAGCGGCGCGGGTCGCCGGTCAGGTTGATCGCGGCGGCGGTGGCGCCGTGGTAGGAGCGGTACGCCGAGAGGACCTTCTGGCGGCCGGTGTGCAGGCGGGCCATGCGGACGGCGTTCTCGACGGCCTCGGCGCCGCCGTTGGTGAAGAAGACCTTGTCCAGGTCGCCGGGGGTGCGCTTGGCGATGAGGCGTGCGGCCTCGGAGCGGACGTCGACGGCGAAGCCGGGCGCGAGCGTGCACAGGCGGCCGGCCTGCTCCTGGATGGCCGCGACGACCCTGGGGTGCTGGTGGCCGATGTTGGTGTTGACCAGCTGGGAGGAGAAGTCGAGGTAGCGGCGGCCGTCGTAGTCCCAGAAGTACGCGCCCTCGGCCCCGGCGACGGCGAGCGGGTCGATCAGGGCCTGGGCGGACCAGGAGTGGAAGACGTGGGCGCGGTCGGCGGCCTTGACGGTGGCGCCGTCCGCGTCGGCGGGGAGATGAGGGGTCATGCGGCCACGCTAGAAGTGCGCAGGTGGGAGGGGGTATCGGCGGAGTGTATGGGGGTCGGGGCCGGGCCTCGGCAGTCTGTCGCCGGGCGGCGCGGTACGGGCGGGCGCGCGGCGGCGGTCACGCGGCGGGCACAAGGGTTGACAGCATGCTGACGTAATGACAGCCTGCTGTCATAAGCAGCCGGTCGACAGGGCGGCCGGGCGGACCTGCGGCGGCGCCGCGGCGGACCCGGAGCAGCCCGCCGATACGCACGGGAGGCGATCCACATGACCGCGAACCGCTCCGACAAGCCGGTCCACCTGGCCGTGTACGACACGTACGCGGACTGGGAGACGGGCCACACCACGGCACACCTCACGCAGCGCGGGTACCGCGTCCGGACCGTCGCGGACGACGGCCGACAGGAGGTGACCACCATGGGCGGCGTCCGCATCCGGCCCGACGGCGCGCTGTCGGACTTGTCGCCGCAGGACTCCTCCCTGCTGATCCTGACCGGCGCGGCGCTGTGGGACACCGGCGACGAGCTGGCCCCCTTCGCGGCGAAGGCGGCGGAGTTCCTGGCCGCCGGGGTTCCCGTCGCGGCGATCTGCGGGGCCACGGCCGGCCTGGCGCGCGCCGGGCTGCTGGACGGGCGCGCCCACACCAGCGGCGCCCCGGCCTACCTGGCGGAGCAGCCGGGCTACGCGGGGGCAGAGCAGTACGTCGAGGCCGACGCGGTGACGGACGGCGACCTGGTCACCGCCGGGCCGACGGAGCCGGTGGCGTTCGCGCGGGAGGTCTTCGCCCGGCTGGACGTGTACGGGCCGGAGGTCCTAGACGCGTGGTACCGGCTGTTCCACGACTCGGACGCGAGCGCGTTCCCGGTGCTGATGGCGGCGGCGGAGCGCGGGGATGCCTGAGCGCGCGGCGGCGGGCGGGACCGCGGCCGGAAGCGGCCGGGGCGGAGGCGGTGGAGGCGGTGGAGACGGCGGAGGCAGCGGAGGCGGCGAAGGGCTGTCGACTCGGGAGCGGCAGGAGCTGCTCAGCGCGGCAGCGCTCGGCGTCTTCGGCCTCAACGGCCGGTTCCTCGCCCTCTCGGAGGAGCTGGCCCGGCCGGCCGGGCTGACCGCGGCGCGCTGGCAGGTGCTCGGCGCGGTCCTGCGGGAGCCGCTGCCGGTGGCCGGCATCGCCCGCGCCATGGGCATCACCCGGCAGAGCGTCCAGCGCGTGGCGGATCTGCTGGCCGCGCAGGGGCTCGCCGAGTACGTGGCCAACCCCGCGCACCGGCGCGCGAAGCTGCTGCGCCCCACCCGCGAGGGGCACGCGGCGGTCGCCCGTATCGGACCGGCGCACGCGG
This sequence comes from Streptomyces globosus, assembly GCF_003325375.1. Lineage (GTDB taxonomy): Bacteria > Actinomycetota > Actinomycetes > Streptomycetales > Streptomycetaceae > Streptomyces > Streptomyces globosus_A. Next base: position 274,747 of record NZ_CP030862.1, on the reverse strand, counting down.
CGGCGGCGACGGCGCTGGCGGAGCACCTCGGCGACGAGGCGTTCCGGGAGGTCGTGGCCGCACTGGACCGGCTGGCCGCGGCCATGGACGCCCTCCCCGGGCCGCCCGCTCCCCCGTCCGGCGACTGAGCCTGCGCGGGCGGCGGCGTCAACGGTGCTGCGGCCAGAGCTTGTTGGGTGCGTGGACACCCCGGGCGGCGAGATCGCCGGCGCGTGTGTACGGGACGGGCAACGGCCAGGACTCGGCGCCCCGTCGGCGCCAGGCCGCGCGGACGGCCTGCGCACGGGCGCCGGGGGCGCCCGCCCCCGCGTGCGCCGGGCCCTTGACCGGGTGGCCGGGCTGTCCTGACCGGGTTCGGCGTGCGCGTCGCGACGGCGGCCTGACCTGCCGGCCCCGGTCAGGCGAGCCGGTCGAGTTCCTCGCCGATGGCGGTGCGCAGGCCCTCGTGCCGGGTGCCGAGTTCGTGCTCGGTCCCTCTCCAGTACTCCTCCCCGTACAGCCAGACGGGCAGTCGGACCAGGTCGGCCGGCTCCCAGTCGTAGCGGGGCCAGACGTGCGCGTGCAGGTACGGGTCGGTGTTGCCCAGGATCTCGATGTTGACGCGGCGGAAGGCCGGGTCGAGGCGGCGGCAGGCCAGTTCGACGGCCTCGGCGAGCCGCTCCATGTCGGCGAGGTACGCCGCCCTGCGCGGCCGGGGCAGGTCCGAGAGCCGGGTCACCGAAGGGTCGTCGGTGAGGAGGACGGAGTAGCCGGGCAGGAACTGCCGGTCCCCGATCACCGCGAAGCCCTGGTCGAGGCGGCGCATGACGGTGGGGTTCTCCCCGCGGTGCGCGCTGCCTATGCGGTCGCTGCGCCAGTCGGTGTCGATCATGTGTCGAGCGTAGGCGTCCCCTGCCGGTGAGGGCCTGGAAAGGGCGGGGATCGGGCCGCCGCGGGGATGCATCCCGGAGGCGGGTCCGTCGGCCTGCCGGGTGCAGGCGGATAGCTCGCAGGTCTCCCCTGTCATACCTGAGAGCCATTCAGAAAGGGCGCTCTGCGGCGGGACGCGGGCGATGGCCCCTGATCCATAGCTTCGTCATGGGAGGCGGGACCCGGCCGCAGAGGTCGCACCCGCTCCCACCGGCAGCGCGACATGCGCAGGACGAAGGAGCAGGGACCGCCATGACCAGCCGACGCGAAGGACGCCCCGGAGGCCGCCGCGAGGGACACCGCCCGCGCGGCCGCCTGCGCCGCACCCTGCTGGCCGGCGCGGTCGCCGCGGCCGTGGTGCTGCCCGTGTCCGCGGCCGCTTCCCCGGCCGTGCCCGCGCCCATACCGGCCGCCGTCGGCGAACAGGAGCCGCTGCAGGCGGTGTACGCCGCGCACCGCACCGGTCTCGCCGAGGCCGCCCGCATGGCCGCGGACGCCGGCCGCCCCGGCCGGGCGGACCGGCTGCACACCATGGAGGCGGGCGGTGCCGCGCAGTTCCTCGCCTTCGACGGCAGGGGGACGGGCCGCGCGGTGGAGGTGTTCGGCGACCTCGCGACGGCCGACCGGATAGCGGTGCTCGTCCCCGGATCCGACACCACGCTGGACACCTACCAGCGGTTCCGTGAGGGCGCCTCCGCCCTGCACGTGCGGCTTTCCGCAGCGCACCCCCGGGCCGCGGTGGTCGCCTGGCTCGGGTACGACACGCCGGGCACCGTCAGCACGACCGTCCTGACCGCCGACCGGGCCGACGAGGCCGCCGCCGAACTCGGGCCGTTCCTCTCCCACCTGGAGCGCCTCGCCGGGCCCGGGGCCCGGATGTCCCTGCTGTGCCACTCCTACGGCACGGTCGTCTGCGCCCGCACGGCCACCGGCTCCCCCGTCACCGATGTCGTCCTGTACGGCAGCCCCGGCACGGGCGCCGACTCGGCGGCCGACCTGCCCACCGCTGCCCGCGTCTGGGCCGGCCGCGGCGGGTCGGACTGGATCGGGAACGTGCCGCACGTCCGCCTCGGGCAGGTCGGCTTCGGCACCGACCCGGTCGACCCGGCCTTCGGGGCCCGCCCGTTCCGTGCCGGCCCGGGCGGCCACAGCGACTACCTGAAGCCCGGCAGCGAGTCCCTGGACAGCCTGGCCGGCATCGTCCTCGGCACCGCCGGCGGCGGTGCGGGGCGGGCCGCCGCCACCCCGGAGGTGCCCCGTGCTTAGGCTGCGCGCCCGCTGGTCCGCCGTCGCCGACCGGGTCGAGGCGGGCACTCCCGCCGACCGGGACCGGTCCGTGGACGCCCTGCGGGCCCTCGCCATCCTCGGCGTGGTGCTCGGCCACTGGCTGGTGACGGCGATGACCTCCTCGGAAGGCGCGCTCGCCACCACCAGCCCGCTGGCCCACATGCCGTGGCTGGCACCCCTGTCGTGGGTGTTCCAGACGCTGGCCGTGTTCTTCTTCGTCGGCGGCCTCGTCGCCGCCCGCGGCCACGCCTCCGCCCGGGAGCGCGGCGTCCCGTACGGGGCCTGGGTGGGGCAGCGGCTGTCCCGGCTGTTCCGGCCGGTCGCCGCGGTGCTCGCCCTGTGGACGGTGGCCGCGGGCGGGATGCTGCTGGGCGGGGCCGCGTGGGACACCGTCCACGCGCTGGTGCGGCTCGTGCTGTCGCCGCTGTGGTTCCTGCTGGTGTTCGCCGTACTGACGGCGGCGACGCCGCTGGCGGTGCGGCTGCACCCGGTGTGGCCCGCGGCCGTGGTGGCGGCCGTGGACCTGTGGCGGTTCGGGTTCGGCGGGCCGGAGTGGGTCGGCTGGGTCAACGTGGCCGCGGGCTGGCTCGTCCCGTACACCCTCGGTGCGGCCTGGGCACGGGGGCGGCTCGACCGGCGGGGCCCGGCCCTGGCGCTGCTGGCGGGCGGGGCTGCGGGCACGGCGGTGCTGGTGCTGTGGGGCGGCTACCCGGCGTCCATGGTCGGCGTGCCCGGTGCGGCCGTGTCGAACCTGAACCCGCCGACGTCGGCCGCGGTCGCGTTCGGGCTGGCGCAGTGCGGGCTTGCGCTGCTGCTGCGGGGGCAGCTGGCGCGGGCCGCGGTCCGGCCGCGGGTGTGGGCGGCAGTCGCCCTGCTGAACCTGTCGGCGATGACCGTTTTCCTCTGGCACCAGACGGCGATGATGGCCGTCACCGCGCTCGGCCTCACCTCCCCGGTCGAACTGCCCGGCCTGCACACCGTCCCCGACTCGGCGCTGTGGATACCCGCCCGGCTGCTGTGGCTTCCGGTGTTCGCGGCCGCGCTGACCGTGTGCCTGGCCGCATTCCACGCGTACGAGCGGGGCGGGCGGGGCCGACAGGCCCGGCAGGGCGGCGCCGGTGCCGCGGCCGGGGACGGCGGCGCCTTCCGTCCGGTCGGGCCGGCCCGGAGGCGGGAGGCGTCCCGTGTCTAGGGTGGACGGCGTGAAAGAGCAGCACAGCACCCCGGCCGCAGGCCCCGGTTCCGGTCCCGGCGCGGACGCCGGCCGGCGGTTCGGGGCGCTGCGGACCCTGGCCGCCGGGCTGTTCACGCTCGAACGGAACCCGCTGCCGGGGATGTCCCGGCCGCGCTGGCTGGCTCGGCTGCCGCATCTGGCCCTCGGATACGTGGCGGTGCTCTGCACGTTCCTGACGACCGAGCAGATGTCCTCCCACTACGGGGTGAGCGGCGGCTACCCGCTCCTGGCGGCCGTGGCGGGCGGCGCGTCGGTGGTCCTCGCCATGTTCCGGCCGATCGCCGGATGGTGGCTGGCGCTCGCGTCCGCGTTCATGGTGGCCGTGCAGACGCAGGGCAGTGCCGGCGAGGGGCAGAGCTGGCCGTGGACGCCCGCCGGCGTGGTGCTTTTCGCCTTCGTGGTGCTGCTGGTCGCACTGCGGGTGCCGGCGCGGGTGACCACGGCGGTGGTCGGGCTGTCCGTCGCGCTCGGCGCCCTGGCCGAGGTGCGGTTCCGGCCGGCGGGCAGCGAGAGCACGATCCCCGCCACCCTGCTGCTGTTCGCCTTCGCCGGCGTGCTCGGATACGCCCTGCGCGCCGGCCGCCTGGCCCGCAGCAAGCTCGTCGAACAGGAGACGCTCACCGAGGAGGAGCGGGCCCGCCGGGCCCTGCTGGAGGAGCGCAGCCGTATAGCGCGCGAACTGCACGACGTGGTCGCCCACCACATGTCGGTCATCTCGATCCAGGCGCAGGTCGCCCCGCACCTGGTCGAGAACCCGTCACCGGAGCTCAGGGAGAACCTGGCCGGCATCCGGGAGAACGCCCTGGAGGCCCTCACGGAGCTGCGGCGGGTGCTGGGCGTGCTGCGCTCGGAGCAGGCCGCCGACCCGGCCGACCCCCACCATCCGCAGCCCACCCTTGCCGAGTTGGAGGGGCTCGTCGGCAACGTGCGAAGCGCCGGGCTGGAGGTGACCACGGCGATCGCGGGCATCCGGCGGCCGCTCGCGCCGGGCGTGGAGCTCACCGCGTACCGGATCGTGCAGGAAGCCCTCAGCAACTGCCTGCGGCACGCCCCCGGATCGCAGGTGGAGGTCGGCATCGCGTACGGGCCGCGCGAGCTGCACCTGTGCGTCGCCAACACGGCGCCGGACCGGAAGGCCCCGCCCTCGCACGGTGCGGGGCACGGGCTGCTCGGCATGCGGGAGCGGGCGGGCATGCTGGGGGGCGAGCTCGCCGCGGGTCCGCGGCCGGGCGGCGGGTACGAGGTGAGCGCCGTGCTGCCCGTGGACCCTCGGACGAACGACTAGAAGGACGCCATGACGACGACGGCCCGACCGATCAGGGTGATGATCGCCGACGATCAGATGATGGTGCGGCAGGGCTTCACGGTCCTGCTCAACACGCAGCCCGACATAGAGGTCGTCGGGCAGGCCGTGGACGGCGCGGACGCCGTGGCGAAGGCCGCCGAACTCGGCCCCGACGTGGTGCTGATGGACATCCGCATGCCGGGAACGGGCGGCATCGAGGCGACGTCGGTGATCACCGCGTCGGGCTCCGAGGCGAAGGTGCTCGTCCTGACGACCTTCGACCTCGACGAGTACGTGTACGAGGCGCTGCGGGCCGGCGCGTCCGGGTTCCTGCTGAAGGACGCCTCCGCGGACCAGCTGGCCGAGGCGGTGCGGGTCGTCGCGGCCGGTGAGGCCCTGCTGTCCCCGAACATCACCAAGCGGCTCATCACCGAGTTCTCGCGGCTCGGTGCACCGCGCGCCCCGTCGAAGGCGCGGATCGCGGAGCTGACCGAGCGGGAGACGGAGGTGCTCGCGCTGATCGCGCAGGGGCTGTCCAATGCGGAGATCGCCGCACGGCTCGTCGTGGCCGAGCAGACGGTGAAGACGCACGTGGGGCGGATCCTGGTGAAGCTCGGCCTGCGGGACCGCACGCAGGCGGCGGTCTTCGCGTACGAGACGGGTCTGGTCCGTCCGGCGGGCTACTGAGGGCCTCGGGTAGTACCTGAGGGGGAGGCCCGCAGATCCCCTTGTGCGGCGACGCGGACGAGAGGACCGCAGACCTACGGTGGTGCCATGACCGAGAAGACTTCCGGGGCGAATCCCGGGACCCCCGAGATCCGGCTGGCTTCGGGAATCCTCCGGAGCCTGCGCGAGGAGCTCCTCACGGACGCTTTCGCGTACCGGCCGCTGCCGCCGATGCGCACGGACGGCCCGCTGGTGCGGCGGCTCCCCGCGGGGATACGGGCGAAGGCGCCGTATCTGCCGCACGCGGTGGTCGCCGGCACCGCCCTGCTGGTGGCGCTCACCACGCTCGGCGTGCACGACTTCCTGTGGCCGCCGGCAGCACTGCTGCTGGGCGCGGTCGCGGCGGCGCCGGTGCTGATGACGCTGGTCCGGCCCGTCGGGGCGTTCTGGGCGGCCCTCGCGTCGACCTCGGCGCTCGCCGTGGCGGGCGCGGGGGACGGGTCGACCTGGCCGTGGGGACCGGCGAGCTTCGTCGCGTACCTGTTCACCGTGACCGTCGTCGCGATGCGGACCCGGCCCCGGACCTCGGGCTGGATGTGGCTGGTCACGATGCTGTTCGGGATATCGGCCTCCGTCCTGGCCGGCGGCGACTCGGGCAGCGTTGTCCCGATCCTGTTCCTGCTGGCGGTGTCGCTGCTGGTGGTGACGGTCCGGCACACGCGCCGGGAGGCGGAGCAGGAGGTGAGCGCCCAGGCGGAGGTCACCGCGGTCGAGCGGGACCGGCGGACGCTGCTGGAGGAGCGGACGACGATCGCGCGCGAGCTGCACGACGTGGTGGCCCACCACATGTCGGTGGTGGCGATCCAGGCGGAGGCCGCACCGTACCGGGTGAAGAACCCGCCGCAGGAGCTGGAGGCCGCGTTCGCGACGATCCGGGAGAACGCGGTGGCGGCGCTGACGGAGCTGCGCCGGGTGCTGGGAGTGGTCCGCTCCGAGGACTACGAGGCGCCGGACGCCCCGCAGCCGACACTGGCCTCGCTGGACGGGCTCGTCGCCAATGTGCGGGAGGCCGGCCTGCGGGTGGAGAAGACGGTGACGGGTGCGGTGCGGGAGCTGCCGCAGGGAGTCGAGCTGTCGGCGTACCGGATCGTGCAGGAGGCCCTGAGCAACACCCTGCGGCATGCGCCGGGAGCGGCCGCCGGCGTGGAGGTGTCGTACGTGCTGGGCGGGCTCGGCATACGTGTCGTCAACGGGGCGCCGACCGGGGACGTGCGGCCCTCGCCGGGTGCGGGGCACGGGATCACGGGCATGCGGGAGCGGGTCGCCATGCTGGAGGGGCAGATGACGGCCGGGCGGACCGCGGAAGGCGGATACGAGGTGGCGGTGTTCATACCCGTGCGCGGGCAGGAAGCGGCTCTGGAGACGGCGCGGGAACAGGCATGACGATCAGGGTTCTCATCGTCGACGACCAGATGATGGTCCGGGAGGGCTTCTCGGTCCTGCTGAACGCGATGGACGGCATCGAGGTGGTCGGCGAGGCCGTCGACGGGCGGGAGGCCGTCGCGCAGGTGGCGGCGCTCGGTCCGGACGTGGTGCTGATGGACGTCCGGATGCCGGTGATGAACGGGCTGGAGGCCACGCGGGAGATCGCCGCCATGGGCACGGACGCGAAGGTGCTGGTCCTGACGACCTTCGACCTCGACGAGTACGTGTACCAGGCGCTGCGGGCCGGGGCGTCCGGGTTCCTGCTGAAGGACGCCTCCGCCAGGCAACTGGCCGAGGGGGTACGGGTGGTGGCGTCCGGGGAGGCGCTGCTGGCGCCGACGGTGACCAAGCGGCTGATCTCGGAGTTCTCGCGGCTGTCCGCGGCCCCCCGGCCGGTCGACGCTTCCGGGGTGGGGGAGTTGACGGACCGGGAGACGGAGGTGCTCGTCCTGATCGCGCAGGGCCTCTCCAATGCGGAGATCGCGGACCGGCTGGTGGTGGCCGAGTCCACCATCAAGACGCACGTCAGCCGGATCCTGGTGAAGCTGGGCCTGCGCGACCGGACGCAGGCGGCGGTCTTCGCCTACGAGACCCGCCTCGTCACCCCCGCATAGCCGGCCCGACGCGGTCCGGCTGCCCGGCAGGGGTCGCAGCACTAGGCTGCGGGCATGGGCTTTGATCCGTGGGATGCCGCGTTCGTCGCCGACCCGTACCCGGCCTACCGGGAGTTGCGGGAGCAGGGCAGGGCCGTCTGGTGCGAGGCCACCGGGCAGTGGCTCGTGCCGCACTACGCCGACGTGAGTGCCCTGCTGCGCGACCGGCGGCTCGGGCGGACGTACCTGCACCGCTTCTCGCACGAGGAGTTCGGGCGTACGGCGCCGCCGCCGGAGCACGAGCCGTTCCACGTGCTCAACGACAACGGGCTGCTCGACCTGGAGGACCCGGCGCACGGGCGGGTGCGGCGGCTGGTGTCGAAGGCGTTCACGCCGCGGACGGTGGAGCGGCTCGCGCCGGCGGTGGAGCGGCTCGCCGGGGAGCTGGTGGGCCGGCTCCTCGCCGACGGGGGCGGCGACCTGCTGGCGGTGGTCGCCGAGCCGCTGCCCGTGGCGGTGATCGCGGAGCTGCTGGGGGTGCCGGAGGAGGACCGGGGGCTGCTGCGGCCGTGGTCCGCGGACATCTGCGGGATGTTCGAGCTGCGGCCCGACGAAGAGACGGCGCGGCGGGCCGTGCAGGCGAGCACCGAGTTCAGCGCCTACCTGCGGGAGCTGATCGCCCGGCGGCGCCGGCAGCCCGGGGAGGACCTGGTCTCCGGGCTCATCGCGGCGCACGACGAGGAGGGGCGGCTCAGCGAACAGGAAATGATCTCCACCTGCGTGCTCCTGCTGAACGCCGGCCACGAGGCCACCGTGAACACGACCGTCAACGGCTGGTGGGCACTCTTCCGCAATCCTGGACAGCTGGCCGCGCTCGACCGGGGAAAGTTGTCCACAGCTGTGGATGAGCTGATGCGCTACGACACCCCGCTCCAGATGTTCGAGCGGTGGGTCCTGGACGACATCGAGATCGGCGGCGCGGTCATCCCGCGCGGCGCGGAGGTCGCGCTGCTGTTCGGCTCCGCCAACCGCGACCCGGCCCGCTTCGCGGACCCGGACACCCTCGACCTCTCCCGCACCGACAACCCGCACCTCAGCTTCGGCGCGGGCATCCACTACTGCCTGGGCGCCCCGCTGGCCCGCCGCGAGCTGGCGGCCTCCTTCGGCGCGCTCCTGGCGGACGGCGTGCCCCCGCTGAAGCTGGTCCGCGAACCGCAGTGGCAGCCCGGGTACGTGATCCGCGGGCTGCGGGAGCTGATCGTCGAGTTCTGAACGCCCCGCCCCCGCGTGCTATGGTCCAACCAAGGCCTCCGGCTCTCCCTGACGGGAGCGAACGGAGGCTTTTTTCATGCCTTCTGACGCCTCATCAACATCGCGCGCGCCCGTGCCGCCGGGAGCCCGTCCCGGGTACCGGGAGCTGCTCCGGAACCGGGAGTTCGCCGGGCTCTTCGCGAGCTTCGCCCTCACCGCCGCCGCGAGCGCCCTGTCCGGGTTCGCCCTCGGCAGCCTCGTCGACCGCCAGACCGGCTCCCCCTTCCTGACAGCGGTCAGCATGTACGGGGCGACCTTCGCGACCGTGCTCGGGGCGCTCACCCTGATGTCCGTCGCCGACGGCAGCCGCCCCCGCCGCACCCTGCTCGCCCTCCAGGGCGCCTCCCTCGCCGGCATCGCCGCCCAGGCCGTGCCGGGTCTGCCGCTCACCGCCCGCTTCGCCCTGCTCCTGGCCCTCGGTTTCTTCCAGTCCCTCGGCACCGGCACCCGCATGGGCCTGCTCGCCGAGATCGTCCCCGCATCCGCCTACGCCCCGGCCCGCTCGCTGATGAACATCACCGCCGGCGCCGTCTCCGTCCTCGGCTACGCCTCCGGCGCGGTGCTGGTGCGCGCGATCGGCCCGCACGGGCTGTTCGCTGCCGCCGCCGCGCTCACCGCGCTCTCCCTGGCCGCCGTCGCGGCCACCCTCCGCGAGCGCTCCGTCCGGCTCGCCCGCCGCCCCGGCCTGCGCAGCACCTGGGCCGGCAACACCGAACTGCTGGGCCGTCCCGGCCGGCGGGCCCTGCTGCTGAACCTCTGGGTGCCGAACGGCCTGGTCGTCGGCTGCGAGGCGCTGTTCATCCCGTACGCCGGGCAGTACGCCGGCCACCTCCTGGCCGCCGCGTCCGCGGGGCTGCTCCTCGGCGACCTCGCCGTCGGGCGGCTCCTCACCGCAGGGGGCAGGCGCCGCGCCGCCTTCCCCCTGCGGCTGCTGATGGCCGCGCCCTTCCTGGTGTTCGCGCTCCACCCGCCGCTGCCGGTCGCCGCCGTCGCCGTGTTCCTCGCCGGCGCCGGCTTCGCGGCCACCCTGCCGATGCAGGAGCAGCTCCTCGCGCTCACCCCGGACGCGGTCCGCGGCCAGGTCCAGGGCGCGGAGTCCGCGGGCCGGATGACCTGGCAGGGCATCGGCGCCGCCCTCGCCGGCGCCGCCGCCCAGGCCGTCGGGCCGGCGACGGCGATCACGGGGCTCGCGGCCGCCTCGCTCGCCGTCACCGTCCTCTCCCGCCGCCGCGTGCTGCGCGAGACGGCCCGTACGCCGGTCAGCGCGGCAGGATGAGCCCCCAGGCCGCCGGCCGCACGGTCCACGTCCGCCGCCGGACCGGCCCGGAGACCGCCGCGTCGGCCCGGTAGCGGAAGTCGGCTCCCGCCACCGTGACCGCCGCGGCGCGGGCCCGGACCACGGCGCCCTCCGCGCGGACGGCGACCTCCGCCAGGCCGCCCCCGCCGGGCGCGACCGCGACGTCGTCGACGGGGCGGTCCACGTCGGCCAGCACCACCCCGTCGGCCTCCACCCGCAGCCGGTGCCCCGCGGCCGGCGCCGCGGGCGGCCCGGCGAGCGTCCGCACCAGCGACCGGTAGGCGCTGCGCACCGACGCCCCGCCCGCCCGGGGCGCGGGCGGCCGGACGGGCGGGATGCGCAGTCCGCCGAGGACGACGCCGTCGCTGTCGTCGACGAGCAGGTCGCGGACGCCGACGACCCCGTCCAGGGCCGCCCGCGCCGCGGACACCGCCGACAAGGGGACCCCCAGCAGCCGCGCCAGCCCCAGCGAGCCCGCCTGCCCCACGGGAACCACCGAGAGGGCCTCCCCGTCGAGCTCCCGCTCCCGGTGCAGCAGCCCGACCGCCCGTACGAGGGCCCGGTCGTCGCCGACGATCACCGGCCGCCGATGGCCGCGGCGGGCGAGGGCCCGCGCGAACTCCTCCGGCGACTGGGGGAGGCAGATCTTCGCCGCCGCCCCGGCCGACAGCACGTCCCTCGCGATGCGCACGGACTCTCCGTCGAGACGGCGCGCGACCGGGTCGACGAGCACGAGCAGGCCGCCGACCGGCGCGCCCGCAGGGCTCATGGTGGGCTCCGGAGCCGACACCTCGGTCCTTCCTCGGGTAGCATCTTTGTGCAAGAGGCCCTTGCGCTATTGCGCCAGGGCCTTCGTCTATTCCGGGGTACCGGTCCGACGGCCCAGCCTGCGGTGTACATCGTCGTACGCCCCCTGGCCTTGGACATGCCCCATCCGGAAGAGGTGTACGCCTGTGCCCGCTCTTGTGCTGCTCGGAGCTCAGTGGGGTGACGAGGGCAAGGGGAAGGCCACCGACCTGCTCGGTGGATCCGTTGACTACGTGGTGCGCTACCAGGGCGGCAACAACGCCGGCCACACGGTCGTCGTAGGCGACCAGAAGTACGCGCTGCACCTTCTCCCGTCCGGCATCCTGTCCCCCGGATGCACCCCGGTCATCGGCAACGGCGTCGTCGTCGACCCGTCCGTGCTCCTGTCCGAGCTGCGCGGGCTGAACGAGCGCGGCATCGACACCTCGAAGCTGCTGATCAGCGGAAACGCCCACCTGATCACGCCGTACAACGTCACCCTCGACAAGGTCGGCGAGCGCTTCCTCGGCAAGCGCAAGATCGGCACGACCGGCCGCGGCATCGGCCCGACGTACGCGGACAAGATCAACCGCGTCGGCATCCGCGTCCAGGACCTCTACGACGAGTCGATCCTCATCCAGAAGGTCGAGGCGGCGCTGGAGAACAAGAACCAGCTGCTCGCCAAGCTGTACAACCGCCGCGCGATCGAGGCCGCCGCGATCGTGGAGGAGATGCTCCAGTACGCGGACCAGATCAAGCCGTACGTCGCGGACACCACCCTGATCCTCAACAACGCGCTCGACGAGGACAAGGTCGTGCTGTTCGAGGGCGGCCAGGGCACCCTCCTCGACGTCGACCACGGCACGTACCCGTTCGTGACCTCCTCGAACCCCACCGCGGGCGGCGCCTGCACCGGCACGGGCGTCGGCCCGACCCGGATCAGCCGCGTCATCGGCATCCTGAAGGCCTACACGACCCGCGTCGGCGCGGGCCCGTTCCCGACCGAGCTGTTCGACCAGGACGGCGAGGACCTGCGCCGCATCGGCGGCGAGCGCGGCGTGACCACCGGCCGCGACCGGCGCTGCGGCTGGTTCGACGCCCCGATCGCCCGCTACGCCACCCGCGTGAACGGCCTGACGGACTTCTTCCTGACCAAGCTGGACGTGCTGACCGGCTGGGAGCAGATCCCCGTGTGCGTCGCGTACGAGATCGACGGCAAGCGCGTCGAGGAGCTGCCGTACTCGCAGACGGACTTCCACCACGCGAAGCCGATCTACGAGAACCTGCCGGGCTGGTCCGAGGACATCACCAAGGCCAAGACCTTCTCCGACCTGCCGAAGAACGCGCAGGCGTACGTGAAGGCCCTGGAGGAGATGTCGGGCGCCCCGATCTCCGCGATCGGCGTCGGCCCCGGCCGCACCGAGACGATCGAGATCAACTCGTTCCTCTAGGCCTCCGGACGGGACGGCCCGACACCCGTCCGCCGCAAGGGGGGCGGTGCACCGCACGGTGCACCGCCCCCCTTCGCGTTCCGGTCAGTCCGTCTCGTAGACGCCGAGGCAGTCGACGATCACGTCGACCGGCTGCCAGCCCTGGTTCCAGAAGTCGATGACGGCGCCCGGCCCGGCGGGCGTCTGGACGAGGTTGGGCACGGTCATGCCCGCGCCCCAGTTCAGGGAGGAGGAGAGGGGCCGCTCCGGCTTCGCCGCGATGCCCTTCTGGTAGTCCGCCCACGTGTTCGGGTCGGGGGCGACCGACAGGTGGCCGGCCTCGGTCGTGTTGGTGACCGTGGTGTTCAGCACCCAGCCCGCCGGCGGCACCGGGGATTCGCCGGTGAACGGCAGCGCGAGGTAGTCGCGGGCCGGGACGGGGCCGCGGGGGCGGTGCCGGCTGTCCTCGCGGGTGTCCGCGAGCCGGAACGGGTGGAACGGCCGGTAGGCGGCCCTGCTGTCGGGGCTGTAGTAGCCGACCACGTCGACCACGACGTCGGCGCCCTTCCAGCTGCCGTTGCGGACGCTGATCTTCCCGTCCGCGCCCACCGGCACGACCACCGCGTTGGCGACGGTCTGCCCCGCCGTGAAGTTGACGCTGGACGTGCTCGGCGCCGACTGGCCGCTCGGGAAAACAGTCAGGTGCCCGGCCTCCGCCGGGTTGGTCGCGGTGACGTTCAGGGCGACCGCGGTGGCGCCCTTCGGGACCTTCCCCGCCCCGGCGGCCGCCACGGTGAAGGCCCCCTGGCCGGGCACCTGCCCCTGCGCGGTGCCGAGCCCCTCGCGGGTGTCGACGAGGCGCGCCGGCGCCAGCGGGGTGTAGCCGGCTGCCGCGGACCGGGTGAAGTAGCCGGTCACGTCCGCGATGAGGTCCACCGGGGCCCAGCCGCCGTTGAAGAGCTCGACGTGGCCGTCGTCGCCCACGGGGACGATCACCAGGTTGGGGACGGTCTGCCCGGGCGCGTAGTTGAGGTTCGAGGTGTCCGGCCGCCGGGCGCCCTTCCCGGCGAACGCGGTGACGTACCCGGCCTCGACGGTGTTGGTCACCGTCACGTTCAGCGCGACGGCCGTGGCTCCGGCCGGGATCCGGGCGTTGCCGGCGGCCTTCACGCGGGCGCTGCTGCGCCCGGCGACCTTGGCCTTCGCGGCACCCGTCCCGTCGCGGGTGTCGAGGAGGCGGGTCGGCGCGTGCGCGGTGAACTCGGCGCCCGCCGTGGTGACGATGACCTTGTTGACGGCCCGCACGTTGTGCGCGGCGTCGGTCACCGTGTACGTCACGGTGTAGGTGCCGACCTCGGCGTACGTGTGGGCGTGGTCCAGGCGCTTGATGTCGGCGGGCTCGGTGATCTCCGCCGTGTCCTTCGCTCCGTCGCCCCACTCGACGGTGACGGACGACGGGCCGCGGACGTCGAGGGCCGCGGCCTCCAGGTGGATGCCGTGCGCGGTGAACATCCCCGCGTGCAGGTCGATCTGGAGGCCGTCGTGGCCGATCGGGCCGTCGCCCAGCGGGGTGCGCACGGTCCAGTAGGGCGGGGCCGTGTACGACTGCGGGTCGGAGGCCCCTGTCACGGCGGCCGGAGCCGCCGGGGCCGCGTGGGCTGCTCCCGGCGCCAGTACGGCGGCTGCCGCCACGAGGGCAGCCGGAAAAACGAGTCGGTGGCGGAGCACCGTTCCCCCCTGAGGTCTACTACTCGAACCCGTGATCGGATTCGGACGCCCAGGTTACCGATCAGGCCATGGCTTGATCACAGCGGGCGGGGCCCCGGAGGGGGCGGGCGGCTCACCCCCCGCCCGCTCCCAGCAGGGCGTCGATGCCCGCCTTGATCCGGTCGGGCGACACCTCCCGCTCCGCCGTCAGGTGCTCGAACAGGCTCGGGACGAAGGGAGCGAGCAGCAGGTGGGCCAGGACCGGCGCGTCCGCCTCCGGGCGGGCCTGCCGCAGCAGCAGGGACACGTGCGTGTGCAGGGTGAGGTAGGCGCCGCTGCCGTACCGGGCTCCCGGCGACGCAGCCTCGGCGGCGCCCATCACGGCCCGGCAGGCGGAGAGCCGATCGGCCAGCGCGTGCAGGAACGCGCGCAGCCGCTCCTCCGGGGGCGCCCCGGGGCCCAGCGGGGGCGGGCCGGCGAGGAACGCCTCCTGGAAGCGCTTCTCGCCCTCGTCCAGCAGGGCGAGCAGCAGGCCGCTGACGCCGCCGAAGCGGCGGTAGACGGTGCCGACGCCGATGCCGGCCGCGTGCGCGACGGCGTTCATCGTGACGGCATCCGGCCCCTGGTCGGCGAGCAGCCGGGCGGCCGCGTCCAGGATCCTGCGCCGGTTGCGGGCGGCGTCCGCCCGCTCCGGCGGGGCCTGGCCCGTGACGGGCAGCTCGGTGCGGCTCATGCAGGCAGGCTACCGGATCCGCTTGCCAAACGGATTTCTATCCGATTGACTCTGCTCAGCGAAAGCGGATAGCGATCCGCTTCACCAGGAGGAGATTCACCATGGGTGCCAAGGTCGCCGTCGTCTACTACTCGTCCACCGGGAACGTCCACGCCCTCGCGCAGGCCGTCGCCGAAGGCGCCGAGAAGGCCGGCGCGGAGGTGCGCCTGCGCCGCGTGCCCGAACTCGCCCCGGACGCCGCCATCGACTCCAACCCCGCGTGGCGCGAGCACGTCGAGGCCGCGAAGGACGTCGAGACCGCCACCCTCGACGACCTCTCCTGGGCCAACGCCTACGCGATCGGCTCCCCCACCCGCTACGGCAACATCGCCGGCCAGCTGAAGCAGTTCCTCGACACCACCGGCGGCCTCTGGCAGCAGGGCGCCCTGGCCGACAAGCCGGCAACCGGCTTCACCAGCGCGCACAACGCCCACGGCGGCAACGAGTCCACGCTCCTCGCGCTGTACAACACCTTCCACCACTGGGGCTCGGTCATCGTCGCCCCCGGCTTCACCGACCCGGCCGTCTTCGCCGCCGGCGGAAACCCGTACGGCACCTCGCACCCCGGCGGCAGCGGCCCCGTCACCGAGGAGGCCCTCGCCGCGGCCCGCCACCAGGGCGCACGGCTGGCCCGCTTCGCCGCCCGCCTCGCCGCGACGGCCTGACACCGGCCGCGGCCGACGGGTGCCGCCTGGGCCTGCGCACGGCGCCCGCGCCTACCAGGCCAGCTGCGCGACCTCCTCGGCCACGACCGCGCAGGCGTCCGCGCCCGGGTCGATCAGCGGGAAGTGCCCGACCCCGTCCAGCAGGGTCAGCCCCACCGTCTCGCCGGCCCGGGCCGCCGCCTCCACGTACGACTCGGCGACCGCCGCCGGCACCACGATGTCCTCCCGCCCGTGCACCACGGCGGTGGCGATCCCCGTCGGCAGCAGCACCGCCGGGTCCGCGTACGGCGACCGCTCCGCCAGGTGCGCCGCGCCGCCCAGCAGCTGCCCGGCAGCCCCGCCGCACACGCCGAGCCTGCCCGCGACCTCGAAGTCCGCGATCGGCGCCAGCGCCACCACGCCGCGCAGCGGCGGCGGTTCGGGCAGCCGCCAGCCGGCCGGGGCTCCGGCGGGCAGCACGTGCCGGGCGGCCGCCCACAGCGCCAGGTGGCCGCCCGCCGAGTGCCCGGTGACGACCGTGCGCCGCAGGTCCGCCTGCGGCAGCGCGGAGGCGGCCAGCCCCGGCAGGGCGTCCATCGCCGCTGCGACGTCGTCGAAGGTTTCCGGCCAGCGCCCCGCGACCGGGCCGTCCGCGTCCTGGTGCGGCAGCGAACTCCCGCGCCGGTACTCCACGTTGGCCACGGCAAAACCCCGCCGCGCCAGGAAGTCCGCCAGCGGCGTCACGTGCGCGCGGTCGTACGGGGCGCGCCAGGCCCCGCCGTGCAGCAGCACCACCAGCGGCGCGGAGGCGGCGGAGCCGTCCCCGGCCCGCGGGGCGTAGAAGTCCACGACGTGGTCGGGGTGTTCCCCGTACGCGGCGGTCGCGTCGGGCGCGACCGGCGGGTGGGCGAAGGCCGAGGCGGCCTCGGCGGCGTCCCGTTCGACTGCGGGATCCGACATCGGCTCCACCTCTCGTAACGCGTGGGACTGGTGTTCCGGTGTTCCGGCAGAGCGGGACCGTATCAGGCCGGAACAGGCCTGTCCCGGGGAGTCGGTTTCCCGTCACGGGCCCCGGCACGGGAGCGGGCGGCGACGGGCGGGACCGCGCCCCGCCCGCCCCGTGCCGTGACGTTTCGCCCCGGGATCACCCGAAAACGTGACCCAGCGTCCGGGCCGCGCGCTCCGCGTCGGCGAAGCCGACGTACAGCGGGGTGAAGCCGAACCGCAGCACGTCCGGGGCGCGGAAGTCCCCGATCACGCCGCGTGCGATCAGCTCGTCCATCACCGCGCGGGCACCCTCCGTGCGCAGCGAGACCTGGCTGCCGCGCTCGGCGTGCGCCGCCGGAGTCACCGACTCCACCCGGCCCTGCGGCACGTACGCGGCGACGCACTCCAGGAAGAAGTCGGTCAGCGCGAGGGACTTCGCACGCACCGCCTCCACCTCCACCCCGTCCCAGGCGTCGAGCGCCGCCTCCAGGGCGAGCATCGACAGGATGTCGGGCGTGCCGACCCGCCCCCGGACGGCGCCCGCGGCGGGCGCGTACTCCGGGGTCATCGCGAACGGTTCCGCGTGCCCGTTCCAGCCGGGCAGCGGCGAGTCGAAGCCCTCCTGGTGGCGTTCGGCAACGTACAGGTACGCGGGCGAACCGGGGCCGCCGTTGAGGTACTTGTACGTGCAGCCGACCGCGAAGTCCACACCGTGGGCGTCGAGCCCGACGGGCAGCGCGCCCGCCGAATGGCACAGGTCCCACACCGCCAACGCGCCCGCGGCGTGCGCGGCGCGCGTCAGACCGGGCAGGTCGTGGAGCCGGCCGCTGCGGTAGTCGACGTGGTTGAGCAGGACCGCGGCCGTGCGCTCCCCCATCGCCGCGGCGGCCCGCGAGGGGTCCACCGGGACGGCGGTCAGCCCCGTCATCCGGGCGGCGGAGGCGGCGATGTAGCCGTCGGTCGGGAAGGTGGAGGCGTCCACGAGCAGCTCGGTGCGGCCGGGCCCGGCGAGCCGGGCCGCGCCGACCAGCGCCTTGAACAGGTTGACGCTGGTGGAGTCGCCCACGACGACCTGCCCGGGCGCGGCGCCGACGAGCGGGGCGATCCGGTCGCCGATCCGCTCCGGCGCCGTCCACCAGGTGCCGCTGCTCCAGGACCGGATCAGCTCCGTCCCCCACTCGCGGGAGACGACCTCCGCGACGCGCTCCGGCACTCCCGCGGGGAGCGCGCCGAGCGAGTTGCCGTCCAGGTAGACGACACCGTCCGGCAGGGTGAAGCGCTTGCGCAGCCCGGCGAGCGGGTCGGCGGCGTCGAGTCCGGCGGCGCGCTCGGCGAGCTCCGCCGCGCGGCGGGTGGTCGGCTCAGACATGGCTGCGCGCCGTCCACAGCTCGGGGAAGACGTTCTTCGACGCGCGCTTCTCCAGCCAGCTGACGCCGGCCGAGCCGCCCGTGCCCGTCTTCGCGCCCATCGCGCGCCGCGTGGCGACAAGGTGGTCGTTGCGCCAGCGCCACACCAGCTCGGCGACGTCGGTGAGGGCCTCGCCGAGGCGGTGCAGGTCGGGATGGGCGTCGGGGTCCCCGTACAGGGCGGTCCACACGGCCTCGACCTCGGGCGAGGCCTCGTAGCGCCGCGACAGGTCGCGGTCGAGGACGGACTGCGGGACGGGCAGGCCGCGGCGGGCCAGCAGCCGCAGCACCTCGTCGTACAGGCTCGGCTCGTGCAGCGCCTTCTCCAGCTCCGCGTGGACGCGCGGCGCGCCGCGGTGCGGGACCAGCATCGACGCCGACTTCTCGCCGAGCAGGAACTCCATCCGCCGGTACATCGCGGACTGGAAGCCCGAGCCCTCGCCGAGGGCGCCGCGGTAGGAGTTGAACTGGGCGGGGGTGAGCTGGGCGAGCGGGCGCCAGGAGGCGTTGAGGGCCTCCAGCTCGCGGAGGGATCGTTTCAGCGCGTCCATCGCGACAGGGACGCGGTCCTCCCGCAGGGCCCTCGCGGCCGTCTCCCACTCGTGGACGATGACCGTGAACCACAGCTCCATGACCTGGGTGGTGACCAGGAAGACCATCTCGCCCGGGTCGTCCGAGCGGGGGTGCTGGAGGTGGGTGAGGACGTCCGCCTGGACGTAGTCCTCGTACGGGGTCGTGCCGGCGAAGTCGAGGTTCGGGGTGTCCGAACCGGCTCCGGAGGCATCAAGGGTGTTCGACATCGCTGTCTCCTCGACACGTGCTTCCGGGTAGCGGTCCGCTCCTTCCGAAAGGGTGTGTGGAGCCCCGGTCCCCTGTGCGCATCATAAAACCGCTCCCCCCGGGTGCTCCAATGGTGCGTGACGGTCGTCACACACACATTTCACACACCGGCGGGTTCCGCGGGCGCCGCGCCGGGCGCCCGCGGCGCCCCGGTCAGGCGCCCAGGACCTCCGCTGCCGTCTCCGAGGAGTCGCGCAGGAAGGTCGTGCAGCGCTCGTACTCGTCCTTCTCGCCGATGGCCCCGGCCGCGCGGGCGAGGGCGTGCAGGGCGCGCAGGAAGCCGCGGTTCGGCTCGTGCTCCCATGGCACCGGGCCGTGGCCCTTCCAGCCGGCGCGGCGCAGCGCGTCGAGCCCGCGGTGGTAGCCGGTGCGCGCGTACGCGTACGCCTCGACGCTGCGGCCCGCGGCGAACGCCTCGTCGGACAGGACCGCCCAGGCGAGCGAGGACGTCGGGTGCGCGGCGGCCACCTCGACGGCGGGCGTGCCCGCGGCGATGGCCTCGCGGCCCGGCTCGTCGGGGAGGTGGGTGGGGGCGGGGCCCCCGAGCAGGTTCTGGTGAATGGACATGCCCCAAGTCTGGGGCATCCGCGTCCCGTACGGCGGCCTTCCCCGGCGCGCTGCCCGGCATGCGGCACCCCGGCGCCGCGCCCGCCGCGCGCCCGGCGGTGGCGGGCCCACCGCCGCCGCAGCCTCCGGCGGGGGGTGGTGGGCGCCCCACCATCCGGCGGCCGAGCCGTGTGCCCGGCGCACCTCCCCGCGGCGGGGGGCCGCGGCGGACGGTAGGGGGGCCATCGACGAAGGGGAACTCGTGAACGCCGCCACCAGCACCCGCACCGCCGACCGCACCGCCGCCGCCCTCACCGCCTCCGGCAGCCGGCCCGCCGGCACCCGCGCGGCCGCCGCCGCCACAGCAGCAGCGGCCGGCGCGAACGGCGCGGCGTGCGCGGACGGGGCCGTCGAGGAACTGTGCTCCGCGGTGTTCGCCTCCCTGCGCCGCAAGGACCAGCGGGAGCGCGGCCGCCAGTACGTGCAGGGGCTGCTCACCGCCGAGGGCCGCAAGTCGATCCGCAACATCGCCCTCCAGCTAGACCGGGCGGGCGCGGCCGGCGGCGCCGGCGCCGCGGCCGCGGAGCAGAGCCTGCACCACTTCATCGCCGCCTCGACGTGGGACTGGCAGCCGATCCGGACCGCGCTGGCCGAGTACCTGGGGCGGACGGCGCCGCTGACCGCCTGGGTGGCGCAGCCGATGGCCATCCCCAAGGGCGGCGAGCACTCGGTGGGCGCCGGGCACCGCTTCGACCCGCACCGGGGCCAGATGTTCCGCGGGCAGCAGGCGTTCGGGCTCTGGTACACCTCCGCGCCGGTGGTGACGCCGGTGGGGTGGCGGCTCTTCCTCGACGAGGAGTCGGCGCCGGCGCCCTCGCAGGACTCGGTGCAGGAGTGCGGCACCGGCGAGGAGGAGTCGTACGCGGGCTGCGCGGTCAGCGGCGTGCTGAACGCGGTGCGCGAGGCGCGGCTGCCGGTCCGGCCGGTCGTCCTGGACGTGCGGGACATCGCGACGCGGTCGACGCTGCACCGCTTCGCCGAGGCGCGGGTGCCGGTGGTCGCCCGGATCGGTGCGGAGGCGCGGCTGCTGGTGACCGACCCGCGGGTGCCGGGGTTCGGCGCGGGCACGATGGCCGCGCGGGACGTCCTGCAGAACGTGCGGGGGCTGCGGATGCCGGTGGAGTGGCCCGACCCGGAGGTGCCGGGCGCGCGGCGGACGTCGCTGGTGGCGGCCGTACGGGTGATGGTCCCCGACCCGGCGCAGGGCCGGCGGCGCGAGGTGCTGCTGTTCGGCGAGTGGGAGGCGGCGCGCCGGCTGCCGACGCAGCTGTGGGTGACGGACATGGTGCGCACCGACCCGGCTGCGCTGGTGCGGATGACGAAGACGGCGCTGCGGGTGTCGGCCGCGTCCGCGGCGAGCGTGCAGCGGGTGGGCCTGCGCGACTTCTCCGGCCGGTCGCTGCCCGGCTGGCACCGGCACGTGACGCTGGCGTCCGTGGCGCACGCGGCGCTCTGCCTGGCCGCGCCGGCGGCCGGAGCCCCCGGCTCCGTCCCGGTCGCCGTCCCCCGTACGGCCGGTACAACCGACGCCGCTCCGGTTCCGGTCGCGGTTCCGGTGGCGGCCCGCGCGGGCGCGCTCGCCGCCGCGCGGGGCCGGCACACCGCCGCGGTACGCCGGCCCGCGCTCGCGGCCCTCTGAACGCGGCGGGGCCCGGCGCCCCCGCCGAGCGGCGGGAGCACCGGGCCCCTTCTCCGTGCGTGTGTCCGGGCCGGTCAGGGCGCCGGCCGGCCGCTACTTCAGGCGGGTGCCCGTGGAGCGCAGGTCGGCGCAGGCCTGCAGGACGCGCTTGGCCATGCTCGCCTCGGCCAGCTTGCCCCAGGTCCGCGGGTCGTAGGTGGACTTCCTGCCGACCTCGCCGTCGACCTTCAGGACGCCGTCGTAGTTCTTGAACATGTGGTCGGCGACCGGGCGGGTGAACGCGTACTGGGTGTCGGTGTCGAGGTTCATCTTCACGACGCCGTTCTCCAGCGCGGTGGCGATCTCCTCCTCCGTGGAGCCGGAGCCGCCGTGGAAGACGAAGTCGAACGGGCTGGTCTTGCCGTACTTCTCGCCGACGCCCTGCTGGAGGTCCTTCAGCAGCTCCGGGCGCAGGACGACGTTGCCCGGCTTGTACACGCCGTGCACGTTGCCGAAGGAGGCGGCCAGCAGGTAGCGGCCCTTCTCGCCCAGGCCGAGGGCCTCGGCGGTGCGGATCGCGTCGTCGACGGTGGTGTACAGCTCGTCGTTGATCTCGTGGGTGACGCCGTCCTCCTCGCCGCCGGTCGGGGTGATCTCGACCTCAAGGATGATCTTGGCGGCGGCGGCGCGGGGCAGCAGCTCCTGCGCGATGGCCAGGTTGTCGGCCAGGGTCTCGGCGGAGCCGTCCCACATGTGGGACTGGAAGAGCGGGTTGCGGCCGGCCTTGACGCGCTCCTCGGAGACGGCGATCAGCGGGCGGACGTACCCGTCCAGCTTGTCCTTCGGGCAGTGGTCGGTGTGCAGCGCGATGTTGACGTCGTACTTCGCCGCGACGATGTGCGCGAACTCGGCCAGGGCGACCGCGCCCGTGACCATGTCCTTGCTGTGCTGGCCACCCAGGAACTCCGCACCGCCGGTGGAGATCTGGATGATGCCGTCGCTCTCGGCCTCCGCGAAGCCGCGCAGGGCAGCGTGCAGGGTCTGGCTCGAGGTCACGTTGATGGCCGGGTAGGCGAACTTGCCTGCCTTCGCCCGGTCGAGCATCTCGTTGTAGACCTCGGGGGTTGCGATGGGCATCTGTCCGCTCCTCTGTTGTGCGGGGAGTGTGCGATTGCTGACCCTGACCTGGGGGCGACGTAACCGTCGCGCCTATCTTTCCACGCTCCGCGTGTCACTCGACCCGCGCCGGCCGCTGCGATTTCCGGAAATCAGGCCACCGGGTGAGAAACCCGCAGCTCAGAGCGGGTTTCGCGGCGGCCGGCCGGGCTCCGGGGAAGCCGGTGGGCGGTCCGGCATGCAAGACCGGCCGCGGATGCGCCGCGGCCGGTCCCCGTCGCGGGCGCCCCTCGGGGCCGCGCGCTCAGGCCAGGCCGAGGTCCCCGAGGCGGTAGCCGGTCAGGTACGGCAGGCCCGCGGCGGCGATCGCGTCGGCGGCGCCGCGGTCCACGATGGTGGCGACGGCGACGACCTCGCCGCCGGCCTCCCGGACGGCCTCGACCGCGGTCAGCGGGGAGCCGCCGGTGGTGGAGGTGTCCTCGACGACGAGGCAGCGCTTGCCCTTGACGTCGGTGCCCTCGATGCGGCGCTGCATGCCGTGCGCCTTCTGCGCCTTGCGGACGACGAACGCGTCGAGGCGGCCGCCGCGGGCGGCGGAGGCGTGCAGCATCGACGTCGCGACCGGGTCGGCGCCCAGGGTCAGGCCGCCGACGCAGTCGTAGTCGAGCTCGGCGGTCAGGTCGAGCATGACCTGGCCGACCATGGGGGCCGCCTCGCCGTCGAGGGTGATCCGGCGGAGGTCGATGTAGTAGTCGGCCTCCTTGCCGGAGGAGAGGGTCACCTTGCCGTGCACGACGGCCTTGTCCTTGATCTGCTGCAGAAGCGCATCGCGTACGTCACTCATGGCCCCGAGCTTAGTTGCGTGCGCGCGGGCGCTACGACAGACGGCGCCAGGCCCAGGTCATGGAGACCTCCAGCGGGTCCACCGGCGTCACCAGGCGCGGCAGCGTGTTCAGGCCGTTCGGCGGCCCGGACTGCGGCTCCACGCAGACGGCCTCCGGCTGCTCGTCGTAGACGACGACCCACTCGGCGCGGCTGGTCACCTTCAGCTCCAGCTCGCCGGGCCAGGTCAGCACCGCCTCGACGCCGTAGGGCATGCCGAAGCAGTCGTCCCACGGGCCGGGCTGCGGGTCGGTGCGGCGGCCGGTGGGGAGGTGGTCGGGGCCGCGCTCCTCCTGCCAGACGGGGTCGAAGTCCAGGCGGACGTCCTCGCCGCCGGCGCCGAGGTTGCGCAGGAACCAGGGGTGCCAGCCGGCCTGGGCGGGGAAGGAGTCGCCGTACGTCTCCACGCCCATGGCGAGCGTCAGGGAGCTGCCGCCCGGGTCGAGGCTGACGGTCTGGGTGACACGGCCCGGGTAGGGCCACGGGTCGGCGAGGTCGTACGTGAACGCGGCGTCGGTCGCGGTCACCGCGGCGGGCGCCGGGCGCCAGGCGGCGTCGCGGCCGAAGCCGTGGATGGCGTGCGGCGGCTGGTTGACGGGCAGCTTGTGCACGGCGGCGCCGTCGCGGAACTCGCCGTACGCGGTGCGCCCGCACCACGGCACCATCGGGAAGCAGCCGTAGTGCGCGCCCTGGCGCAGCAGCTCCGTCCCGTCGATGCGCAGGCTGCTGATCCGGCAGCCGTTCTCCTGGTCGACGGTCACTTCCACGCCGCCGGCCGACAGTTGCGTACTCATGCGGCCGAGCCTAGTGCTGTGACCGGGAAGGTTTGCCGGGCCGAGGCGTACGGTGCGGTGCACCGCCGGGCGGAGGTCCGTGGCCTGTGCCGGATGTGCGTGCGCGGGCCGACGGTCCTGCCGGTGGGAGCTCAGCGGCGGCGGCGCAGGGCGCGGCCGATGACGACCGCCGAGGCGAGGGCGAACGCGGCGGCCGGGGCGATCCAGCGCAGGCCGGCCCCCGCGGCGGCGGACGCCGGTGCGGGGACGGGGGCGTAGCGGCCGCGCGGGGGCGCGTGGTCGACCTCCTCGGCGCTGCGGCCGATCATCGTGCGGCGGGCGTGGGCGGCCTCGGCGGGGGGCTGGGCGGCGCCGTACGCGTCGGTGTCGCGCATGCGGTCGAGTTCGCCGAAGTCGGATACGCCGCCGAGGTCCTCGAAGTCGCCGTCGAGGAAGGGGTCGAGGGAGGAGGGCGGCACCTCGGTGTCGTACACCGACGGGGTGTCCCCGGCTTCGGTGTCCCCGGCTTCGGTGTCCCCGGCTTCGGTGTCCCCGGCTTCGGTGTCCGGGGCGCCCTCCCCGGCGGTGTCCCCGGTGTCGGCCGTGCCGGCGGTGCCCGCGTCCGGGCCGTCCGGGGCGTCCGGCGCGTGCGGTGCTCCGGCCTGGACGGCGAGCTGGGCTGCGGCCTTGTCCAGCAGCCTGCGGACGGCGGCCTCGACGGCGTCCGGTGCGAACCCGGCGGCCCGCCCGCCCGCCTCGCCCGCGGCGGTGAACTCCAGGGAGCTCCCCTCGCCGGCCGGGGCCAGCCGCAGGTCCACGGTCAGCTTGACGGTGCCGCTGCCCCGGATCTCGACTCCCTCCCCCTCGACGGTGAAGCGGTCGCCGCCCCGGGCGGCCACGGAGAGGCGGCCGCGGTAGGTGACGGTGTTCCCGCCGACCCGCAGTCTCAGCCGGCCGGCGACCTGGCCCGGGGCCGCCTCCGCGGCCGCGGCGTCGGCGTCCTGCTGGAGGCCGGGCACGCAGCGGGCCACCCGGGCGGGGTCGCGCAGCACGGCGCGGAGGCGGTCGGCCGGTACCGGGAGGAAGACCTGATGCTCCATGCAGTCGAGCCTACCGACGCGGGCCGCCCGCGGGCCCCCCGCGGCGCACCGCGATCCGCGGGAGCGGTCAGGAGTAGCGCGGATGCGGGAGCGTCGACGGCGGCAGCCCCGCCACCCGGGTCCGCTCCGTGTCGCGGGCGGCGTCGCGCAGGGACCGGGTGGTCAGCGAGCGCAGCGCGGGCGTGCCCTGGTCGACGCGCAGCTCGGGGGCGTCCGGCCCGCGTCCCGCGAGGACGAAGCCCCACTCCTGCGGCGGTGCGTCGCCGGCCCGCGGGCTGCGGTCGGGCCCGGCGAACCCGGCGAGGCGGCCTCCGGCGCTGTAGGGGGCGGTGGCGAGGCCGGCCGCGCGGAGGGTGGCGTCGACGGTCCAGAACGTACGGGGGCGGGCGGCGGGGGAGCCGGCGTGCACGGCGAGGCGGCCTCCGGGGGCCAGGGCGCGGGCGGCGAGCCCGTAGAACTCCTGCGAGTACAGCTTGGTGCTGGGGGTGACGCCCGGGTCCGGCAGGTCGGAGACGATGACGTCGAAGCGGAGGGCGGCCGCCGGGCCGCGCAGCCAGCGGAACGCGTCCTGCGTGACGACGGCGGTCCGCGGGTCCTCGTAGACGCGGCCGTTCAGTGCGGACAGCACCGGGTCGGTGCGGGCGAGGCGGACCACGCCGGGGTCGAGGTCGACGACGGTCACGGAGGCCACGCCGGGGTGGCGCAGCACCTCGCGGGCGGCGAGGCCGTCGCCGCCGCCGAGGACGAGGACCCGCTCGTGCGGGCCGGTCATGGCGGGGTGGACGAGCGCCTCGTGGTAGCGGTGCTCGTCGTAGCCGCTGACCCGCAGGCGCCCGTCCAGGAACAGGTCGAGGGAGCGCGGCGGGCCGCCGGCGGGGCCGGTGATGACGAGCTCCTGCATGCCGGTCTGCCGGGCGACGCGGACCTCTCCGCCGTAGACGGCCCGGCGGGCGACCTCCTCGAAGTCGTCGGCGAGGACGGTCGCGGCGCCGAGGACGGCGAGGACGGCGGCGTTCACGGCGAGGAGGAGCCGGCGCCAGCGGGGGGTGAGGTCGCCGCGGAAGAGCCACAGGACCAGGGCTGCGCCGGCGACGGCGTTGACGGTGCCGGTCAGGAGGGCGCCGGTGAGCTGGCCGAGCACCGGCAGCACCAGGAAGGGGAAGGCGAGGCCGCCGACGAGGGCGCCCACGTAGTCGGCGGCGAACAGGTCGGCGACGGCGCCCCCGGCGTCCTGCCTGCGGATCCGCTGGATGAGGGCCATCAGCAGCGGGATCTCCGCGCCGATCAGCACCCCGATCAGGAGGGAGAACGCGACGAGCGCCGGCCGGGACTCGCCCAGCCAGGCGAAGGTCGCGTACAGCGCCATCGCAGACAGCCCGCCGAGCAGGGCGAGGCCCGCCTCGATGAGGGCGAACCCGACGGCGGGCCGGGTCCGCAGCCGCTTCGCCAGCAGGGATCCGACACCCATGGCGAAGACCATGACGGACAGCACGACGGACGTCTGGGTGACGGAGTCCCCGATGAGGTAGGAGCCGAGGGCCAGCAGCTCCAGCTCGTAGACGAGGCCGCAGGCGGCGCAGACGAAGACGGTGGCCAGGACGAGGAGTCGGCCGGTCCGGGGCCGTACGGGGAGGGCGGCCGCCGGCGCCGCCGCGGCCGGCGGCTCCGGAGCCGGGCGCACCCGGCGGGGGACGGAACGGTCGATCATGCAGCGAACCGTATGTCACCGCCCACGGGCATCAAGTCACCCACATGGGTGCAAGTACCCGCCTGTTTCAGCCGGTTGGCGCAATGCGCCGGGCCGGTGCAGCGGGGTCGCGAGACCCTGCGCCCCCGGCCCCGGCGGTGATTTGCGCAGCGGAGGGCGGCTGCGGCGCCGGGGCGGGGGCGCACCGGCGGCTGTCAGGGCGCGGCCGGCTCCAACGCGCCGGCCGGTGCACCCGCGCGCACCCCGACCCTCGTACGGGTGGCCACCAACTGGCCTTCCTGCGGGTATGCGTGCCAGGTCCGCCAGCGCACCTGCCCCTCGTGGCGCTGCGCGAGCATCGCGGTGAAGGCGTGCGGGCTGCCGGGAAAGGTTCCGGCCAATCCGTTCGGGTGGTCCGCGACCAGGGCGAGCAGCTCCTGGGCCCGGCCGGCGAAGGAGCCCTGCGACAGGGTCTCGACGCGGGCGGCGAACTCGTACTCCCAGCCGCTCATCCGCTTCGCCACGCCGAGCGGGAGGGGCGTGCTGCTGCCGGGCATGCAGGCGACCGTCTCCGAGCAGACGACCTCGCCCTCCTCCAGGAGCACCTGGTGCGAGGCCCCCAGCAGGCGCAACTCCACCTTGGCACCGTTCAGTTCGAGGTTCAGCACGGCCAGGGCGGGCAGCCGGCCACGGCCCAGGGCCCAGGCCAGGTCGGCAGCACGCGTGTCGGTGTAGGTGGTCTGGAGGGTCGTGAGCATGAGTCGGCTCCGCAAACGCGCGAGGGAGAGGGGCCGGACCCCGCCAGCGGTGGTCAACGGGTGGGGGGAAACCGGCTCGGGTCCGCAGGAGATCCCGCGGGGCCCGGGGACTGGTCTACTCAACCGAGGGAATCATGAAAGGCACGGCACTCACAGCGTTTTTACCCAACTTGGTTGGGTTTACATCCCCGCGGGGGCCCGCCAGTTCACGTGTTCACCGGCAGCATTTCCGAACCCCGCCGCCTGACCCTTCCGGGTGATGGATACGGGGGCGCCCGGCGGCTTCCGTGCGCCGCCGGGCGCTCCGTGCGCGCGGTGCAGCTGCCCCGTGTCAGCTGCCGCCGCCGCAGCCCCCGCCCCCGCAGGACGAGGACGAGGAGGAACCGCAGGAAGAGGAGGAGGTTCCGCAGGAGGAGGACGAGGACGACCCGCAGGACGACGTGCCGACCCACCACCAGGAGTCGGTGGAGGACGACGAGGACGACGAAGACGACGAGGACGAGGACGAGCCGTGCCGCCTGACCGCGGGCTTGGACAGGGACGTGGCGGGCTTGGCGGCGGCGAACCTGGCGGCGACGGCCACGATGACCCCCACGCCGACAACGAGCACGGCCACCAGTATCAGAACACCCAGGACCATCCTTCGACCCCCTTTGCCTAGGCCTCGGTCGCCCGAGGAGCGGGATCCCCTCGTCCCGCGTGCAGCAACGATTCCCGGCGGCCGCCTCGCCCAAAGCGCACTTGAGCAACTCCAGAGGTTCGCCCCAGGATGGCGCCCATGACCGAACCCGCGGCCGGCCGCCGCCCCCTCCTCAACCGCCGCCTGGCGTCCTTCGGCACGACGATCTTCGCGGAGATGTCCGCGCTGGCCGCGCGCACCGGCTCCATCAACCTCGGCCAGGGGTTCCCCGACACCGACGGGCCCGCACAGATCGCCGAGGCCGCCTCCCGCGCCGTCCTGACCGGGCTCGGCAACCAGTACCCGCCCGGCCCGGGGGTCCCCGAGCTGCGGGCCGCCGTCGCCCGCCACCAGGAGCGGTTCTACGGCCTGTCGTGGGACCCGGACGCCGAGGTGCTGGTCACCGCGGGTGCGACCGAGGCGATCGCCGCGTCACTGCTGGCGCTGCTCGAACCGGGCGACGAGGTCGTCGCCCTGGAGCCGTACTACGACTCGTACGCCGCCTGCATCGCCATGGCCGGCGCCGCCCGCGTCCCGGTCACGCTCCGCCCGCACGGCGGCGCGTTCGCCCTCGACGTCGACGAGCTGCGCGCCGCGGTCACCCCGCGGACCCGCCTGCTGCTGCTGAACAGCCCGCACAACCCGACGGGCACCGTACTGGGCCCCGCGGAGCTGGCCGCGGTCGCCGAGCTGGCGGTGGAGCGGGACCTGCTCGTCGTGACGGACGAGGTGTACGAGCACCTGGTCTTCGAGGGCGTCCACACACCGCTGGCGTCGCTCCCGGGCATGCGCGACCGGACGGTCACGATCTCCTCGGCCGGCAAGACGTTCTCGTTCACCGGCTGGAAGGTCGGCTGGGTCACG
The DNA here is from genome assembly GCF_003325375.1 of Streptomyces globosus. Taxonomy (GTDB): domain Bacteria; phylum Actinomycetota; class Actinomycetes; order Streptomycetales; family Streptomycetaceae; genus Streptomyces; species Streptomyces globosus_A. Next base: position 246,024 of record NZ_CP030862.1, on the reverse strand, counting down.
GCCGTGCCGGAGCTCGTCGCGGCGGTCCGCTCCGCGAAGCAGTTCCTGACATTCGTCTCGTCGGGGCCGTTCCAGTACGCGGTCGCGGAGGCCCTCGACCTGCCGGACTCCTACTACGCGGACTTCCGCGCGGACCTGGCGGCCAAGCGGGACCTCCTCGCCGGCGGCCTGGCCGCGGCGGGCTTCGAGGTGTTCCGCCCGCAGGGCACGTACTTCATCACCACCGACATCACCCCGCTGGGCGAGAAGGACGGCCTGGCGTTCTGCCGCTCCCTGCCGGAGCGGTGCGGCGTCGTCGCCATCCCGAACCAGGTCTTCTACGACGACCGCACAGCGGGCGCGACCCACGTCCGCTGGGCCTTCTGCAAACGCACGGTTGTTCTGGAAGAGGCGGTTGAGCGCCTCGGTCGGCTGTCTCGCTGAGCGCGAGCCGGATGGACGTGCAGGCACGGGGCCCGGCCGTTCAGCCGGAGCCCGTGCCGCACGGGAACTACGGGTTACTCGGTGTCCTTCGGGTGCCGCGTGGATGCGTAGACCAGGATGACGGTCGATGTCTCGGGGCTGACCAGATAGCGCACACGGCCGCCACTCGTAACCTCGAACTCCCATTGCTCCAGCGCGGAGCCCTTCCACTCCTTGGTGGCGAGCCGCCCGCGCAGCTGGTGCTGACGGTTCCAGTGCTCACGCGACAGCGGGTCGGTGCGCAGCGCCTCCAGGCAGCGGTGGGCACTGGGAAGCGCCGCGCGACACAGCTCCTCCCACCCCGCCACCGCCTCCGTGGTCCCGAAGACCACGTTCCACCCGCTCAGGGGCGGCACGCTGACGCGATCGCCCTTCTTCGGGCTCACCCGCCCACCTCGACCGGCCCCAGATCATCCCCGTCGAGCGGGCGAAGAGCCTCCCTGAGCTGCTCCGGGTCCGCGTTGACACGAGCCGTCGCCCTCCAGGAGACGAGCGCGCGGTGCACGGCCTCCCGCGCGCCCAGCTCCGCCGCATCGGACAGCGCTTCCAGGAGTTCCACGGTGAACGCGCGCATCTCTGCGTCGTCCAGATGCCGCACCCAAGGGAAGACTTCGGGCAGCGCCAGCAGGAGCGACCGGGCTCCGTCGTCGTGCTTCATGAGCGCGAGGAAGAGCCGGGACGCCGTCGTGAGGTTCTCCTCGGTGCGCTCCGCGTGCAGGGCAGTCGTCAGCACCATGTCGGGTGCGTCGCGATGCGTAACCCGCAGAACACCGAGGGCGGCAGCCCGGGCGGCCACGGCCTTGGGGTTTCTTGAAAGGTCCGTGAACGAGACCGACTCGGGCTCGGCTCCCAGGTAAGCAAGGCTCATACTCAGACTGTACTCAGACTGTGTTCTGAGTGCCACAGTCTCCGTGGTCGCGCGCTGCTCATGCCTTGCCCTGGAGCAAGCGGACTGGTCCTCCAGGAGGCGGGCGCCCGCCTCGGGCGGCTCGCTGCGTGACAGAGCCCGGTCAGGCGCCGCGGTCAAGGGACCGCGGGCCCGGCCGGGCTCTTGTTCGGCGGCGGGGAGGAGTCAGGACTCCTCGTCGTCCTTGCCGTCCTCGCCGGCCTCCAGGTCCTTCTCCAGGCCCAGCTGCTCCACGAGCCACTTGTCGAACTCGATGGAGGCGCGGACCCAGCTGACCGTGGAGGACACGAAGTGCTCCAGGCTGACGCCGGTGCCGATCAGCATCTGCGCCTCGCCGATCAGGCGGACGGAGCCGTCGTCGTGGGTGTGGCTGTAGACCTTCGGCCACAGGGTGCGGCGGTTCCAGTCGTCGATCGTCTCCAGGAGCCTCGGCTTCTCCTCGATCGCGTGCGGACGGTCGTAGAAGGTGCGGACGGAGAAGACCTGCTGCTCGGCCTCACCGCGGAACATGAAGTAGGTGCGGAATTCCTCCCACGGCGCCGCGAGGTCGCCCTCGTCGTCGACGACGTACTTGAGCTCCATCTGCTCCAGCAGCTGCTTGACCAGATCCTGGTCGGGGACCACGGGGCCCGCCGGTCCTGTGGCCTGCGGTTCGGGCTGCTGCCCTCCGAAATTCGGAATCGAGGCCGGGTCGATGCTCACCGTGTTCTTCCCTTCGTGCGGATGGTGTCATCCTCCCCCATGGCGCCTACCCCGTGTCCAGCCCCGCACGTGCGATCCGCTCCGAGCGGACACGATTGGTCCGCCCGGAGCCACCGCAGGCCGCCCCCGCCGGGCCTATTCGGCCCGGCCGACGCGGAGGCCGTCGCCGGCGACGTCGACCCGGACGGTGTCGCCGTCGCGGACCTCTCCGGCCAGGATCTCCTTGGCGAGGCGGTCGCCGACGGCCGTCTGGATCAGGCGGCGCAGCGGCCGGGCGCCGTACGCGGGGTCGTTGCCCTTGTCGGCCAGCCAGGCCAGCGCCGCGGGCGTGACGTCGAGGGCGAGGCGGCGGTCGGCCAGCCGCTTGGCCAGCCGCTCCACCTGGAGCTCGGCGATCCGGGCCAGCTCCTCGCCGCTGAGGGCGGAGAAGACGACCAGGTCGTCGAGGCGGTTGAGGAACTCCGGCTTGAAGGAGGCCCGCACCGTCTCCAGGACCCGCTCCCGCTTCTCCTCGGGCGTGGCCGTCGGGTCCGTCAGGAAGTGGCTGCCGAGGTTCGAGGTCAGGATCAGGATGGTGTTGCGGAAGTCGACGGTGCGGCCCTGGCCGTCGGTGAGCCGGCCGTCGTCGAGGACCTGGAGCAGGATGTCGAAGACCTCGGGGTGGGCCTTCTCCACCTCGTCCAGCAGGACGACGCTGTACGGGCGGCGGCGCACCGCCTCGGTGAGCTGTCCGCCCTCCTCGTAGCCGACGTACCCGGGCGGGGCGCCGACGAGCCGGGCCACGCTGTGCTTCTCGCCGTACTCGGACATGTCGATGCGGACCATGGCGCGCTCGTCGTCGAAGAGGAAGTCGGCGAGCGCCTTGGCCAGCTCGGTCTTGCCGACGCCGGTGGGGCCGAGGAAGAGGAACGAGCCGGTCGGCCGGTCCGGGTCGGCGATCCCGGCCCGGGTGCGGCGCACCGCGTCGGAGACGGCGCGGACGGCCTCGCCCTGGCCGATCAGGCGGCGGCCGAGCTCGGCCTCCATGCGCAGCAGCTTCTGCGTCTCGCCCTCCAGGAGGCGGCCGGCGGGGATGCCGGTCCAGGCGCCGACCACGTCGGCGATGTCGTCGGGGCCGACCTCCTCCTTGACCATGGTGTCCTTCGCGGCCTCCGCCTCGGCCTCGGAGGCCTCGTCGAGCTCGCGCTCCAGGGCCGGGATCTCCCCGTAGAGCAGCTTGGAGGCGGTGTCGAAGTCGCCGTCGCGCTGGGCGCGCTCGGCCTGCCCGCGCAGGTCGTCCAGGCGCTCCTTGAGCTCGCCGACGCGGTTGAGGGACTGCTTCTCCTTCTCCCAGCGGGCGGTCAGGCCGCGCAGCTCCTCCTCCTTGTCGGCGAGGTCCTTGCGGAGCTTCTCCAGGCGCTCCAGGGAGGCCGGGTCGGACTCGTTCTTGAGCGCCAGCTCCTCCATGCGGAGGCGGTCGACGGCGCGCTGGAGCTCGTCGATCTCCAGCGGGGAGGAGTCGATCTCCATGCGGAGCCGGGAGGCGGCCTCGTCGACGAGGTCGATGGCCTTGTCGGGCAGGAAGCGGGAGGTGATGTACCGGTCGGACAGGGTCGCGGCGGCCACCAGGGCGCTGTCGTTGATCTGCACCTTGTGGTGGGCCTCGTAGCGGCCCTTGAGGCCGCGGAGGATCGCGACGGTGTCCTCGACGGTCGGCTCCGCGACGAGGACCTGCTGGAAGCGGCGCTCCAGCGCCGGGTCCTTCTCGATCCGCTCGCGGTACTCGTCGAGGGTGGTCGCGCCGACCATGCGCAGCTCGCCGCGGGCCAGCATGGGCTTGAGCATGTTGCCGGCGTCCATGGCGGAGTCCCCGCCGGCCCCGGCGCCGACGACGGTGTGCAGTTCGTCGATGAAGGTGATGATCTGGCCGTCGCTGGACTTGATCTCGGCGAGGACGGTCTTCAGGCGCTCCTCGAACTCGCCGCGGTACTTGGCGCCGGCGACCATCGCGCCCAGGTCGAGGGCGACGAGGCGCTTGTTGCGCAGGGACTCGGGGACGTCGCCCTTGACGATGCGCTGCGCCAGGCCCTCGACGACGGCGGTCTTGCCGACGCCGGGCTCGCCGATCAGGACGGGGTTGTTCTTCGTGCGGCGGGAGAGGACCTGGACGACGCGGCGGATCTCCTGGTCGCGGCCGATGACGGGGTCGAGCTTGCCCTCGCGGGCTGCTGCGGTGAAGTCCGTGCCGAACTTCTCCAGGGCCTTGTACTGGCCCTCGGGGTCGGGGGTGGTCACCCGCCGTCCTCCTCGTGCGGTCTGGAAGGCGTCCAGCAGCTTGGCCGCGGTGGCGCCCTGGGCGGTGAGGACCTCGCCCGCCGCGCCGCCCTTGGCGGCGATGGCGATCATGAGGTGTTCGGTGGAGAGGTAGTCGTCGCCGAGCCTGCCCGCCTCACGGTCGGCCTCGGCGAGGACGGCGAGGAGTTCGCGGGTGGCCTGCGGGGGCGCGACGGTGGAGCCGGTGGCGCTGGGCAGGGCGGCGAGCAGCCGCTCGGCGCCGGCGCGGACGGCGGCCTGGTCGGCCCCGGCGGCGGCGAGGAGGTCGGTGACGTTCTCGTTGTCCTCGCCGGCGAGGAGGGCGAGGAGCAGGTGGGCCGGGGCCAGGTCCGTGTGGCCGTCCTTGACGGCGCGGCTGGTGGCGTTGTTCAGCGCGTCCCGGCTCTTGTTGGTCAGCTCGGCGTCCACGGGCGGCTTCTCCTCTCCCTACGGATACGGGTCAGGGGATACGGGTCAGGCAGGATCTGACAGAGACAACGTGCGCAAAGTTGAGTCTATTCCACTCAAGGCCGGGATCGTAGTCTCGGGGCATGTCCCATGACGTCCTCCACCCGACGCCCGAGTACCTGGCCTTCTGGCGGGAGCGGCACGTGTGCACGCTGACCACGCCCCGCCCCGACGGCACCCCGCACGTGGTGCCGGTCGGCGTGACCTACGACCCCGGCGCCGGGCTCGCCCGCGTGATCAGCAACCGGCACAGCAAGAAGGTCCGCAACGTGCTGGCCGCCCAGGCGTCCGCGGCCGGCGCGGCCCGCGTCGCGGTGTGCCAGATGGAGGGGCGCCGCTGGGCGACGCTGGAGGGCCGCGCGGTCGTCCGTACGGAAGCGGAGGCGGTCGCCGAGGCGGTGGCGCGCTACGCGGAGCGGTACGGGCGCACGCCCTCGCCGAACCCGGACCGGGTGGTCATCGAGATCGCCCTGGACCGGGCGATGGGCCGCGCCTGAGCGGGGCCGCCCGCCGGGCCGGCCCTGTCCGGTTCTGCTTGTCCGGTTCGACTACTGGACGCGGACATCACAACGGCGCCATCGTGGTCAGGTCCACGATGGCGCCGTTGTGTGGGGGAAGCACCTGGGGCGATCTGCAACGACGGGGGAATCGCCTCAGGCACTGCGGGGGGTGGCGGTGGTGATGTCGGGTTCGAAGAGCTGGTGGTCGCGCTGATCGAGGTTCACGAAGACCATGCCGTAGCGCACCTCGCAGCGGACGGGCTGCGGCGCGCCGCGGGGGCGGCGCAGGCAGCGGTAGGCCCGGACGTCCTCGTCCTCCTCGCGCGTGATCACGATCGGCTGGCCGAAGAGGGTGACCATCAGCGAGTCGCCGACCTGGGGGATGGCCGTCGCAAGGTCGATGAACTGCCAGCCGGAGCGGTATGCGGAAGCCATCTCGCGGCGGAAGCCGCGGTCGTCGGGGGTCATGCCGCGCTCTCCACGACAAGTCCGGCGGACGCGGTGTCGGCGGGGGCGGAGCGCCATCCGCTGTCCAGCGGGGCGGCACGCCATCCGCTGTCCATCGACGGCTCACGCCATCCGCTGTCCTCCAGCAGCGCCGCCCGGATGTCCGCGGCACCTCCTCCGGCGCCCCCCAGAGTGGCCCCGGCGAGTCCCAGACCGGCCACAGCCGAGAAGATGACGGTGGCAAGCGCCGAGCGAAGCATTCTCTTGTTCATGGTCGGCTTCGTCCTCACTTGATGAAATCCTCTCCCCCGCCTGTCAGACGATGGCTCATTCAGGCACGTCGCTGCCACAGGGACGATGCATCATGTTCTTGCATGTTCAGGACCCTGGGGGGTGGAGATTTGGCACTAAACACAACAAAAGCGACACATCCCCACGCGGTCACCGACCTGTGCAGCGAGGGCGCACGGCTCTACACGAGCGCGCTGCGGACCGGTCGCATTGCACGTGCGGACGTGAAAACGGCTCCTTGCCTGCTCGATCTGGCGTTGTTGCAGCCGGATCCCGATGACGTCAATTCGCTCCGCCCGGTTCCCCCGGCGGTCGCACTGGCCCAGCGGCTGCACCCGATCGAGCGCGAGATCCGCGACCGCCGGCGCGACTCCCTCGAACTGTCCGAGGCATTCGAGCCGTTCCTCGCCATCAGCGCGCAGGCACCCGCCAGCACCCACGCCATCACCGTGCTGGAGGGCTTCGACGCCATCAACGCCGCCCTCAACCTGGCCACCGCCGAATGCCACACCGAGATGCTCACCGTCCAGCCCGGAGGCGCACGCCCCAGTCTGGAGCTTACGGAAGCCCTGGAGCGGGACCAGCCGCTCACCGACCGCGGTGTCCGAATCCGTACCCTCTACCAGCACACCGTCCGCCACAGCCGCGGCACCCTCGCGTACATCGACATCCTGAAGGCCGGCAAGGTCGAGGTGCGCACGCTGGAGGAGCTCTTCGAGCGGCTCATCATCTTCGACCGCACCGTCGCCTTCATCCCCGCCAGCGACGACCGCCAGGTCGCCCTGGAACTGCGCCACCCCGGCCTCGTCGACTACCTCATCAAGGTGTTCGAGCAGCTGTGGCACCGCGCCGTGCCGCTCCAGGAGGAGGTCACCTACCGGCACACCCGCGACGGCATCTCGGGCGTCCAGCGCACCATCGCCCAACTCCTCGTCGAGGGGCACGTGGACGAGGCGATCGCCCGCCGGCTGGGCATGAACGTACGGACCTGCCGCGCGCACATCGCCAAGCTCGCCGGCATCCTCGGCAGCGGCAGCCGCGCCCAACTCGGTTTCCTCATAGCCCGGTCGGGGATCCTGGAGGAGGACGACCCCGACTGAGCAGGCGGCGGGCCCGGCAGGCCCGCGCAGAGCCCCGGGCCGGCCCCTGCGGGCCGGACGCGCAAGGCCCCGCCCGGAAACACCGGGCGGGGCCTTGCGCGCGCTGTACGGGCCTCCAGCGGCCCCCGGGCGACGGGCCGGGGCGGGGCTGCGGTCAGTCCGCGGACCGCTTCGGCGCGGGCCGCCAGACGACCAGGGCGTTGCCCCCGACCGGCGGCTGGTACTTGACCAGATCCCGCCGGTACGAGGCGTGCACCTGGGCCTCGCGCTGCTGCATCACCGCGGCCGCTCCGTCGACCGCGGCCGACAGCTCGGCCACGCGCGCCTGGAGGGCGGCCACCTGGTTCTGGAGTTCGATGATGCGCTTGATGCCGGCGAGGTTGATGCCCTCGTCCTGGGACAGCGCCTGCACCGTGCGGAGCAGCTCGATGTCCCTGGCCGAATACCGGCGGCCGCGGCCCGCGGTCCGGTCGGGGGAGACCAGCCCGAGACGGTCGTACTGGCGCAGCGTCTGCGGGTGCAGGCCGGAGAGCTGGGCGGCCACCGAGATCACGTAGACCGGGGTCTCGTCGGTCAGCTCGTACGCCCCGCCACCGAACCGCGGCTGTCGTCGGCGGCCGTCCATGTCATGCTCCCTTCGCGGACTCGAACAGCGCGGCGCGCGGGTCCTCCGACACCGTCGCGTCGCGGTACATCTCCAGGGCCTCGCGGGCCTTGTCCGACAGCGTGGCCGGGACCGCGACCTCCACCGTGACGAGCAGGTCGCCGCGGGTGCCGTCCTTGCGGACGGCGCCCTTGCCGCGGGCGCGCATCGTACGGCCGGACGGGGTGCCCGGCGGAAGCTTCAGCGTCACCGCGGGGCCGTTCAGGGTCGGGACCCTGATGTCGGCGCCCAGGGCGGCCTCGGTGAACGTGACGGGGACCGTCACGGTCAGGTTGTCGCCCTTGCGGGAGAACACCGGGTGGCTGCCCACGTGGACCACCACGTACAGGTCGCCGGCGGGTCCGCCGCGCTCGCCCGGCGCGCCCTTGCCGCGCAGCCGGATCCGCTGGCCGTCGGAGACGCCCGCCGGGATCCGGACCTGCATCGTCCGGGAGGACTTGGCGCGGCCGCTGCCGTGGCAGACCTCGCAGGGGCTCTCCGCGATCAGGCCGCGGCCCTTGCAGTCCGCGCACGGGTCGGTCAGCGAGAAGCCGCCGCCGCTGCCCCGCGACACCTGGCCGGTGCCGACGCAGGTCGGGCACACCCGCGGGGTGCCGTTCTTGTCGCCGGTGCCCGAACAGGCCTTGCAGGGCGCCTGGGAGGACATCCGCAGCGGGACCGTGGCCCCGTCCACCGCCTCCGTGAAGGAGAGGGTGACCTCCGACTCGATGTCCTGGCCCCGGCGCGGCTGGGTCCGGGCGCCCGGGCCGGCGCCGCCGCGGTTGAACAGCCCGCCGAACACGTCGCCGAGGCCGCCGCCGCCGAAGCCGCCCGCGCCGGGCTGGGAGCCCCCGAAGAGGTCCCCCAGGTCGAAGTTGAACGAGCCGCCCGCGCCCGGCCCGGGGCGGAAGCCGCCGTTCCCGAACAGGGCGCGGGCCTCGTCGTACTCCTTGCGCTTCTTGGCGTCGCCGAGGACGTCGTTCGCCTCGGAGATCTCCTTGAAGCGCTCCTCGGCCGCGGCGTCGCCCTTGTTGGCGTCCGGGTGGTACTCGCGGGCGAGCTTCCGGTACGCCTTCTTGATCTCGGCCTCGGTGGCGTCCTTCGGGACACCGAGGACCTTGTAGTAGTCCTTCTCGACGAAGTCCTTCGTGCTCATCCCCGGTGTCCCTCCTCCCGTGCCTTCACCTGACCGCGCTCGCGGACGTCAGCCCTTTTCGGGAGCATCCGCGTCCTTGTCCGACGGCGCGTCGCCCTCCCCGGACTCGGACTTGGGCGCCGCGCCCGGCTGGGGCTCGGCCACGGCGACCCGTGCCGGGCGGATGGTGCGCTCCCCGATCCGGTACCCGGGCTGCAGGATCGCCACGCAGGTCGTCTCGGTGACGTCCGGCGCGTACGAGTGCATCAGGGCCTCGTGGATCGTCGGGTCGAAGGGCTCGCCCTCCTTGCCGAACTGCTGCAGGCCGAGCTTGGCGACTGCGGTCTCCAGCGATTCGGCCACCGACTTGAAGCCGCCGACCAGCTCGCCGTGGTCCCGCGCCCGGCCGATGTCGTCCAGGGTGGGCAGCAGCTCCGTCAGCAGGTTCGCGACCGCGATCTCCTTGACGGCGACCCGGTCCCGCTCCACGCGGCGGCGGTAGTTCTGGTACTCGGCCTGGAGCCGCTGGAGGTCGCCGGTGCGCTCGGCGAGGGCCGTGCGCGCCTGGTCCAGCTGCGCCAGGAGGGCCGCGTCCGCGTCCTGCGCGGCGGACGTGGCGGACCGTGCTCCGGAGTCCCCGGCCGGGGCCGCCGGCTCCTCCGCGGAGGAGTCGGCGGCCTTCGGCTCGGCGGCGTCCTCAGGGGCGGCGCCGTCGGGGACTTCGGGCTTCTCCTCGAAACCCGCGGTCTCCTCCGGCATCAGTGCGCGCCCTTCGGCTTGTCCTCGTCGACGATCTCGGCGTCGACGACGTCGTCGTCGGCACCGCCGGCCTTGGCCTGGCCGGCGTCACCGGCGCCGCCGGCGGCCTGGGCGGCCTGCGCGTCGGCGTAGATGGCCTGGCCGAGCTTCTGGCTGACGGCGGCGACCTTCTCGGTGGCGGTGCGGATCTCGGCGGTGTCCTCGCCCTTGAGCTTCTCCTTCAGCTCGGCGACGGCGGCCTCGACCTCGGTCTTGACCTCGCCCGGGACCTTGTCCTCGTTGTCCTTGACGAACTTCTCCGTCTGGTAGACGAGCTGCTCGGCCTGGTTGCGGGTCTCGGCGGCCTCGCGGCGGCGCTGGTCCTCCTCCGCGTACTGCTCGGCCTCCTGGCGCATCCGGTCGACCTCGTCCTTGCCGAGCGAGGAGCCGCCGGTGACGGTCATCTTCTGCTCCTTGCCCGTGCCGAGGTCCTTCGCGGTCACGTGCATGATGCCGTTGGCGTCGATGTCGAAGGAGACCTCGATCTGCGGGACGCCGCGCGGGGCCGGCGGCAGGCCCGTCAGCTCGAACATGCCGAGCTTCTTGTTGTACGCCGCGATCTCGCGCTCGCCCTGGTAGACCTGGATCTGCACGGACGGCTGGTTGTCCTCGGCCGTCGTGAAGATCTCGGACCGCTTGGTCGGGATCGTGGTGTTGCGCTCGATGAGCTTGGTCATGATGCCGCCCTTGGTCTCGATGCCGAGGGACAGCGGGGTGACGTCGAGGAGCAGGACGTCCTTGACCTCGCCCTTGAGGACGCCGGCCTGGAGGGTGGCGCCGATGGCGACGACCTCGTCCGGGTTGACGCCCTTGTTGGCCTCCTTGCCGCCGGTCAGCTCCTTGACGAGCTCGGCGACGGCGGGCATGCGGGTGGAGCCGCCGACGAGGACGACGTGGTCGATCTCGCTCAGGGCGATGCCGGCGTCCTTGATGACGTTGTGGAACGGGGTCTTGCAGCGCTCCAGGAGGTCGGCGGTCAGCTGCTGGAACTGGGCGCGGGTGAGCTTCTCGTCCAGGTGCAGCGGGCCCTCGGCGGACGCCGTGATGTAGGGCAGGTTGATCGTGGTCTCCGTGGAGGAGGACAGCTCGATCTTCGCCTTCTCGGCGGCCTCGCGCAGGCGCTGGAGCGCCATCTTGTCCTTGGAGAGGTCGACGCCGTGGCCGTTGGCGAACTGCTTCACCAGGTAGTCGACGACGCGCTGGTCCCAGTCGTCGCCGCCGAGGTGGTTGTCGCCGTTGGTGGCCTTGACCTCGACGACGCCGTCGCCGATCTCCAGCAGCGACACGTCGAAGGTGCCGCCGCCGAGGTCGAAGACGAGGATGGTCTGGTCGTCCTTGTCCAGGCCGTAGGCCAGGGCGGCGGCCGTCGGCTCGTTGACGATGCGCAGGACGTTCAGACCCGCGATCTCGCCGGCCTCCTTGGTGGCCTGGCGCTCGGAGTCGTTGAAGTACGCCGGGACGGTGATGACCGCGTCGGTGACCTTCTCGCCCAGGTAGGCCTCGGCGTCCCGCTTCAGCTTCTGCAGGATGAAGGCGCTCATCTGCTGCGGGTTGAAGTCCTTGCCGTCCAGGTTGATCTTCCAGTCGGTGCCCATGTGGCGCTTCACCGAGCGGATGGTGCGGTCCACGTTCGTGACCGCCTGGCGCTTGGCGACCTCGCCGACGAGGACCTCGCCGTTCTTGGCGAAGGCGACGACGGACGGCGTGGTCCTGGCGCCCTCGGCGTTGGTGATGACGGTGGGCTCGCCGCCTTCGAGAACGCTGACGACGGAGTTAGTGGTGCCCAGGTCGATGCCGACCGCACGTGCCATTTCGATTCCTCCAGCTGACTTGAGTGGAACAGACTCAAGGGTGCCCCAACGACCGCGCGCCGTCAACAGAGGTGAGTCGGGGCGGCTCAACTTTTATCCCGGTCTTATGCTCAGCCGCGAGCGGACGTCAAGCGGGCGGGGCCGAGTGGGGGACGCAGGCGCCCGCGCGCTGCGCGGCGCCCGGCGGCGGGGGCGGCGGCAGGGCACGGTGCCTGCATGCCGCTGCCGCCCCTCCCCTTCCCCCGGGTCCGGTTCCCCCGGGTCCGGCGCCCCGCCCGGCGCACCGGCCCCCGCCCGCGGCCCGCGGCCCCGCGGCCCTCGCCGCGGCCGCCCCGGCCCGCGCTGCGGATGCCGCGGCCCGCGCTGCGGGTGCCACGGGTGCCCGCGTATCCGGCCAAGCGGGCCTTCGACCTCGCCGCGGGCCTCCTCCTGCTGGCCGCGGCCCTGCCGGCGCTCCTCGCCGCGGCCGCCGCACTCTTCCTGGCCCGGCCGCGCGCGGGCCGCAGGATCCTGCTGCGGGAGCCGGCGGCGGGGCTCGGCGGGCGGCCGTTCCGCACCTGGCGGCTGCGCACCGCGGGAGCCGGGCGCGCCGGGGCGGCGGTCCGGCGGTGCGGACTCGACGCGCTGCCGCAACTGCTGAACGTGCTCCGGGGCGAGATGTCGCTCGTCGGTCCGCGGCCGCAGGCCCGTACGGACCGGCCCGACAGGCTGCTCGTACGCCCCGGAATGACCGGGTTGTGGCAGGTCAGCGCCCGGTCGGACCTTCCCTGGGAGGAGATGGCCCTCCTGGACAGGCACTATGTGGAGAGCCACTGGCTGGGGATGGATCTCGCGATCCTCGCCCGGACCCCCCGCGCGGCCCGTGCACACAGGCATGCCTGAGCGACACAGATCACCGCACGCTCACCTACAGTGCAGCGCGGAGAATGGGTAACCTCAAGCCTTGACTCAATAAGTTACTGCTTAGTAAGTCCCGCCCGAGGAGCCCTCCCATGCAACTCGCCGCGATCATCGTGTCGCTGGTCCTGACCGTGGTCGGCGTCGCGCTGCTCGCCCGAGCCGTGGCGCAGATCTACCGGTTCGTGAAACTCGGCCAACCCGTGCCGGCGGGCAGCCGCACGGACGACCCGAAGGCCCGAACGCTCACCCTGGTCCGCGAGTTCCTGGGCCACAGCCGGATGAACCGCTGGGGCATCGTCGGCTTCGCGCACTGGTTCGTGGCGATCGGCTTCCTGACCCTGCCGCCGACCCTCGCCCAGGCGTACGGCCAGCTCTTCCAGGCCGACTGGACGCTGCCGGTCCTCGGCGGGTTCCTGCCGTTCGAGATGTACATCGAGTTCATCGGCCTGATGACGGTCGTCGGCATCGCCGTGCTGATGGTGATCCGCCTGCTGTCGCTGCCGTCGCGGGCCGGCCGCAAGTCGCGCTTCGCGGGCTCGAAGGCCTGGCAGGCGTACTTCGTCGAGTACGTGATCCTCACCATCGGCCTGGCGATCCTCGCCCTGCGCGGCCTCGAGGGCGCCATCCACCACGTCGACTCGTACGAGCCGGCGTACTTCGTGTCGTACCCGCTGGTGCTCGCGTTCGACGGCCTGTCGCTGCCGGCCCTGCAGAACGCCATCTACTTCACCGCCATGATCAAGATCGGCACCTCGCTGATCTGGATGATCACGGTCTCGCTGAACACCAACATGGGTGTCGCCTGGCACCGCTTCCTCGGCTTCCCGAACATCTGGTTCAAGCGGAACGCCGACGGCGCGACCGCGCTCGGCGCGCTCCAGCCGATGACCTCGGGCGGCAAGGAGATCGACTTCGAGGACCCGGGCGAGGACGACGTCTTCGGCGTCTCCCAGGTCGAGCAGTTCTCCTGGAAGGGCATCCTCGACTTCTCCACCTGCACCGAGTGCGGCCGCTGCCAGTCGCAGTGCCCCGCCTGGAACACGGGCAAGCCGCTCTCCCCGAAGCTCCTGATCATGTCGCTGCGCGACCACGCGCACGCCAAGGCCCCGTACCTGCTGGCCGGCGGCGGCAAGACCATGGAGGGCGAGGAGAAGGCGACCGAGGAGCAGCTCGCCGGCGTCCCCGCGACGGCCCTCGCCGAGGCGGAGCGCCCGCTGGTCGGCACGGCCGAGGAGAACGGCGTCATCGACCCGGACGTGCTGTGGTCCTGCACCACCTGCGGTGCGTGCGTCGAGCAGTGCCCGGTCGACATCGAGCACATCGACCACATCGTCGACATGCGCCGCTACCAGGTCATGATCGAGAGCGCGTTCCCGTCCGAGGCGGGCACGATGCTCAAGAACCTGGAGAAGAAGGGCAACCCCTGGGGCCTGGCGAAGAAGCAGCGCGTCGAGTGGACCAAGGAGGTCGACTTCGAGGTCCCGATCGTCGGCAAGGACGTCGAGGACCTCACCGAGGTCGACTACCTGTACTGGGTCGGCTGCGCGGGCGCGCTGGAGGACCGGGCCAAGAAGACCACCAAGGCCTTCGCCGAGCTGCTGCACATGGCAGGCGTCAAGTTCGCGATCATGGGCGGCGAGGAGAAGTGCACCGGCGACTCGCCGCGGCGCCTGGGCAACGAGCCGCTGTTCCAGCAGCTGGGCCAGGAGAACGTGGCCATGCTGAACATGGCCTTCGGCGAGGACGACGAGGACGAGTCGACGAAGAAGCCGAAGTCCGCGAAGAAGATCGTCTCGACCTGCCCGCACTGCTTCAACACCATCGCGAACGAGTACCCGCAGCTGGGCGGCGAGTACGAGGTCATCCACCACACGCAGCTCCTCCAGCACCTCATCGACGAGGGCAAGCTGCTGCCGGTGACCCCGGTCGACGGCCTGATCACCTACCACGACCCCTGCTACCTGGGCCGCCACAACAAGGTCTACACGCCGCCGCGGGAGATCATGTCCGCCGTCCCGGGCCTGCGCCAGCAGGAGATGCACCGCCACAAGGAGCGCGGCTTCTGCTGCGGCGCCGGCGGTGCGCGCATGTGGATGGAGGAGCGGATCGGCAAGCGCATCAACAACGAGCGCGTCGACGAGGCCCTCTCCCTCAACCCGGACATCGTGTCGACGGCGTGCCCGTTCTGCCTGGTGATGCTGACCGACTCGGTGAACGGCAAGAAGAACGACGGCCAGGCCAAGGAGTCCGTCCAGGTCGTGGACGTGGCCCAGCTGCTCCTGGAGTCGGTGAAGGCCCCGGCCCCGACGGAGGCCGAACTGGCGGAGGCGGAGGCGGCGGCCGCAGCGGAGGCCGAGGCCGAAGCGGCGGCGAAGGCCGAGGCCGAGGCGAAGGCAAAGGCGGAAGCCGAGGCGAAGGCAAAGGCCGAGGCGGAAGCGAAGGCGAAGGCAAAGGCAGAAGCCGAAGCGGCGGCAAAGACCGAGCCCGAGCCCGAGCCCAAGCCCGAGGCGGAAAAGGAGCCGGAGGCCGGCAAGGCGCCGGAGGCCGAGGCGGAGGCCGACGGCGACGCGGCCGAGGCCAACACGGCCAAGTAGCCCGAACCGCAGCCCGGATCGGCTCAGCGCAACCGCGCCGGAACGGCCGGCCCCCGCCCGGGGGCCGGCCGTTCCGCTTCCCCGGCCCGGCCCGCCCGGCCGCGCACGCCAGGGGGGACAGCCCCCCGGGGTTCCCCTAAGGGATGTCACAGCTCAGCCGCAAAGGGTGCTTAATCCGGCACCGACTGCACCCGATTGCGCGGGACCAGGTACGTTCGATCACGTGGCTGGATTCAGGATCGGACGCGGCAGGGACGACGACCGCGCACAACAACCCCCGCGGCAGCAGCCGTACGGTCAGCAGCACCCGCAGCAGCAGCCGCAGGGGGCGCCGTACGGCCGACAGCCCTACCCTCCCCAGCAGCAGTGGCCGCAGCAGGCCGCGAGCGGTAGCGGGGGGCACGGCGAGCCCGAGTACTTCGACCCGTACGGGCACCCGCACGGCCACCAGCAGGGGCAGCACCAGCAGCCCCCGCAGGCGTACCCGCAGCAGCCCCCGTACGGCCCGCCCGGCGGCAGCCAGGGCGGCCACGGCGGCGGCTCGTACGCGAACGACAACCCCGGCCACACCCAGGTCTTCGCCTACGGCGAGGACCCGTACGGCCCCCCCGGCACCTACCAGGCGGACGGCGGCGCGGCAGCCGCGGCCCCGGCCGGCCCGCGGCTGCCGTGGAAGGAGCTGCTCAAGGGCATCGTGATGCGCCCGGGGCCGACGTTCTTCCAGATGCGCGACTACCCGGTGTGGGGCCCCGCGCTGATCGTGACGTTCCTCTACGGCCTGCTCGCGGTCTTCGGCTTCGACGAGGCCCGCAAGGACGTCATCAGCGCCACCCTCGCGAACGCCGTCCCGATCGTCCTGAGCGCCGGCGTGGCGTTCGTCATCTGCGGCCTGATCCTCGGCGCCGTCACCCACACCCTGGCCCGCCAGCTGGGCGGCGAGGGGGCCTGGCAGCCGACCGTCGGCCTGTCGATGCTGGTCATGTCGATCTCTGACGCGCCGCGCCTGATCTTCGCGGTGTTCCTCGGCGGCGACAACATGTTCGTGCAGGTGCTCGGCTGGGCGACCTGGGTGGCGGCGGGCGCGCTGTTCACGTCGCTGATCAGCAAGTCGCACGACCTGCCGTGGCCGAAGGCGCTGGGCGCGTCCGCGATCCAGCTGGTGGCGCTGCTGTCGATCATCAAGCTCGGCACCCTGTAGGGGGGTCCGCAGCGAGGACGAAAGGGCCCGCCGCCGCACCTGCAGGGTGCGGCGGCGGGCCCTTCCGCGTCCGAAGACGCCCGGCCGCGGCTCAGGCGTCGAGGATCTGGCCCTCGCGCTGGACGACGGGCGGCTCGACCGACCAGGGGAACTCGATCCAGTCGTCGGTCCGCTTCCAGACGTACTCGCACTTCACGAGCGACTGGGGCTTCTCGTAGATGACCGCGGAGCGGACGTCGGCGACGGTGCCGACACAGAAGTCGTGGACGAGCTTGAGCGTCTTGCCGGTGTCGGCGACGTCGTCGGCGATCAGGACCTTCTTGTCGGAGAAGTCGATCGCGTCCGGGACGGGGGCGAGCATGACCGGCATTTCGAGGGTGGTGCCGACGCCGGTGTAGAACTCCACGTTCACGAGGTGGATGTTCTTGCAGTCCAGGGCGTACGCCAGACCGCCGGCGACGAAGACGCCGCCGCGCGCGATGGACAGGATGATGTCCGGCTCGTAGCCGTCGTCCGCGATGGTCTTCGCCAGCTCGCGCACGGCGCGGCCGAAGCCCTCGTAGTTCAGGGACTCGCGTACAACACTCATGCCTCGTGCCTCACCTGGGTGCGGTGGAAGTTCTGGAAGGAGCGCGAGGCCGTGGGCCCGCGCTGACCCTGGTACCGCGATCCGTACCGCTCGCTCCCGTAGGGGAACTCGGCGGGCGAGCTGAGCCGGAACATGCACAGCTGCCCGATCTTCATGCCGGGCCAGAGCTTGATCGGGAGGGTGGCGAGGTTCGACAGCTCGAGCGTGACGTGGCCGGAGAAGCCGGGGTCGATGAACCCGGCGGTCGAGTGCGTCACCAGTCCCAGGCGGCCCAGGCTGGACTTCCCCTCCAGCCGGGAGGCGATGTCGTCGGGCAGCGAGATGACCTCGTAGGTCGAAGCGAGCACGAACTCGCCCGGATGCAGGATGAACGCCTCGTCCCCCTCGGGCTCGACCAGACGGGTCAGGTCCGGCTGCTCGATGGCGGGGTCGATGTGGGCGTAGCGGTGGTTCTCGAACACCCGGAAATAGCGGTCGAGACGCACGTCGATGCTGGAGGGCTGCACCATCGACTCGTCGAACGGGTCGATGAGCACCCGTCCGCTGTCGATCTCGGCCCGGATGTCTTTGTCGGAGAGAAGCACGTCCCGAGGATACGCAGTGGGCGCGAGCCGCCCCCAATCGAGTACGGCGCCCGGGCCGCGGCGCCCGCCGCGGGGGCGGGGCGGCCGCGGACGGCCGGGACGCCGTGACGCCTACCGCTTGACGGCCGCCCCGACGGGCACGGCGTGCCTCAGCCGGGCGCACCGCGGACACCGCAGCAGCCGTCCCGGCCCGATCCGGCCGGCACCGAGGTGCTGCAGCGGGAACGAAGCGGTGCTGAACACATGCCCTTCGGCACAACGGACGACGGTGTTCTCCATCGAGTCCCTTTCCCCAACCTGCCGTACTGCGACGAATCGCCACATTAGGGGATGATCGAGACCGCGCTCCAGCCGCCACCCCGCGGCCCGCCACACCGGTACGTTACGCCCCAACTCCCGCCCCCGCGACGGCCGGTGCACCCCGCAAACACACGACGACCCCGCGGCCGATTCACCGGGGGTCGATCATGAGGTAGAGTGTGCAACGGTACCGCTCCAGACCCCTGGAGCGACCTGCGGATGTAGTTTAATGGTAGAACATGAGCTTCCCAAGCTTATAGCGCGGGTTCGATTCCCGTCATCCGCTCTTCAACGAAGGCCCAGGTCAGCGACCTGGGCCTTCGTCGTTGTCTAGACCTCTCAGGGGTCTCCGCGCCCTCCACGTGCCCCAACTCGCAGGAATATCCTGCCCACAGCGCCTTCGCGCGCCACCGGCACCCCTACTCCGCGAACCAAGGTGCCGCTCGACCTCGACGGAGAGGACGGCCGGCAGGTCGCCCACTCACCCACACACCAGCCGCTGGACTTGGTGTCACCCTCGACGCAAGGCCTTTCCTTTCGGACGAGGCCCTTAATGACAAGTAGCCCTTGCGATTTATTGACGTGGGGTCCACACTGCTCCCATGACCGACAAGCCCCGCGCCCGAGCTCCGCAGGCCGCCCTGACCGACGCGCAGAAGCTCGAACTGGATCGGGCGAAGAAGGCCGCCGACGATGCCGTCGCGCACTTCCGTGAGACCGCGGGGCGTATCGCCGTAGACCTCGGCCGCGGCGGAGCGCCGGCCGTCGCCCGGCACATGGAGTGGACACCCCAGTACGCGTCCACCCTCGCCGCCGCCTACAAGGCCAAGCAGGCCGCCAAGGGCAGCGAGACCGAGGAGGTGGCGGCATGACGACCGCCCCCAGGCCGTCCGGCATCCCGCCCATGCCCGAGCGGAACACGAAGGCGTTGCGCACCGCGATCGCCGAGCACACACCGCAGCTCCTCGCCGACTTCGACGCCCACTGGAAGTGGGCCATCGGCGACGCGCACGACATCGCCCCGGTACCGGCGTTCCTCGCCCAGTGGTGGGCCGAGTTTGCCATCGCCCGCGATCCCTCACTCGACCGGCACATCCACGACCTGGAAAGCCGGGCAGCCGACGCGTCGACGAACGCCGAGGCCACACAGTTGCTCACGCAAGCCGCGCACCTTCGGCGCGAGGCGGGGAAGGCGGAGCCCGGCCAGTGAGCGACTTCATGGGGCCGCCCTGGCAGATGGACTGGGTCGATACGGCCCGGACCGCCCGCGACTCCCTACCCAAGCCGGTACGCGACCTGATCGACGGCATCCGAGCCGAACTGGTCACCGTCGAGGACCCCTATTTACGCGGTACCGACAACATCCCGGATCTCCCACCCGGCTGCCGTATCGCCCCGCTTCGGTCGACGGTGCCGAACGGACTGTACGTCTGCTACTTCGATCACGGCCGGGGCTGGATCCACTACACGTTCACCCGCCGCACCGCCGACCCGCAGATCATCGTCGAGGAGGTGTTCTGGCAGTGACCTGCGACAGCACCCTCGCGCATCCAGCCGGCGCGGAAGCCGTGCCACAACGTGCCAGTAGGGGCGGTAAACAGCGGTCAACAAGGGTCGCACCGAAGCAGCCATAACGGCATCGTCAGCGGTCGTATTCGCAGGTCAGAGACTGTGCGCCTACCCAAGTACCGAGTGATTCCCAAGCTTATAGCGCGGGTCCGATTCCCGTCATCCGCTCAGACACGAAGGCCCAGGTCAGCGACCTGGGCCTTCGTCGTTGTCCAAACCTCTCCAGCCTCGCCGCGCCCTCCGCGTGCCCCAACTCCCACAAATGCCCTGACCGCAGACCCTTCGGCGCACCACGCGGGCCGCTCAGGCGCGTCGCCGCCCCAGATGGCGAGGCACATCTAGAGTGATCTGCGTCACCTCAGCGTGGGCGGGGGCAGTGCCGGCGGCCGCGTGGTCGCACTGCGGCAGACGCTGCCCCTGCATGACGCGGTTCCGTTTCGTTATTTCGGCGTGCCGGCGGTCATGTCAGGCATGCCGCCCGCCACCCACACCTCTTCATGAAGGTGGACGATGCGCCAGACGCCAGCGCTGCGACGCAGCACCGCCGTGTTCCGCACCCGCTCGGGGCACAGCGTCGCTCCGTCCGCCGCGGGGACGTACTGGACCTCGAGCCAGTAGCGCACCACGGCCATGTGGCCTGACACGTCGGTCACCGGGTCGTGGGCCCGGTACGCCGCCACCGCCGGACCGGCGGCCGTGGCGTCGCGCCCGGCGCGGAGCCGGTCGAGATCCTTCCTGCCCAGCAGGAGCTCCTCCGCCTCCGAGTGCCAGATCGTGGCTTCGGGATCCAGCCGTTCGTCCACCTTCCCCCGATCACCGTGCGCGTGTGCCGCGTACAGCCCGGAGACGACGGACCAGACGGTTTCGGCATCCTTCTGGCCGGTTCCGGACAGTCCGGAAGCGGAAACGGAAGAGCGGTGCGCGGCGGATACGAACATGGGGCGTCTCCTGGCGGCCAAGGGGTCGTTGAGGGTAAATGCCTGGTCAGGTCGGTGTGCAGGGAACCTCTACGGAAGGATCGTTTCGGCGCGGTGGCGTGGGGGATCCGGATACCGGCCAGCAGAGCCGCGCTGGCCGCAAAGGTCACCGCGTCGAGAACAAAGGCCCTGCCCGGCCCGGCCGACCAGATCAGCACTCCGGCGAGCCCGGGCCCACCCAGCCGGGCGATGCTTCCTGCCGTACCCAGCAGGGAGTTGGCGCGCTGCCGGTCCTCGTTGCCCACCGTGGCCCCGACGAGCGGAGACAACGCGGGAGTGGCGAACGCCGACGCGGCGCCGCCCACCGCCTCGGCTGCGGCAATGAGCCCGATCGACGGTTCGGTGCCGAGGAGCTGCAGCCCGACGAGCAGTTGCATGCCGCATCGGACAAGATCGGTGCCGACCGCAACGGTCCGTGGGTTGAACCGGTCAGCGATGACGCCGCCCACCGGCAGCAGGAGCAGCTTGGGTACCATCGCGCACCCGAGGACGAAGGCAAGCGACGAGACCGATCCCGTGGCGCGCAGCACGGCCAGAGCGAGGGCGGCGGGGATAACGGCGTCACCGACGAGGGAGAACGACCGTCCCAGGAAGAGCCGGCGGAAGGCACGCTGGCGCAGGGGGCTCGCCCTCATGCCAGGGCCTTCCTCAGCTGTGCCTCGATCTCCCGCACCCGGTCCCTCGTCGCCCCCACGACCAGGCATTCCATGGGGGTGACCAGGGACGGGTCACAGGCGAGGACGAACACTCCCTCACTCGAATCGCGGCTGAAGTGGAGTCGCTCCTCACGAAGGGTCCGCAGGACGGCATCCAACGGGGCCGGGGGCACGTCCCGGACGGTGGCGGCCACGTGGCGGTCCGCGTACCCGCTGCCGAGCAGACGTTCACAGATGTCGTGGGCGACGAGTCCCCCGCCCCACCGAGCGTTGACCTCGTTGAACACCAGGTCGCCGGAGGCGGTGGCGATGGCGTCGATGTTGATGTGGCCGCGATAGCCGACCTGCGCGGTGAGTTCGGCCAGCCGCAGGGAGTGGTGCACGGCCTGGGCGCTCAGCGCCGGCGGCAGGGCGGCCGGTATGTCCAGGCCGACCCAGACGAGTTCGGTGGACCCCGGGTCGGCGTCCGGGCGCAGCCGTATCTCGCCGCTGTCGAGGAATGTGGGTACGCCGTCGTCACCGATGACGTACTCCAGGTAGAACTGGCGGGTGGAGGAGTGGTAGCTCTCCACCACGAGGCCGTGGCTCAGTTCGTCTGCCAGCGCGGCCCACACCTCGTCGGCCAGCGCGGGGAGGTCGTCGCCGACCTTCAGGGTCTCGCGGGAGCCGGGCAGCGGCCCCGTCTCTCCCCGCGTCAGCGTCAGGTTGCCCAGGCCCCCGGCGCCGTCGTCCTGCTTGACGATCACCGTCCCGGTAAGCGGCAGGTGCCGTTCGATCGCCCTGGCCAGCTCATACGGTGTCCGTGCGACGGAGCCTTCAGGCAGCGGCAGGCCGGCTCCTGCGGCAAACTGCCGGAAGTGGGTCTTTCGGTTGAGCAGGTCCGACCCGCGCTGGGCGGCGAAGGCGAGTCCGGCCCGGGAGTCGATGCCGAGCCGCGCGGCCAGATCGGCGACGCCCTGCGTCCAGAAGCACGGCATCAGCTGCCAGGCTGCGCCGTCGGCGGTCAGCTCGCCCAGTTCCCCGAGAACGTCGTCGCTCATCAGGAACTCGTCCGTGACGAGCCGTTCCCGGCTGAGGACCGTGACGGTGTCCGGGTCGAACCCCATCGTCCCGGCCAAGTACCGCAGGAAGTCCCCGTCCACGGCGACGGGGCTGACGATGATGTCCCCCCGCTCCGCGAACCAGGCATGCCGCCAGCCGGACCTGGTGATGGGGTGGGTGCTGGAGGTGTGGTCGCCGAGCGCGTGCGCCGTGCCCACGTTCAGAATGATGATCTTCGGCATGTGTCAGGTCGCTCTTCTCGTGTTCATCGTTGGGCGTCGGGACGCGCCCCGGCGTGGTCAGCCGTCTTCGGGCTCGAAGAATTCGACCGTCGGGAGGGGGGAACGGCCGGTTTGGTCCCAGCCCGCGTTCAGCATCCGGGCGCGTAGCAACGGGGGGCGTTCGGTCTGGACCAGCACCATGTCGGGGTCGAGTTCGTGCAGCATCCGGCCCTGCATCGCGTAGGTCGCGAACTTGCGTACGACGATGTCGGCGAGGGTGGCGTCATCGGGCTGGGACAGCCCCTCGTAGTAGGAGCCCGGCTCCCACAGCCCCCGCATGATGCCCTTCTCCGCTTCAACGTCGCGGCGGTCGAAATACGCGAGCGGGTTCGCCAGTACGGCCGCGTACACGTTCCGGGACTCCGCTGAGGGTGCCATCGCGGAGAGTCGCTGCACGGTGAGGGCCGTGCCGCGGAAGATTCTCGGCTGGCCCCCTCGAGGAGCGGATACTTCCTCGGTCAGGTAGTTCGCGACCGTCGTGACCAGCGCTTCCCTGCGTGCGTCCAGAGCCACCCGGTCGAGGTGTGCGGGGGCTGGCACGCCGTACCAGAGGTAGTCGTCCTCGTCGGTGTCGCCGACGATAGCCCGGAGTTCGACCTCGACCTGCGCGCCCTCCAGGCCACGGAACAGCTCCCGCAGACGCCCGGCCAGACGGCTGAGCACGCTCCCGTGCATGTGATCCCGCACGTACAGCTCGGGCCGCTCGCCATGGAGCCGAGTGAAGTCCACGGGCGGGCACACGAAGAGTCCAAGTCTGATACGGCCGTCCCGCTCGACGCTCCGCAACAGACTCTCCGTGAGTTCCCGGGTGGGGTGCCGGTGCGAGGCGTCCCACGCGGCGAGCACGAGGAGCGCGGCCGACACCCCGTCGTACGTGTCGGGAAGGAAGTGCGGGTACTCCTCCGCCAGTGCCCCGGCAAGACGCTCAGCGGGCTCGAATGCCGCGGCGCACTCCTCGAGCGCGTCGTGCAGTCGGCGGGCCACCTTCTTCAGCCGCTTGCCGCTGACCGCGAAGCGGACCGATTGCTCGCCGTTGAACACCAGGGCCATGAAGGGGTCGAGGTAGGTGCGCAGCAACGTGCGCGCGTGCTCCTCCAGTGACCGGCGGTCCGCTGGGGCCGGCGGCACGTCCGGGAACACGGCGGGTGCCTCGGCAAGCACGGCATCGACGACATCGTGTGCCTCGTCGACGCGGCGGCGCAGCAGCGACCGGGCGTTCGCCCAGGCGTCCCCGACGCCTGGGATCCGGGCAACCAGCGCGGGCGGGCGAGGCGCGGTGAGCGAGGACCCACCGTGCGGCCCCTGGAGGTTTCCGAGGATCGAGTGGTAAAGAAACGATTCTGCGATCACGTCCGGTAACGCTCCCTGGCTCGGCATGCCCCGGCCTCCCGGCCGGCTCCGGCTACACCGTCGAGGTGGCGTCGCACCCGACGATCTCGATGCGCCCATCACCGCCGTCCGCCACGCAGCCGACGGAATCCGCCAGGTCACCGCCCGCATGACCCGCCCCGACGAAAGCACCCAAGCCGATGGCTGAGACGCGGCCCTGAGTGGCACCCAAGATCTCCGCGACCTGGTTCTGCGTGATGTGCTGACGCTTCCGCACCTCCGCCAAGCGGTACGCCCGAACGTCGGCAAGCATCTGCTGCGTCCCTGCCTGACAGGTGTCGTGGTCATCGCGGTGATGCCACCCAGGTAGGTCAGGGCGGGCAGTGCGGCGGGGATGTCGTCGGTGGTCACGAAGGGGAGGGCTCGGCGGGATCCCGTGCGCGCACGACCTTCCTCCTCTAGCTGTCGCCGGCGGTGCCGCGGTTTCGGCGGTCGGTCTGCTGGTAGATGTCCGGAAGGCCATCGGCGTCTTCATCGAGAGTCTCGGCCTCCCACAGGCGGCGGTAGATCCCGTTGCGACGCTTGACCAGCAGCGCGGCCACGGCTGCGGCGATCAGCGAGCCGATCAGGACGGCGGCCTTGATGTGCTCGGCATCGGCCGGGTCGGGGAAGGCGAGCTCGCCGATCAGCAGGGCCACGGTGAAGCCGATCCCGGCCAGCACCGCCACGGCGAGCACGTCCGCCCACGCCAGGTCCGGGTTGAGGCGGGCCCGTGTGAACCGGGCCGCCAGGTAGGTGCCGGCGAAGATTCCCACGGTCTTGCCCACGACCAGGCCGAGGACCACGCCCAGCGGCTCCGGGCGTGTGAACACCTCGCCCAGTGAAGCGGCCGAGATGGCCACCCCGGCGGCGAACAGGGCGAACAGCGGCACGGCCACACCGGCCGAGACCGGCCGCAGGAGGTGCTCGGTCCGCTCCCCGGGCGATGCCTTCTCGCCCTGGTCGCGGGTGGTGCGCAGGATCAGGCCCATCGCCACGCCGGCCACGGTGGCGTGCACCCCGCCGTTGTACATCAGCGCCCAGATCGCCAGCCCGAGGGGCACGTACCACCACCAGCCGCGGACCCGGTAGCGCTGGAGCAGGTAGAAGAGGACCAGCCCGGCCACCGCACCGCCGAGCGCGGCCGGGTTGAGGTCGGCGGTGAAGAAGACGGCGATGACCAGGATCGCGCCCAGGTCGTCGACCACGGCCAGGGTCAGCAGGAAGGCCCTCAGGGCGGAGGGCAGGTGGGTGGAGAGCACCGCGAGGACTGCGAGCGCGAAGGCGATGTCCGTGGCCATCGGCACCGCCCAGCCCTGCGCTCTTCCCCCGCCGAGCCCGGTGGTGGCCAGGTAGAGGGCGGCAGGGACGGCCATGCCGCACAGTGCGGCGACCACCGGCAGGGCCGCGGTGGCCGGGGTGCGCAGCTCGCCCACCACCAGCTCGCGTTTCAGCTCGATCCCGGCGACGAGGAAGAAGACGGCCAGAAGACCGTCGGCGGTCCAATGCTCCACCGAGAGGTCCAGGCCGAGCGCGGGTATGCCGAAGTGGGCGTCGCGTATCTGCTCGTACGTTCCGCTGATGGGGGTGTTCGCCCACGCGAGCGCCACCACGGCCGCCGCCAGCAGCACCAGCCCGCCGACCGTCTCGGTGCGCAGGGCCCGCGCCACCCGTACACGCTCCGGCCACGGCAGCAGGGCGAGGAAGACGGAACGCTCACGCGGGGCAGCAGGCATACGGGTCCTCCGGGGCATCGGCAAATGGCACACGCGCCCTTGTTCGCTGACCAGGCTTCCCGGCACACACCGCATCTCTTGACGCGTTCTTTACGCACCATCGGTCCCCACCTGCCAGGGCGGACGAGCACCCTCGGGGATGCTGTTCAGCCTCGGCGGCGGGCGGCAGGGTCGCGCTCGGCGATGTGCCGGGCCACCGCGTCGACGCCTGGACGCGCGTACCGCTCCACGGAACGGACGGAAGCGTGCCGGGAGCACGCCGGAAGCATGGCGGTGGAGGGGCCCGTCCTCGGCGTCGTGGGTCGGGGGCCCTGTGGCGGAGCCGGTGCAGGGTCGATACGGGCTCGGCAGGGTCCTCACATCACCGGAGCGGGCGGTGGCGGGCGGAGCGGCGGGTGCGCAGGGCCATGTAGAGGAGGTCTGCCACGAGTACCGCGATGCCGATGAAGAGCAGGAAGAGGAGTCCGTCGGCGACGACGCCGATGAGGCCCAGGATGA
Organism: Streptomyces globosus; assembly: GCF_003325375.1. GTDB lineage: Bacteria > Actinomycetota > Actinomycetes > Streptomycetales > Streptomycetaceae > Streptomyces > Streptomyces globosus_A. The sequence continues at coordinate 220,177 of NZ_CP030862.1, read as the reverse complement.
TCGCGACGATGATCAAGGCGAGGAAGAGTGTCATGGGGGCCGCCTCCCCGGCGGTCGGGGGCTCAGCGTCGGGCGAGTTGCCGTTCGCCGTTCGCACCGGGTTCGTAAGCGAGGCCGTAGTGGCGGAAGACGGCTTCCTCGTCCTCGAAGGGCAGGACACCGTCCGTGCCGATGGAGGGGCTCTGTTTCACCAGTTTCCTGTCGTGGGCGACCCGCACGTACCCCGGCCCCACCGTCGCCCCTTCCAGGGGGACGAACACCAGGCGGTGCCGAGTGGGCAGGCCGACGCGGACCGTCGCCATGGCCGGTTCGTCGGTGCTGGTGTCGACGTAGACGGATTCCAGTTCGCCGATCTTGTGGCCGTCGGGGTCCATCACGACCTGGTTGCGCCACTCGCGGATGTCCGCCGTCTGGATCATGTCTCTCCTCCCTGTTCGGCCGCCGGTGGGGGAAGCGGGGCGACGAGGAGCTCGGTGGCCTGCGTGATGTTGTCGGCGTGGACCGCGCGGGCCATGGCCGTGCGGGCGGCAACGGGCTCCGTGTCCGGCGGAACCACCATCAGTGCGAAGTGGTCCTTGTCGCCTCGGGTGACCAGGACGGTGTCGTCACCGACAGGGAAGGAGTCGAGGTGGACGACCCGGTCGTCGATGATCAGCCGGGTCGGAATCCCGTCCCAGGCGGTGGCGTCCAGGCCGACCCGGGTGATGGGTCCGAGGTGTTCGGCCAGCACGGACACCAGCGCGGGGAGCTCCTGCTCCACGTCGCGGGTGCGCGGCCACCAGGCCCCGTCGAGGACGCCCTGCCGGGAGTGCGTCGTCTCCAGCCGGAGCAGCGCCGTACCGGGCCGTACCGCCTGGTGGATCTCGTCCGGCAGGAGCCTCTGGGGCGTGGACGGGATGTCTGAGTCGGCCATGATTGGATCCGCTCGTCTACGGGTGAGCCGCAGGGGCCCTCGTGGCCTCACCTGGGTGCTGCCGGGCCAACGGCGGGCGACTGTGCCGTCACCTCACGGTAACCCCGTCGCACGCCTGTCCGCCCGTCGCCGCGCACGCGTCCGTACGGACCGGAAGCTTTTCCTCATAAAAGGCCGAAAACGGACCGATCGGACGTACGCTGGAAGTACCGGAAGTACTTCGAGCACCAGCTTCCACGCAGGTGTCATTTCCGGGGAACACGAAAAACCGGGCTGTCGACGGGCAGCCCGGGGGCAGGTCCGCCATGACCACCACCCTCCACAGGACAGCGAACCGCGCCCTCGACCCAGGACTTCCGGTCCGCCTGTCACTCACCCCGAAGACCACGCTCACCGGTCGTCTCGACGGCGCTTGGTGGCCCCGTTCACGCGACCTGGCAGCCGAGCTGCCGGCGCTGGTCGACGCCCTCGAAGGGCGCTGGGGCCGCATCACCCGCGTCCTGGTGAACCCCTCCCACTGGCCGGTCGTCCCGCACAAGGTCGCCGTCATCGGCCACGTGCTGCACTCGGGCTGGTTCACCGAGCAGGACCCGGACAAGATCATTCTGCTGTCCTACACGACCGGCCGCTGCGACCTGCTCGTGATTCCGCCCGAGACCGACCCGGCCTCCGCGGCCCGGCTGATGACCGCCGCCGCCCTCCCCGGCAGCGTCCTCACCGCGGGCGCGCTGATGTCCGACGAGGCCGCGACCGGCCGCCGCATGCGGGAGGCGCCAAGCAGCGAGAGCGCCTGGGAGAGTGAGGGAGGGGCCGGCCCGGCACCCCAGCCGCAGCCGCAGCCGCAGCCGCAGCCGCGCCCAACGGCGCACCCCGCCGTCGGCGCGCGGATGATTCCGCTGCCGGGACACACCGGGAGGTGAGGGCATGGAAACCGTGATCACCCTCCTGGCAGGCGCTCTCCTGATCGCGCTCGGCACACGCCTGATCCACCGGCTCAACGCCCAGCACGACGCACGCATAGCGGCCCACCGCTTCAGCGACCCCTACCCCTCCCTCAGCCGTCCCCCCGGCCAGGGCAACCCCGGGCCGCCCGAGCACATCGCCCATCGCCGGCCCACGGGCTCCTGGCCCTGACCGCAGACCGCTCCTCCGACCGAAGGCCGCGGGTGGGGCACCCGACAGCAGGGACAACCCACCCGCCGGCCTCTCGCCTTCGTCCCGAACGGAGCACACCGTCTTGCGCCCCACCGAGAACGAGACCCTGCCGGAGGCGGGTCACACCGAGATCCGCATCGTCTCCGCCACCCCCGAGGCCGCCCGCGCGGTCGCCGAGGTGATCCGCCGGTGCTTCGCCGGGGCGGAGCACCGCAGCTACCCCGGGCCGGGCGGCGGCACACGGCTCCACCTCACCGTCGACACCAAGACCGCCGCCGGACCCGCCCGCACCTGGCTCGCCACCAGCAGACAGCCCACCGGCTCCGGACCTCACATCGAGGAACCCTGACCGGTCACGAACGACCGCCACGCACGACGACAGGACCACGCGGCCATGGCGACACTCCACGAGCGGCAGCGGTACCGCCGACAGATCCTCCAGGCCCTCTACACGGCCGCCGAAGGCAACCGCCTGCTCGGTATCACCGGAGCCGCGCTCAACCACGACCTGCGCATCCCGGAGCAGGACCTCGCCGCCGCCTGCTCCTACCTCGCGGGCGAGGGACTGGTCACGGTCGACTGGGAGCCGGGAAACACACCCGCGATGGTCTCGCTCACCCATCAGGGCATCCGCCTCATGGAGGCGGAGGAGGAAAAGGGCGACTGAGCCGGTCCACCTCAGGCCCAGGCGGACTCGAAAGGGCCCGGAGAGGGCGACGCGACGACCCGCGACCGGGCCCCGCACAGCGGAGGCCGAGTGGCGCGACCGGCAGCCGAGATGCATCCTGGAGGCCGCGTCTCTGGTCCGCGCCGCGCCCGCCCCCGGCCGCCGCAGGGCCTCGACACCCGCCCCGTACGGCATGACCCGAACCAGGCCGTCGCCGCTCGGTTGGAGGCAACGGGATGGCCGTCGGACGGTTCGGGAAACCCGATCGCTCGGAGAGCTTCGGAGAGGAACTCCTGGGAACGATCCTGGACCGCGCCGACGAGCTGCCGCCCCACCGGGTCGGACTGGTCGTCGCCGAGACGGTGGCCCGGCTAGGCGGCAGGAACCCGCAGATCCTGCTCCAGGACTACGGGCAGCAGAGGCTCGTTCCGCTGCTCGCCGAAGGGCTGACGGGCGGCGAGCCGCTGTCCATCGACGGCTCGGACGCCGGCAGGTGTTTCCTGACGTCGCTCCCGGTCGAGCTGGCGGTGGAAGACGGAGTACGCGTCCACGTGGCGCTGCTGGACGGCGGCGTCCTGGCCGTCACCCTGGACGCGGTCGACGAGGAGGACCGCCGACTCCTGCGCAGGATCGCGGGGCTGGTCGCCGACCTGCTGCAGACCAAGAACGGCCACACCGATCTCTTCTTCCGCACCCGCCGCGGCGAGCCGATGAGCGTCGCCGCCGAGATCCAATGGGCGCTCCTGCCACCACTGGCGATGACCATGCCGCGCGTCGCCGTCGCCGGAGTCCTGGAGCCCGCCTACGACGTCGCGGGCGACAGCTTCGACTACGCCCTGAACGGCGACACCTTCCACCTCGCCGTGATCGACGCCATGGGCCACGGCCTGGACGCGGCCACCATGGCCACCGTGGCCATCGGCGCGTACCGGCACGCCCGCCGCATCGGCATCGATCTACCAGAGATCTACCTCTTCATGGACCGGGCCGTGGCCGAGCAGTTCGCCCCCGACCACTTCGTCACCGCGCAGATGCTGGAACTGGACACGACCACCGGCCATCTCCAGTGGGTCAACGCCGGACACCCCGCCCCCGTCCTGATCCGCAAGCACCGCGTCATGGGCCGCCTGGACAGCCCCACCACCCTGCCCGTGGGCTTCGGCGGAGCACAGCCGCAGGTCAGCAGTGTGCTGCTCGAACCGGGGGACCGCGTCCTCTGCTTCACCGACGGCCTGATCGAGGAACACGAGAGCGGCCAGGAGCAGTTCGGCGAGGAACAGCTGCTCGACTGGGTGAACCAGCTGGAGAAGACGGACCGAGGCGTCCGCGCGGTGGCACGGGACCTGTCCCACACGCTCAAGCGAGCACGCGGCGAAGCCACCTCGGACGATGCCACCCTCGTCCTGGTCGAGTGGCGCGGCTGATCCACCGCCGTGCCACAACGTGCCAGTAGGGGCGGTCAGCAGCGGACAACAACGAACCCGGGGAGACAGCGAAGACGCGACGCCAGGCTAACGTTTCCGCAGGTCAGATGCGATTCCACGGCGCAAGCGCCGGGTGATTCCCAAGCTTATAGCGCGGGTTCGATTCCCGTCATCCGCTCCACGACAAAGCCCCAGGTCAGCGGCCTGGGGCTTGTTTACTGCCTACTGGGTCGCCGCCCGTCGGTGCCTCGGCCGCGCCGGCGACGACGTCAACCAGGTCGCCCGCGCCTTCGTTTCGGCCTCGGGACCGGTCCACGGACGGGCCGAGTCTCGTGGTCGAGGGTGAGGGCATACGGGCCCAGGTGCCGGGCCCATCGGATGGTGTCCTGCAGGCCCCGGTCGAAGTTCCGTGCCGGATGGTGCCCGAGGGGGCGACGGGCCTGGGACAGGTCGGGGCGCCGCGTGATGGTGTCCGGGCCCGGCGACGCTCCGTGCCTGAGGGGCGCGTTCGCGGCGGATGCGCCGGTCGGGGCCGGGAGAGCAGTGCGCCCATCGGCGTCCGCGCCGAGGTCTTCACCCACAGCAGCGGGCTCGCCGTGACGCTGCAAAGCACGCCGGGTTCGGACCTGATCGAGCGCCGTCCTGTCCGTACCGGCAAGGGCTTCCTCATCGGCGCGGGCAGCGTCGTCCGGGTTGCCGGGACGGTGGTGACGGGCCCGGGCCGCCTCTCGGCCGGACGGGTGGTCATGCACACGGCAGAAACGATCACTCCCGTGCCATTGGCATACGCCAGGGGCTTCCGGCGGGACGTTGGTGGCGCACCCGCCGGACAGACCGGCGGGATCGCGAGAACGGAGAGAGTCATGAGCGCACCCACCCTGCCCGCAGGCGTCGTCATCATCAGCCCGCCTGAGGGCGCACCCTGCCCGCAGATGACCCTGGGGCTGTGGCGGCACTACAACCGCGCAGGCGAGGCATACGGGATCGGCCCCGGTTACAAGGTGGACCTCGGCCTCCTGCCCCTGCCCGGCGGCGACACCATGTCCAAGAACGTGTCGTCATGGTTCAACAACACGGACACCGACGCGAAGCTGATCAGCAAGAAGGGCACGCGCATCCTGAAGGCCGGCGAGAAGCTGGAAGAGCCGGCGGAGCACAACGACACGGTGGAACGGATCGAGTGGCAGGTCTGACCACGACCGGCTGACGCGCGGGGTGAGTGCCGGAGACGGCGCCCACCGTGGCGCTCCTTCGGCCGGCTCCGTGCCACGACGTGCCCGTGGGGGCGGAGAAACAGCGGTCCGCAAGGGGTCGGCGAAGCGGCCAGACCAGAGCCGGAAGTGACCGTTTCCGGAGGTCAGAGGGCGTTCGCGCACCCCGGTACCGGCTGATTCCCAAGCCTCTGGCGCGGGTTCGGTTACCGTCATCCGCTCCACAGCAAAGCCCCAGGTCAGCGACCTGGGGCTGGCTTGTTGTCCTGGCCTTTCGGAGCCAGGGCACTGCGAGCCGGTACGTGAGACCGGCTCCGAGGACGAGGGGCGCGAGGTGGATCTGGAGTTCGCTCACGAGTCCGGCGTCGATGAACTGCCGTACGGTGTCGGCACCGCCGGAGATCTGGACGCCCCTCCTCCCTGCGGCCCGGCGTGCTTGGGCCGGCACGCTGTCGATCCCCTCGGTCGCAAAGGTCAAGGGCCTGGCACCCTGCCGCACCTACGGCTCCCGACGGGCGCGGGTGAGGACGCAGAGGAGGCGCGGAAGGGCGGGGGCCCGTCGGCTCTCGATGCCGAAGACGCCTTCGCGGATGCGCATCCCGCCGTACCGGGCGGGTTGTCGGGGCCGGAGTCGGGAGCGGAGATGAAGCCGTCCAGGGGCATGCCCAGACTGGCGAAGACCCTCCTCACACCTGCTCCCCGGCGGTGAAGAAGTCCGCCAGGACGGGGGCGAGGACGGCGGGGGCGATGGTGTGCTCCTGCCCGGGAAAGACCCGAAAAGTGAAGTTGTCTGCCAAGGCGGCGAATTCACGGGCGCCGGTGAGCATGTGCGGTGCACCGGCGTCGCCGCTGCCGACGAGGACGGGAACCGTCACGGACTGCCAGCGGTCGGCAGGCAGAGGACGGCCGGACATGGTGCCGCCCATGACCCGGCCGTCGTAGGGCAGCGTCCGGGCGACGGCCTCCATGCCCGCCCAGAAGGGGGCCTGCCGCATGGCGGCGACGGCCTCGGCGGGCATGCCCACGGCCGCGGTCATGAAGTACGCCACCGCATCGCCGTACGCCCTCTGTTCCACCAGTTCGTCCAGGTGGGCGACGTAGTCGGCGGGCAGCGGCGGACGGCTGTCGTCGGTGACGAAGGGCGGCTCGTACAGGGCCAGCCGGGTCACGGCGCTGCCCCGCGCCGCGGCCTCCAGCGCCAGGACGGCGCCGGAGGACATGCCGAAGAGCATGGCCTCGCCGCCGGCGTGCTCGATCAGGGCGTCCAGGTCCTCGACCTCACGCTGCACGTCGTACGCCGGGCTGTCGCCGCTGTCGCCCCGTCCGCGGCGGTCGTACGTGATCACCGTGAAGCGCTCGGCCAGCAGGGCGGCGAGCTCCGCCGACTCGTGCCGTGTCATGAACGCTCCCCCGACGAGCACCAGCGCGGGGCCGGATCCCCGCTGCTCGAAGGCGATGGCCGTGGCGTCGGCCGAGAAGACCTTGTCCATGTGAAACCCCCCATAGGTGTGCGGGTCTGCCGTGAGACTCCACCCGTTCGGAACTGGACCGTACAGTACTCGGTCGAGTACTGCACGGTCCAGTACTCTTCGGGTGCACCGGCGACGACGGGCAGGAGGAGTCGAAGATGGACAGCCGTTCGGCACGCAAGCACCAGGCGATCCTGGATGCCGCGACCACCGTGTTCCTGGACAAGGGGTATTCGGGGGCGAGCATGGACGACATCGCGAAGCTGGCAGCGGTCTCCAAGCAGACCGTCTACAAGCACTTCGCGGACAAGGAGAAGCTCTTCGCCGCGATCGTCATGGCCACCACCGACCGCATCGACGGCATGATCGACCTGGTGGCCGAGGTGCCCGCCGACGCCGACGCCCTGGACGAGAACCTGACTCGTCTCGCCCGCCGGTTCCTCGCAGCCCTCACCCAGCCCCAGGTCATCCAGCTGCGCCGACTGATCATCGCCAACGCCGACACCTTCCCCGCGCTGGGAGCCGCCTGGTACGAGCACGGTTTCGAACGGGTCCTGGCCACCCTGGCGGCCACTTTCGAGCGCCTGACCGACCAGGGAGCACTCAAGGCCGACGACCCCATGCTGGCCGCCCACCACTTCGCCGGACTGCTGCTGTGGATCCCCGTGAACCGGGCCATGTTCCACGGCGGCGTCCAGCACACGGAGGCCGACCTCGACCTCTACGCGACGGCCGGCATCCGCGCCTTCCTCGCGGCGTACCGGGCACCAGGCAGCCCGTGAGAGACGGCGGGCCGTACCGTGCCTACCTGCCGGGTGTCGGGGTGGCACCGTTCCGGGTGGATGAAGGTGAGCCGGTGGCATTCGTCGCGGAATGCGGCGGCGGGCAGGTGCAGTAGGTGCGCTCCGGCCGGGATCAGCGTTCCGGCGAGGTCGACTTCGCGGGTGGTATTGCGTAGCCGGCCGGCCAGCGGCAGGTCAGGACACAGGGTCTCCTCGAAGGCCTCAGACCGGAGGCCGGTGCGACGGAGTTCCCGCGAACAGGCGGGACGGATCTCCGCATGGGCGATCAGGTTGCCGAATCATCGCGTCCATCACGCTGCCGGCCCGTACCGAGTGGTCGCAGACACGGAACATCTGCCGGGCATCACGCGCCTCCTGTGCGCCATCCGCGCCTGCCGGGGCGCCGTACGTTGCTCGCGAGGTCTCGCGATCCGCCGCCACCCGGGTAGCGGGCCGCCACGGGGTTCACCGACCGCTGTTCTCGGCGAGAGTGTGGGCGACGAGAGCGTTGGCGTGGCCGTGGCCCAGGCCGTGCTCGGACTTGAGCCAGTTCACGAGCTCCATGTGCCTGGTCAGCGGGGAAGAGCGGATGAGGTCCTTCCACTCGGCGATCGGACGGCCGTACTTCTTCTCGATGGACGGGAAGTAGGCGGCAGGGCCCTTCACAGCGGCGGTCACGGGTATCCCCTTCTGTATGTCACAGCGGAATGGGCTGGTTGGTGTCGATGGTGCCTGTGGGAGAAGCGGTCCGTCAGGGGGTGCCCGGAGCTGCGGCCAGCCGGGCCGTCACCGCGGTCAGCCACAGCAGGCCCAGTCCCGCACCGGCGGTGAAAGCCAGGACGGAGACGGCCGAGGCCATGAAGCCGGCGAGGACGGCCACCGGTACGAGGCGGGTGGCGACGGCCCATCCCCGCAGGCCGCGCGCGGCGAGCGGACGGGCCAGGACGACGAACGCCGCGCACAGGGCGAGGTACCCGGCCAGCCCGCCGGCCATGTGGACGGCACCGTGCACGCTCATCACGGTCGCCTCGGGCGAGCCGGCGGGGAAGCCTGCCCCGGCGTCGGCCGGGAACACCGCGGCGGTCCAGAAGGACAGGGCGAACACGCCGACCAGGACCGGGCCCCAGGTCCCGCCCGGCATACCGCGCAGCACCCACCGCATGCCCGTCGCACCGGCGAGCAGCAGCGCGCCGGCGAGCAGGAAGTTCGCCGTCTGGATCCATCCGGAGTCACCGAGGGCGAGCTGGCTGATCGCGTTCCGGGTGAAGTCGAAGCCGTCCCGCACCATGCCCTGGGCGAGCCCGGCCGCCAGGAACAGCGGACCTGCCACCACGCCGCCGCTCGCCGTCCATCGTGCCGCGGGGCGCGGGGCGGGCGCGTGGGAGACGGTGTCGCGCGGGGCGGTCAGCGTGTGAGGCATGGCGGGCCTTCCTTCCCTCGGTGGTTTCGCTTGTATGACCGGCGGCAGGAGGCGAAGTCATCGCTCCCGGCGGTGTGCACTGGATCACATGCACCCCGGGGCGGCTCCCTCTGCGCACGCGCCACCGGGAAGGGGGTGCCGCACGTACCGGCAGCGGCGCTTGCAGGCGGACACCATGGTGCGAGGGAACGACGGGACGCCGGCCTCGAACCGGCTCGCGCGCAGGTCGAACTCCCTTTACACAGACCTCGCGCCGGGTGATCCCCAAGCCCGGGGCGCGGGTTCGGCTTCCGGCATCCGCTCCGCGGCGGAAGCAGTCCTGAAGATCCGGTCCAGGTGGTGGCGGAGCACCGCGATCGCCGACTCCGGGCTGCGCTGGCCCACGAGGATGCTGGTACCCATGGCCGCCGCCATCGCGAGCAGGCTGATCGCCTCCGTGCGCGCGTCGGCGCCCGGGTCTGCCAGGCCGGCCGCCTGCGCCTGCTCAAGGAGCCCGGCCAGGGCGTTCTCCGCAGCGTCGGGCTTGTCGATGAACGGCTGCGCAGCCAGCGCCCCGTCGGTGACGGACAGGATCGCGTAGGAGCTGTACAGCAGGTGGAACGTCCGGCTCTCCTCGTCGGTGGGCAGCGAGGCCAGGAGCAGCGCCTCCGCGGTGGCGCGCGCGCCCGGGTTCGGGCCGGCAGCAGCCAGGCGCGCCCCCACCCTTGCAGTGAAGCGGTCGGTCAGGTGCCGGAGGCCGTAGAAGAGCAGCTTCTCCTTGGTCTCGAAGTAGTACTGCACGAGCCGGAGCGACACACCGGCCTCTGCGGCCACGTCGCGCATGCCGACGGCATGCAGCCCCCGCCGCCCTGCGACCCGGATGAGCGCCTCGGCAATCTGGGCGCGCCGCTCCTCGTGGTCCACCCGCTTCGGCATGGTTCCGTGTCTCCGCCCGTCGTCGGTGGGGCCGTGCTCTCCTGCCCGGGCCTTTCATGATACCGGCGTACCATTTTGATGGTACGGTCGTACCACAACCAGGGGACTTCACCGGAGGTGCCGCCGTGCCCGAGAACAAAGCCCGCGTACGCCGAGATGTCGGCCGCTACGTCAACGACGCCTTGCGCGACCGCTACTTCGCCGCCGCCGACGCCCTCTACGCGATGGGGGCGCCCGCCCGCTCCGAGACGGACGTGGAGACCAGCTTCGGCACCACCCACGTCTACCGGTACGGGCCCTCGGACCCCGCCGCCGAGTCCCGGACCCCGATCGTCCTGATCCACGGCGCCGGCTACAGCTCGGCGATGTGGTACCCCAACACCCCTGGGCTCAGCCTCGACCGCCCTGTCTACGCTCTCGACACGCCCGGCGATGCAGGCCGCAGCGTCCACCGCGAGCCCATGTGGCAGCCGGAGCGTGCCGCCCAGTGGATGGACGAGGCCCTCGACGCGCTCGGCCTCGACCGGGTCCACCTCGTCGGCTCCTCCTACGGCGGCTGGCTGGTGCTCAACCAGGCCCACCGGCGGTCCGGACGGCTCGCCTCGGTCACCGCCCTCGACCCCGGCGGCCTGGAGAAGGTCGGTCTGCGCTTCTTCGCCTGGGTCTTCGTGAGCCTGTTCGCCACCTTCGCCCCGAAGGCGCTGCGTCCCCGGCTCGCCAAGTGGCTGGACCAGCCGGTCATCGCCGTCCCCGAGATGCGCAAGTGGATCCAGCTCGGCGCCCGCGCGTACCGGATCCGCCGCCCCGCGCCGCTGCCGCTGGACGAGGACGCGCTGCGGTCCATCCGGACCCCGCTCTACGTCATCATGGGCAAGCACAGCCTGCTCGTTCACCCCAGGCGGCAGCTGGAACGCGTACCGCGCCTCGTCCCCGGAGCCCGCGCCGAGATCATCACCGCGACGGGGCACGGCCCGCAGATCGACCACCCCGACGTGGTCAACGCCCGGATGCTGTCCTTCATGGACGACGTCGACTCCCCCCGCCCCGCCGCGGTCGAGGCATAGGGCTCGCGCAGATGCGCCGCGAGCCGCAGCGGACCTCGGGCCGGGGCGTCGGCGGGAGTTGGGACGCCGGCGGACACACGGAGTCCGCGCGGGCCTCGGCCCGGTGCCGCCCGGCGGCCGAGGCCCCGCGCAGGGCCGCCTGCCCGTCCGGGCGCATCGGGCCGCAGCGGCAGAAGCAGACCAACAGCGCCGCCGGAGCGGGGAACATGGCGGCGAACCGGCCGCCACGCCCGCGCCCGCGGATCCGCGAGATCACCTGACCGGCGGCACATGTCCGCGACGGGCCACCGGATGTGCTGGGGCAGGTGTGCGATGCACCCTCCTACGAGTTAATCGCGCTCTGCCTATTCGGCGGCATTGTCGGATGATCAACAATGCGAGTCCGGTTATTTTCGGCACGATTTCAGTCATGTATGTGTTTGTATTAACCCCCCTCCCCACCCCTCATCTGTTGTAGCTGCGCGAAATTTCCTGCGTAATATGCGGCGAGCGACACACCAGGGCTTCCCGGGCGAACGGTAGGGCCCGGTACGCCACGCCCCCCACAGGAAATGGCCTCTTGATGAAGCTGAAAATCCAGGCGGCCCGGCGCCGCACTCTTTCCGGCTGGCTGTCCTCGGCCGTCGCCGTCACGGTTGCCGCTGTAATGGTCGCCGGATTGCCGACACAGGCAATCGCCATCGCGACACCCGTGCCGCTGGGCACCACCGCCAGCTACTCCGTCCTGGCAGGTCAGGGAGTCACGAACACCGGTCCCTCGGTACTCGACCACGACCTTGGGACGCACCCGAACCCGGCCATCACCGGGTTCCCGCCCGGACTGGTGCTCGGCGCGGTGCACGCTGCGGACGCCGCGGCCGCTCAGGCCAAGAGCGATCTGATCGTGGCGTACAACCAGGCGGCCGGACAGGCACCGGACTTCGCGCTCGCGGCCGGGATCGGCGGGGGCCAGGAACTGCTTCCCGGCGTCCACAGGGCCACATCCGGTGTCGGACTCACCGGCGACCTGATCCTGAACGCCGGGGGCAACCCCAACTCGGTCTGGGTCTTCCAGGTTCCCGAAGCCCTGACCACGGCGTCCAGCAGCCGGATCCTCCTCACGAACGGCGCTTCGCCGTGCAACGTGTTCTGGCAGATCGGGAGTTCGGCGACCATCGGCACCACCTCCACGTTCGTCGGCACCATCATGGCTCTGACCTCCATCTTCGTGAATCAGGGGGCGAACATCGAGGGCCGGGCGCTGGCCCGTGAGGGCGAGGTGACCCTCAACAACAACAGGATCTTCCTCGGCGGCTGCGCCACCGGCGGCACGACAACCGGGACCACCACCGGAACCACCACCGGAACGACCACCGGCACGACCGCAGGAACGACCACCGGAACGACCACCGGCACGACCGCAGGAACGACCACCGGAACGACCACCGGCACGACCGCAGGAACGACCACCGGAACGACCACCGGCACGCCGACGGCCGGCACGACGACCGGCACGACCGTGGGTCTGATCGGTGGCGGCCTCCTGGGCGGCCCGATCGTCGACCTCGTGTCCGGCGGCACCTCGGGGAACATCGCCGGCAACACCTCCGGGAACACCGCGGGCAACACGGCCGGGAACACGGTCGGTGGGAACACCATCGGGGGGAACACCACCGGCGGAACCATCACCGGCGGAAACGTCACCGGCGGGCAGGGCGGCAAGCCCGGCGCACCGGACCACGGCGGGCCGGGCCGGGACCACAGCGGCCTGGAACACCACGGGCCGGAGCACGGCGGCCCGGGCGACGGGCACGAGGAGGCACCCGGCAAGCCAGGCCACGACCACGGGCACGAGGAGGCACCCGGCAAGCCGGGCCATGACCACGGCCGCGACGGCACGGGGAAGCCGGACGACCACTACGGCTACGGCAACAAGCCCGCGGGCATCGAGGGCTAGGCAGCAGCCTGCACGAAACCCGATCACCGAAGGGCGGCGCGCGGCGGGATGCTCATCGAGTCCGCCGCGCGCCGCCGGTGAGAGTCGCGCAGGTACCTCAGGCGATCAACAGACATGAGAAGGACCGGGTGGGCGGTGTCGAGCGGGATTGAATCTGCGGACGTGAAGGAACTCCCTCAGTCCGATTCCGGTCCGGTCCCCGTGCAGCGCCCTGGCGAAGCGGTCAGACCGGGCGGGTCCCCCATGGGCGTTCGTGCACTGAAAGCGGGGCTGCACACCGCCGTGGCCCTCTGCCTGGTGACGGCCCTGGTCCATATCGCCCTGGTGTTCCTCCACGTGGCCCCCGCCAGCCCCGTGTCGAAGCGGTACAGCTCCCAGGTGAATGGATGGGTGTTCCCGCTCTTCGAACAGAACTGGCGGCTCTTCGCCCCGGACCCCGACTCCTTCAACCGAAAGATCCTGGCGAGAACCGCACACACCGACTCCACAGGATCGGTGCAGGTGACCCCCTGGTTCGACCTGGCTGCGGTGGACCATTCCGCAGTCGACCACAATCCGTTTCCGAGCCACACGTCCCAGAACCTGCTGCGCCGCGCCTGGACCTCCTACGTCGAGACCCACGGCGGAAGTGACACGGCGCGCTCGGAACGCGCCGTGATGCTGCAGACGTACCTGCGCAACATCGCCGCGGACCGCTTCGCCGCCCACCACGGCGGCCGCGCCTTCGGCTTCATTCAGCTCCGGGTCGTCACACTGCCCGTTGCCGCGCCCGGCGCACCGGCCGGGAACCGCCCGCCGGCACCCACCGAGGACCGGCTCCTGCCCTGGTGGAAGGTGACCCCCCATGGGAAATGAACAGGCCCCCCAGCACCCTTCCACGGCAGCCGGGCCGCACCACCCGCCGGGCCAGGAGACTTCGATCGCCCTCGCGGCCCGCCGCCGCCTGCTCGACCGGATCGGCGCCCTGTGGGCGCTTCTCACCGACCGGCCGATCTCCCTCTACGCCGCGTCGGTCCTGCGCATCGGCTACGGGCTGCTCTACCTGGTCTTCCTGCTGCGCGAGTTCCCGCACCGCGACGAGATCTGGGGCCCCGGCTCCCCTTGGACGCCCGCGCTGGCACACCAGCTCTTCGACCAGACGGGCTGGAACAGCATCCTGATCCTGTCCGACAGCCGCGCCTACTTCGAACTCTGCTACGCGGCGGCCCTCCTCACCTCCGCGCTGTTCATGCTGGGCTGGCGGACCCGCGCCATGTCCATCCTCTTCGCCGTCGTGGTGACCTCCTTCCACGCCAGGTCGATCTTCATGACGGACGGAGGCGACAACCTGGTCCTGCTGATGGCCCTCTACCTCGTCCTCACCGCGTGCGGTCGGCGCTGGTCCCTGGACGCACGCCGAGAGCGGCTCAGGGCGGCTCGTGCGGACCAGGCACCGGAGCCGGTGAGGCGCTTTCACGCAGAGCAGCTCCGGGCCGCCCGCACCACCTTGACCACGGCGGTGCACAACTGCGGGATGCTCGTCATCGCGGCACAGGTCTGCTTCCTCTACGGATCGTCCGGCCTGTACAAGATCCAGGGCTCCACCTGGGGCGGCGGCACCGCCCTCCACTACGCGCTGAACCTCGAGCTCTTCCAGCCCTGGCCCGCGCTCTCCCACCTCGTGGACGAGTACCCGATGGTGATCGCGATCGCCGGCCACGTGACGGTGCTCCTGCAGGTGGCCTTCCCGTTCGTGCTCTTCGGCCGACTCAAGTACCCGGTACTGACCGTGCTGCTGGGCATGCACCTCGGCATCGCGGTGCTCCTGGGGCTGCCCCTCTTCTCCGGCGCGATGATCGTCGCGGACGCCGTCTTCCTTCCCGACCGCTTCTACGCCTTCCTGCCTCACCTGTGGCGGCGCGCGGCCCGGCGCACGGGGATGCGGCGGCCGGCACCCGGCCGGGCGGCGGGGTCAGGAACCGTACCGCCGCAGGGCAGGACCCGCGTACCCGGCACCGGGCGCCGAGCCGCCCCTGCGCCGAAGGACACCACGCCGGCCACCGGGCTCGCGTCCGACCCGTCCTCGGCACCGATCGGCCGACCCGCCCTCTGACGCCGCCACATCGGGGACGGGCGTCACCTGCGTGCCTCGCTTCGGCGGCGAGAGGGTGCAGAGTGCGGCGGTGCGTGTCAGCGTCGTCGGTGAGGCATCCGTACCCCACTCATCAAGAGGAGTCGCCGTCATGGGCGGTACGCAGGACAAGCCCCAGCCGGGCAAGGGCAGCGAGGCGCAGCAGCACCACCGCTCCGGAGACCCCGCTCACCCCCGGCCGGGCAAGTCATCGCGCGCGCAGGGCCGGAAGCAGGACCAAGCGGAGACCTCCCACCGCCGCGAGGACGACCTGTTGCGCGAAGAAGACCTGCACGACGAGAACCTCTGACCGGAACGCCCCTCGCACACCCGCAGGGCCCGGCCGCCGGTCCGGAGCGACCCGGCCGGGCCCCGTCACGGACCACCCTCCAGGGCCTGCCCCTGGCAGGCAGGGGATGGAGCCCGCTCAACGGCACCGGCCGTCCGCCGGCGGGGCTCAGCGGCTGCGCGAGTGGTCGTCCGGTGACGGTTCCGGGCCGGCGTACACCTTGATGACGTCCTCGACGAATCTCCGGGTGCCGTCCGGGCTCAGTGCCCGGGCCTGCACGTGCGCGTACATGTCGCTGTAGCGCCGCACGTCGGATCGCTTCTCCAGGTAGAGGTCGCTGGTGAACCTCTCCAGATACACCACGCTGCCGTCGGTGGCCTCAGCGAAATCGAGCAGCGTGAACTGTCCCGCGACACCCGGGTGCGCACCGGCGTCGTGGGGGAGAACCTGCAGGGTGATGTGCGGCTGGGCGCTGATGCGGATCAGGTGTTCCAGCTGTGCGCGCATGACCTCGCGGCTGCCCACGACGCGCCAGAGCACCGATGCGTCCATCACAGCCCACAAGCGCAGCGGAGTGCCCGTGGTGCGCAGGCGGTCCTGGCGCCGCATCCGCACCTCGAGCCGTCTGGCGGCCTGTTCGGCAGTGGCTTGAGGGATCGTTCCTGCGATGACGGACCGCGCATAGGCGGAAGTCTGCAGCAGGCCGGGGACCACCTGGGCCTCGTAGCAGCGGACCGCGGCCGCTTCGCTCTCGAGACCGATGTAGGCGCCGTACCGGATGTCGTCGTAGGCGTGCCACCAGCCCTGCCGGCCCGATTCCCTGGCCATCCGCATCAGATCGTCCACACGCCGCTGGTCCCGGACTCCGTACAGCCCGCAGAGGTCTCGCACGTCGCGTGGCTTGACGTTGCGGCGGCCGTTCTCCAGCAGGCTGATCTTGGGCTGGGAGATCAACAGGCGTGCCGCCACCTGTTGCGTCGTCATACCGCTGATCTCCCGGAGCCGCCGTAGCTCCGAGCCCAGTCGGCGCCTGCTGACGGTGGGGTTTCCAGTGACACCCACGGCGGACGTACCTCCACTCCGAGAACCCTGCCTGGCGAGAAGACTGCCATGGCCGGGCCGGCCGGACGTGCCTTGGCCGCGCGTCATACACGGCGATTCACACCGGGCGCAGTCCCGCCCTCCTGCGGCCGGGAGCCGCGGTCGGGGCCGCACCGTGCAAGCGCGGGACCTCCCGCGAAACGCCGCACTCGGGGGTTCAATTTTCTGTTTTCGCCGCTGCAGATTTTGGCGGGTGCCACCGGGAGGGTTTTTACCCCCGCCGCGCGCAGCGAAATAAGCCGCGCACAAAAACCTCTCGGGCGTGCTACTGTCGATCCCAGTTGCAGTTTTGGTACCCATGAATTTCAAGCGCTTCGCCCGGCCTCCGTGCCGCACTGAAGCGCTTCGTATTTCCGGTTATTTCCGGCAGGGCATCATCGCGGCGACACGGCATCCGCACAGTGCGGACGCCTGCGTACTGCCCCAAAGGAGAAAAACATGGCTGCTGGCACCGTGAAGTGGTTCAACGCGGAAAAGGGCTTCGGCTTCATCGAGCAGGACGGCGGCGGCGCCGACGTCTTCGCCCACTACTCGAACATCGCCACCCAGGGCTTCCGCGAGCTGCAGGAGGGCCAGAAGGTCACCTTCGACATCGCGCAGGGCCAGAAGGGCCCGACGGCCGAGAACATCGTTCCCGCCTGACGCCGACGCGCATTTCACAGCTGGGGCCCGCATCCTTCGGGGTGCGGGCCCCAGCTGCACGCGTTTCACACACCCACTCCCCAGGGGCGCACAAAGAGCAGCATCCGCATTCCGTTCGGCTCGTTCTCGTTATTCCCTGCCGTGTTCTCCACCGCGGGAATTCCCTGACACGTGCCGCATCAGGGAAGGTTCTGAATGAACCGCACACGCACGAACGACCGTCCCCGGCGCATGCGCGCCGTCCGAGGCGAATTCGCCCTGCCGGAGACCCTCACGCCCGCGCTGCCCGCCGTCCGCGCCTTCGCCGAGCTCGACATGCCGGCCGCGCTGCTGGCCGCCCTCGGCGCCCAGGGGGTGACCGTGCCCTTCCCCATCCAGGGCGCAACGCTGCCCAACACCCTCGCCGGCCGTGACGTGCTCGGCCGCGGCCGCACCGGCTCCGGCAAGACCCTGGCGTACGGCCTCGCCCTGCTGGCCCGTACCGCCGGTCGGCGCGCCGAACCGCGCCGACCGCTCGCCCTCGTCCTCGTCCCCACGCGCGAGCTGGCCCAGCAGGTGACCGACTCCCTCGGCCCGTACGCCCGCGCCGTGCAGCTGCGCCTGACCACAGTCGTCGGGGGTCTGCCGATCGGCAGGCAGGCCGGGGCGCTGCGGGGAGGCGCGGAGGTCGTCGTGGCCACGCCCGGACGGCTGAAGGACCTCCTCGACCGGGGCGCCTGCATCCTGGACGACGTCGGCACCACCGTCCTCGACGAGGCCGACCAGATGGCCGACATGGGGTTCATGCCGCAGGTCACCGCGCTCCTGGACCAGGTGCGGCCCGACGGGCAGCGGATGCTCTTCTCCGCCACCCTCGACCGCAACGTCGACCGGCTGGTCCGGCGCTACCTGACCGACCCCGTCGTGCACTCGGTGGACCCCTCGGCCGGTGCGGTGACGACGATGGAGCACCACGTGCTGCACGTCGACGCCGCCGACAAGCACCGGACGACGACGGAGATCGCGGCGCGCGACGGCCGGGTGATCATGTTCCTGGACACCAAGCACGCCGTCGACCGGCTGACCAGTGACCTCCTGAACAGCGGGGTGCGTGCCGCCTCCCTGCACGGCGGCAAGTCCCAGCCGCAGCGCACCCGCACCCTCGCCCAGTTCAAGACCGGCCACGTGACCGTGCTGGTCGCGACGGACGTGGCGGCGCGCGGCATCCACGTCGACAACCTCGACCTCGTCGTCAACGTCGACCCCCCGACCGACCCCAAGGACTACCTCCACCGGGGCGGCCGTACCGCCCGCGCCGGGGAGTCCGGCAGCGTCGTCACCCTCGTCACCCCCGACCAGCGCCGCGACATGACCCGCCTGATGGCGGCCGCCGGCATCACCCCGCAGACCACCCGGGTCCGCTCCGGCGAGGAAGCCCTCAACCGCATCACCGGCGCCCAGCCGCCCACCGGCGTCCCCGTCGTCCTCACCCCGCCGGCCGCCGAACGGGCGAGGCGCAGGACGTCCGACCCCGGCAGGCGGCGCCGGCCTGCTCCGACGGACCGCCGCACGAGGGTGCGGCAGACCGGGCTCGACCCGGCGGCCTGAGAGCCGCATGAGCAGGAAACCGGCACATCTCTTCAGGAGGCACCTTGTGACACCGGCCCGGATGCAGCCCCCCGTGTCGAACCCCGGCTCGAACCGCTTGCACCGCTCGCACCGGACGGTGCGCGACGCGATGGAGGCGACAGGGCCGCAGGTCTGCGACGACATGACGGTCGAAGTGGCCCTGGCCGTCATGGCCGGCGCCCGCGCCGGCCATCTGCTCGTCAGCGACGAGCACGGCCTGTGCACCGGGCTGGTCACGCGGGCCCGGCTCACCGCCATCCGCGACAGCCCGGCCTACACCGACCGGGCCCGACTGCGCGACGTCCTGGGCGGCCGCGGGCCGTTCACCTCGCCCCTGACCGCCATGGCCGAAGCCGAACGGGCCATGCGCCACCGCAGTGTCGACCTCCTGCCCGTCGTCGACGAAGAGGGCAGCGCCGTCGGCGTCCTCGACCTTGCGCGCTGAACCACGCCGCGCGACACGACCGTTCCCCTTCCTTTCTGTGAGGCCTCATGCGCTGTGTCATCGCACGTTTCCCGTTCGACCTGACCAAGAGCGGTGTCCTTGAGTCGATGAAGGGCATTGCGCCCGAGCCGGTCACCGGCGCATCGGTGACCATCGGCCGCCGCACCTACCCCGTCAAGCAGGTCGGCCAGATCATCACCGGCCAGGACCGCCGCGACTTCAGCGCCGGCGAAGTGCTCCGGGCCATGGCCCGGCTCGGGTTCACGTGCCACACGGCCCCTCCGGCCGCCGGGGCGACGGGCCTGCTCGGCCTGCTCCCGCAGGAATCCGCGCTGCTCGGTGCCCGCCGGAACACCTGACGGACACGGCCGGCTTCCGTCGGCACGCGAAGCGAAGAGGGCCCGGGCTCCGGTCAGAGACCCGGGCCTTCGTCGTTCTCCGCGGCCCTGCCGCCCCGCGGGCCCGCCGGGCGGTGGAGTTCGGCCAGCAGGATGTCGGCTGCCCCGATGACGTTGTCTGCGTGGACGGCGCGGGCCATGGCCGTACGGGCGGCCTCGGGCTCGGTGGCCGGCGGGACGACCATGAGGGAGAAGTGGTCGTTTTCGCCGCGGGTGATCAGGACGGTGTCGTCGCCGACGGGGAAGGAGTCGAGGTGCACGACCCGGTCGTCGACGACCAGGCGGGTCGGGATGCGGTTCCAGGCGGAGGCGTCCAGGCCGACCCGGGTGAGGGGCCCGAGGTGCTCGGTCAGAGCGGTGATCAGCGGCGGGAGCTCCCGCTCGACGTCACGCGAGCGGGGCCACCACGCACCGTCGAGGAGGCTCTGCCGCGCCCCCGTCGTCTCCAGCCGGAGCAGCGCGGTGCCGGGTGCCACGGCCGCGTGGACCTCGTCCGGCAGGAGGCGCGGCGGCGGGGCGCCGTCGTGCGGGGAAGTACCTGCGTCGGTCATGATCAGTCCGTCCGTCCGGCGTGGTGCCGCGGCTGCCCGGTCCCGGGCTGCGGTGGCCGGCAGGCGGGGCGACGGCCCCGTTCCTTCACCGTACTCCGCGGGGCCGCGCGGACACGCCGCTCCCCGCCGGGGAACCGGTCGGCACCGCGCTCCGGACGTACCGTGGAGGTACCAAGGCCGGTCCGGCCCGCTCCGGGCGTCGCGGGCGGGCCTCCTGCGGGAGAAGAGGACGGTGCAGCGTTGGACCGCCACGAGCCAGACGCGGAGGCCATGCCGCCGCCGGGCCATGCCGAAGTGCGGATCGTCTCCGCCACCCCGGAAGCCGCCCGCAGGGTGGCCGACGTGCTGCGCCGGTGCTTCGGCGGCGACGAGCAGCGCAGCTATCCCGCCCCGGGCGGAGGCACCCGCCTCCACCTCACCGTCGACACCGACCACGCCGCCGAACCGGCCCGGTCCTGGCTGGCCACCAGCAGACCCCCGAGCGGCACCGGCCCGCACTCCGAGGAACCCTGACCGGCCCGCGGGGCTCGGCGCGTCCGGTTCCGGCGCGGAGTACGTTGGAGGTACCGGGAGTACTTCGCACAGCCGCCCTCACGCGGATGTCGTTCCCGGCGATCACTAGGCCGGGGCGCCCGCAGGCGTCCCGGGGACGGGTCCCGGTCTCATGGCCACCACCGCTCCCACCCACCAGGCGCGCCTGGCACTCACCCCGCACACCTCCATGGCCGGCCTGCTGGACGGCGCCTGGTGGCCGTACTCACGCGATCTGGCCGCCGAGCTGCCGCCCCTGGTGGACGCGCTGCGGGACCGCTTCGGACGCGTCACGCGCATCACCGCGAACCCCGCGCCGTGGCCGCCGGCCCCGTACAGGGTCTCCGTCGGCGGATACGCCGTGCACATCGGCTGGTTCACCGGCCAGCCCCGCGACACGATGATCCTGCTCTCGTACAGCCTCGGCCGCTGCGACCTGCTCGTGCTTCCCCCCGAGACCGAACGCGCGTCCGCCGCGCGCCTGATGGCCGCCGCCTCCGCCCCGGGCAATGTCCGCACCACGGACACCCTCATGGCCGACGAGGACGCGACCGGCCGCCGCCTGCGGGAGGTACGGGCCGGTGGGGGCGACCCTCAGGCGGAGGGCGACACCTCCCCGCAGCCCCGCCCCGTGGTGGGGGCGCGCATGATCTACGTGCCGCGGAGCACGTGGAGGTGACGCCTGCCGTCCCCGCGGCGGTACCGCCGCTCCCCGGTCGGGAGAAGTGCCCCGCTGCTGCGCCCACGCGCCCTCGTCGGAGACCGGGGCGTTCGTCGCCATGCGGCTCTCTCGTGCCCTCGACGCGCCCTCCGCGTGCCCCAACGCAGGGCTGCGCTGCTCGGAGCCCCCGCCGCATGCGGCGTGCGCCCTTGCGGCTCGCACGGTGCACCGCGTCCCCAGGTTCTACGGCACAGCTGCATCGCCACCATGACACCTATAGTGCTACTGTCATTAGCATCATGTTGCTGAGACTGGACACCACGGACAGCCGCCCCCTGCACGAGCAGGTGGCGGGAGCGATCCGGCGGGCCATTGCCGAGGGCGAGTGCGCGCCGGGGGACCGGCTGCCTCCGGCGCGGGACCTGTCCCGCGCGCTGGGCGTGAACGCGAACACCGTCCTCCGCGGGCTGCGCGCCCTGCGGGACGAGGGGGTGCTGGAGTTCCGGCGCGGGCGCGGCGTCACCGTCGCCGAGGCCGCCGACCAGCGCGCGCAGTTGCTCGACCGGGCACGGCAGTTGGTGGCCGACGCGGCGCACCTCGGCTACAGCAAGAACGATCTCATCGCGATGATCAGGGGGCTTTCGTGACTGACCGTACGAAGAGGGACGGCGCCCGGTGGGGGGCGGCGATATGGGCGGCCGGCGTGCTGGCCGTCCTGGCCGCACTCCCCCTCTCGGCGAACAGGCGGCTCCCGGAGCGGCTCGCCACGCACTGGGGGGACGGCTCCCCTGACGGTTCGATGCCGCTGTGGGCGGCAGCGCTCCTCCCGGCGGCGCTCTGGGCCGTACTGGTCCTCTCGCTGTCCTTCGCCGGGCGGCGGGGCGGCTCACCCTCGGGAGGGTGGGTCGGGGCTGCGCTGCTGTCCGGGGGCGTCTTCCTGGCGGGCACCCAGGCGTCGATCGTGCGGGCCAACCTGGACCGGGCCGACTGGAAGGACGCCGGCCCGGTCGACACCGGAGTGGTGGTCACCGTCGCGGCTGCTGCGGCCGCGGGGCTGCTCGGCTGGGTGGCCTGGCGGCACGCGGCGCTGCCCGCTGCGCCGGGGCAGCCCGTCGGAGGCGCCGTCATGGAGATCCCGGCCGGGGAGCGCCGGGTCTGGCTCTCCCGTACGTCGAACCCCTGGCTCCACCTCACCGCTGCCCTCACGGGTCTGATCGCCGTCGCGGCCGCCGTGGCGGCCGCGGGTGGGCTCCTGACCGGTATGCAGTGGGCGGTGATCACCCCGTTCGCGAGCGCCTCGGTCCTGGTTCTCGCCTGCTCCTCGGTGCAGGCGCGCGTGACCGGGGCCGGCCTGGAGGTCTCCTTCGGCCCCCTGGGCCGACCGGTCCGCCGCTGGACGGCCGCCGAGATCGTGTCGGCGCGCTCCGAGGACCGCTCCCCGGCACAGGTCGGCGGCTGGGGCTACCGGCTCGGCGGACTGGGCACCACGGTCATGCTCCGGTCCGGCGAGTGCCTGGTCATCCGCCCCCGCGAGGGTGCCGAGTTCGCTGTGAGCGTCGACGACTCCGAACGCGGCGCCGCGCTCCTCAACGCCTACTGCGCAGGCCGGCAAGCGGACGCATGAGCCCGGTCCCCGCCGTCGCGGAGTTCGCCGCCCGTACCCCGAACCACCCTCCGGGGCTTGCACGTTGGGGCCACGGGGCGGAGCGAGCGGGAAGGACCGCGGCGTGGGTGACGGCGGGCATGAGGCGGCGGTGCGGCTGGAGGAGCACCGGGCGGAACTGACCGGATACTGCTACCGGATGCTCGGCTCGTACGCCGAAGCCGAGGACACCGCCTGAGGGACACCGCCCCGGCGGCGCCTGCCCGATGCGGCATACGAGGCACCCGGCGCGGCCGTGACGGGCGGCGCGGCCGTCCTGCCCCTCCCCCGCCGCAGCCGCGCGCGGGGCCGTCAGGCGTGCTTGTCCGACGGCTGGCGGACGGGCTGCACCGACCAGCTCGGCGGCTCGTCGCCGCCCGCCTCCTCGTCGGCCTCCGCGTCGGCGGCCGTCGCGTGGACCCTGCCCGGCGCGTGGTGGACCGGCGCGTACACGGCGTAGAGCTGCATCGGCTCGTCGCCGATGTTGGTGACGTTGTGCCACGTGCCGGCCGGCACGAAGATCGCCCAGCCGTCCTCGACCTCCTGCTCGAAGTCCAGCCGGTCCTTCGCGGGGCCCATCTGGACGCGGCCCCGGCCTGCGTCGAGCCGGAGGAACTGGTCGGTCTCCGGGTGCGCCTCCAGGCCGATGTCCTCGCCCACCGGGATCGACATGAGGGTCAGCTGCAGGTACTTCCCGGACCAGGCGACCGTGCGGTAGTCCGTGTTGCCGACCGTCGCCTTCTCGAGGTCGAAGCTCTGGGGGTCCGGCCCGATGTCCTTGATGTTCATGCCTTCTCTCCGGTCAATGAGGCGGTACGAGAGCCGTCGATTGCCGGTCGGACTCACCCGCCGCGCGTGTCGTGCTGCGGCCCGTACCCGGCTCCCGGCGTCACTGCGGAAGGGATCCTTCCCCGCCAGCATGCCACGATGCGTGATGCCGGATGTCGTCTGTGTCACCCGGCGTGGCGGGCCCGGGACTCCCGGAGTCGGCCCGGGCGGGTGGTGTGGCGGGCGTCAGGCGGTGTGGAGGGCTTTGAGGGCTGTCCGGAGGTCTTCCCTCAGGTCGGCCGGGGACTCGAAGCCGACGTGCACGCGGATCAGGGGGCCGCGGCCCGACCAGGTGCCCGGGAGGCGGCCGGCGGCGGGGTCGGCGGGGACGACCAGGCTTTCGTAGCCGCCGTAGCTGTGGCCCAGGCCGAAGATGCGGAAGGCGTTCAGCATGGCCTCCACGGCGGGCTTCGTGAACCGCGGGTCCAGCTCCACGCCGAACAGGCCCGCCGCGCCCGTGAAGTCGCGGCGCCACAGGGTGTGGCCCGGGTCCTCCGGGAGGGCGGGGTGGAGGACGGATGCCACGCCGTCCTGGGCGGCGGTCCAGCGGGCCAGGTCCAGGGCCTGTTCCTGGTGGCGGGCCAGCCGGGGGCCCAGGGTGCGCAGGCCGCGCAGGCCCAGGTAGAGGTCGTCGGCGCCCGCGCACTGGCCGAGGCGGATGGCCGCGCCGCGGATGAGCGGGTAGCTCTCCTGCGTGCAGACGATCGCACCGAGGATGCTGTCCGCGTGCCCCGTCAGGTACTTCGTCGCGGAGTGGACGACCGCGTCCACGCCCGCGCCCAGCTCCAGCGGCCGGCAGAAGGCGGGGGTCGCCCAGGTGTTGTCCGCGATGGTGGCCACCCCGCGGGCCCGGCACACCTCGGTGATCGCCGGGATGTCCTGGACCTCGAAGGTGGTCGAGCCGGGGGATTCCAGGTAGAGCAGGCGGGTGCGGGGGCGGATCAGCGCGTCGATCGCGGCGCCGGTCGCGCACGGGTCGTAGTACTCGGTCTCCACGCCCAGGGCGGCGAGCGAGTCGCAGAACTTGCGGGTCGGCAGGTAGACGGAGTCGCTGACGAGGATGTGGTCGCCGGCCCGGACGTACGCGAGGATCGCCGTGGTGATCGCCGCGAGGCCGGAGCAGGTCGCCACCGTGGCGTGGCCGCCCTCCAGGACGGTCAGGGCCTCCTCGAAGGCGCGGCCGGTCGGGGTGCCGAAGCGGCCGTAGACCGGGGTGCCGCGCTTGAGCGGGTCGGCCTGGGAGGCGTCCATCTCGGCCGTGTCGCGGTAGAGGGCCGTGGAGGCGCGGTGGACGGGCGGGTTGACGTAGCCCCCCTGCCGGCCCGGGTCGGAGCCGGCGTGGACGAGCTGTGTCTCCGGGGAGAGGGGTGCCTCGTGTGTCATCGGGTCGCCGCCACTGCCTGTTCGGGTTCGGTCGGTGCCTGCGCGGCGGTACGGCGGCCGGCGCCCAGCAGGGCGGCGAGGAGGGCCGCGCCCGCGGACTGGGCCGCCACCGCCAGCCAGAACGCGTCGATGTCGCCTGCCGCCTGGTAGTGGGCGAAGACGAAGCCGCCGACGACACCGGCGAGGAGTCCGCCGATGCCGGCGGTCAGCCGCTGGACGCCGAAGGCGAAGGCCGGATTGCCCGGCACCCGGTCGACAAGTTCCAGGTCGCAGCGCAGGAAGAGGAAGATCTCGCCCAGCGTGAAGAGGGCGGTGCCCGCCAGCAGGGCGGGGATGCTGCCGAGGGCCATGGCCGCCGTACCGAGGGCCATCAGCGCGAACGAGCCGGCCACCAGCAGGCGGTAGTCGGCACGGGCGATGCGGTCGGCCCACACCGGCTGGAGCACGACCACCATGGCGCAGTTGAGCAGCATGACCCAGCCGAGGACCTGGATGTTGCCGACCCCGGCCGCGTACAGGCCCATGAAGCTCTGGAAGAAGAAGTAGACGTAGAAGGCGAGGGACGTGAAGAGGATCGGGCGGAGCGCGGAGCGGAGCGCCGCCCGCCTCCCCCGGGTCCCGGCCGCGGCCCCGACCGGGGCCGCCTCCGCCGGCGGCTCGGCCGGTCGGCGTTCCACCGGCTTCAGGGCGGCCTGGTGCGCCGCGGTGATCAGCGCGAAGAGCGCGGCGAGGCCGATCAGCAGCAGCACCGGGTCGGCGTCGACGAGCAGCGCGGCGAGCAGCGGTCCGAGCCCCATGCCCGCGTTGAGGGCGGCGCTGCTCACGCCGAGGAAGAGCGGGCGCAGGGTGTCGGACACGCTGGTGACGATGTACGCCTTGTTCGCGGGGAGGTACAGCGCCGGGCCGGCCGCCACGAGGACGACGGCCGGGTACGCGACCCAGGGCACCGCGACGGCCAGGCCGAACAGCACCAGCCCGACCGTGCGGAGGGCCAGCGCGAGCACCATCGTCCGCTTGAGCCCGAGCCGGTCCACGACCGGGCCGCCGAGGATGCTCCCGCCGAACTGGATGAAGGTGGCCACCGCCACCAGGACACCGGCCACCCGGACGTCCATGCCGACGGCCTCGACCATGAGCACCCCGATGAACGGGGTGACCATGTAACTGCCGAGGGCGACGACGAAGGACAGGCCGATCAGGGCCTTGAGGCCGGACGGCAGCCCGGTGAACGTGCGCCATGCAGCCGCCGGTCCGCCGCCGCGGCCGGTCCGCTTCCCGGTCACGGTGAGCCGCTCCCTCCGGCCGCCCCCGCCCCGGTGGCGACCGGGCGGTCGGAGGGCATGCCCCACTCGCTCCACGAGCCGTCGTACACGGCGAGACCGCCGTACCCGGCGAGGGTGGCGCCGAGTGCGAGGACGCAGGCGGTGACGCCGGATCCGCAGCTGAAGTACAGCCGCTCGCGCTCCCCGGCAGCGGCGGCGAACGCCGTCCGCAGCTCGTCCGCGGGGCGCATCAGCCCGCCGTCCCGCTGGAGTTCCCCGAAGGGCAGGCTGGCGGAGCCCGGCATGTGGCCTCCGCGCAGGCCGGGGCGCGGCTCGGGTGCGGTGCCGGCGTACCGCTCGCGGGTGCGGGCGTCGAGGACGGCGGCGGCCGGGTCGGCGAGGGCGGCGGCGACGGTGTCGGCGTCCACGAGCAGGCCGGGCCGGGGCCGGGCGGTGAAGTCGCCGCGGGGGCCGTCGTACGCGGCGGCCACGGGCTCGGCGGGGTGGCCGGCGGCGGTCCAGGCGGGCAGGCCGCCGTCGAGGACGGCGACCCGGTCGAAGCCCATGGCGCGCAGCATCCACCAGGCGCGGGCGCTGGAGTAGATGCCCTGCGCGTCGTAGACGACGACGGTGTCGGTGTCGTGCACGCCGAGCGCGCGCATGGCCTCGGTGAACTGCGGGGCGCCGGGCATGGTGTGCGGTACGGCGGAGGTGTGGTCGGACAGGTCGCCGTCGAGGTCGAAGGGCCGGGCCCCGGGGATGCGCAGGGCGGCGCCGCGGTGGGCGCCGACGGAGGCGTCGAAGAGGACGGTGCCCGCGCCCTCCCCGAGCCGCGCGGCGAGCCAGTCGGCGGAGACGAGGGGGCCGGGCAGGCCGCCGTCGGCAGTTCCCGCAGCAGGGGCGGGGGATGCGGTCGCGTCGTTCATGCGGTGCCTCCGGAGGAGTCGGCGGGCCGCCAGCGGGTGTTGTCGGAGAACCAGCGCGCCACGCGTTCGAGGTTGGCCGCCACATCCTCCTCGGTGTCCCCGTCGACCACATAGCCGGCCAGGAACAGCCCGGACTTGACGCCGCCGTGGAACTCCTGGCCGACCGTCCCGGTCAGCATCGCCTCGCGGACGCACCCGGGCCGGTCCGTGCCCGCCCCGGCGGCCGGGAGCTGCTCCAGCACGCCGTTCTGCGGCGGGATGCACAGCGCCCCGGCGGGCCGGTACGCGGGGGTGCCGAGTGTCGGGGGCAGGCCGCACTCCGCGTACAGCCACTCCTTGTCCAGGTCGATGCCGAAGGCGTGCCGCACCATCGAGCTGATCATGCCGCCGCCGGTGCGGCTGGCGATCTCGCAGAAGACCAGCCGGTCGTCCGGAGTGATCCAGAACTCGGCGTGGAAGGCGGTCTGCGGCGGGGTCGGCAGCTCGGCGAGGACCGCCCGCGCCGCCTTGACCAGCCGGTCGTACGCCGGGTCCTGAGGGGTGAGCGGCAGGTTGGCCACCCAGTCGTTGTCCCGGAAGGACAGGCAGTCGTGGAGGTAGCGGAAGGGGTGGACGAAGACCACCTCGCCGCCCGCGACCAGCCCGTCCACGTGGTACATCTGGCCGGGGACGAACGCCTCGACCTCGCTGGAGCCGCGCCACGGGCTGGCCAGGTACGCGTCCAGCTCCGCCTCGTCGCGGATGATCGCCGCGCCCAGCGAGCCCGACTCGGACACCGGCTTGATGACGACCGGGTAGCCGTGCTCGGCGACGAATCCGAGCGCGGTGTATGCCGAGTCGAGCCGCCGGTAGGCGGGGATCTCGACGGGCCCGCCCGCGAGGTGGTCCTTCATGACGACCTTGTCGCGGAAGGCGAGCGCGCTCGCGGTGTGCTGGCCGGGCAGGCCGAGCAGCTCCCGCAGCTGCGCGGCCCGTACGACGTCCGCCTCGGCACGGGCGAAGACCGCCTCGACCGCGAACTCGCGGGCCAGGCGAAGCGCGGTCTTCTCGACGAGCTGGTTGGTGTCGTACGCGTCGAAGGCGTGCACGTGCGGGAGGTGGGAGTATCCCGCCGCGTACTCCGTCGCGGTCACGATGACCGGGGTGATCCCCGAGCCGGCCAGCCACTGGTCGTACGGGGTTTTGGAGTGGGGCGTCTTGGCGAAGACGAGGACGTGGCGCATCGCGGCGGTCTTTCTCTCGGGTCAGGACGGCGTCGGGACGGCGTCAGGACGGCATCGGAGCTGCGGCGGGGCCGCGGCGTCAGGACTGCGCGTCGACGAGGAGCGGCAGCCGGCGCCGCTGGGGGACGCGGGAGATCAGGCCGAGCTCCTCGGACAGCTCGGTGGCGAAGCAGCCGTCCTTGTAGACGCCGGAGAGGCGCTTGGCGGTGAAGGCCTCGATCGCGTCGTGGTCGAACTCGACGTCGTAGGCGGTGTGCTCGCCGTCCTCGCCGGTGGTGACCGTGCGGACGAGGATCCCGAGGTGCGGCTCGAAGGTGTTGACGCAGCCGACGACGTCGCCGATCTTCTCGCGGCGGCCCGCGGGGCTGTCGGAGAGGACCTCCTCCTGGGCCGGGATGGCGGCGAACAGCTGGCGGCCGGCGCGGCACCAGCCGACGTGGGAGGGGAAGCCCATGGCCTTGATGCCGAAGGTGCCGAAGTCCTCGCTGACGCCGAGCTGGAAGCGGAGCGGGATCGTCTCGTGGACCCACTTGAAGTCGCGGTACGCCTGCTCGATCTCCTCGCGCGTCAGGCGCAGCTCGGGGTGGCGTCCGCCGTGGTCGGTGAAGTTGTTGAAGCGGACGGTGTCGACGCCGAGGTTGTTGAAGTAGTGGGCGTAGCGCTCCAGGGAGGTGCGGCCGTGGTTGTGGCGGCCGATGGTGACGCCGATGTTGACGCGGAAGGCGTCCTCGGGGGCGACGCCCTTGTTGTACTCGGCTATGCGGCGCAGCACCTCCTCGGTCTCCGCGCCGGAGAAGACGCCCTTGATGGGGTACGTCTTGTGGTCGGTGACCTGCAGGTTCTCGTCGATCACGCCGTGGTAGGTGATGGAGATGGTGCCGTAGCCGTTCTTGACGGCCAGGTCGAGGAGCTCGGTCCAGTTGTCCGCGAGCAGGGGGCGGCCGCTGGTCCAGGCGTCGCCCTTCTCCATCGTCTCGGTGGGCGTGTGGTCGGCTTCCTGGCGGAACTCCCGGTTGTTGGCGGGGCCGTAGAGGCGCATGAACTCGCCGTCGTAGGCGAAGCTGTCCACGTAGCGGGGGTAGACGTGGTAGCCGTGCGACTGGAGGCCTTCCAGGATGCGGGGGCCCTCCTCCATCGCGAAGGATTTGTCGTAGACCTTCTCGTAGTTGACGAACCAGCAGTGCGTGCACTTCTGGCCGCAGGTGTTCTTGCCTACCTTGGTGTCGAGGTCGAGGTAGATGTGGATGTCCTCGGGCTTGATGTCCTTGAAGGGCATCGAGAACGGGGCGTCTCCGTGGAAATCGTAGGAAATGGGCGCGTTCTGGACAGACATGTGTTCCCCCCTGCGGTTGCGGTGGCGTGATCGGTGGAGAAGTGACGGTGTGACGGGCCGCGCGGGGCCGTGCCCCCGGACGTGCGGGGTGCTCGTCAGAGGTTCGGATCGGGTGCGGTGGTGACCACCGGGTGGCCGATCAGCTCCGTGACGGCTGCCGCGCATGCGTCGGTGTCCGCTGCGGTCAGGACGGCCATGCCCAGCCGGTCCGAGGAGGAGCGCAGGGCACCGACCGGGTCGCCCGGGCGGACGGACACGTCCCAGGTGTGGACGTCCCCGTGGGCGAGTACGGGCGGCGGCGCGACGGCCGTCACCCGCCCGGGCGGGGCGGTGAGGAAGACGGTGGCGGCCGCGGCCGCCGCGGCGGGCCCCCGGACGACCTCGGCGCCGACGGCCCAGCCGAGGGCGGCGCGGCGCCACTCGACGCCGGTGGTGAGGCGGACCAGGTCGGCGATGCCGTCGCCGCCGAGGCGGGTGTGGGTCTCGATCACGACGACCTTGTCGCCGTCGACCTTGACCTCGGTGTGGCTGGGGCCGTCGGTGACGCCGAGGGCGTCGAGCAGCTCGCCGACGGCACGGGCGACCAGCTCCTGCCGGCGCGCGTCCAGGGACGGCGGCGGCATCATGTGGCTGACCTCGATGAACCCGTCGGTGGTGCCCTTCTCGGCGATGCCGTGGACGGTGTGCCG
Organism: Streptomyces globosus; assembly: GCF_003325375.1. GTDB lineage: Bacteria > Actinomycetota > Actinomycetes > Streptomycetales > Streptomycetaceae > Streptomyces > Streptomyces globosus_A. Next base: position 189,599 of record NZ_CP030862.1, on the reverse strand, counting down.
ACCGGCCGCCGACAGGGCCTCGACGCTGAACTCGCGCCCCTCGGCGAACTGCTCGATCAGGGTGGCGGCCGTGCGGCGGTCGGCGGGGAGTGCGTCGATGCCCTCGACCAGGGCGATGGAGGTGCTGCCGACGCCGTCCACCGGCTTGGCCACCGCCCGGCCGTGGGCGGCGAACAGGCGGGCCACGGCCTCGGCGTCGTCGCCCGCCGCGAAGGCCGGGTTCAGGTGCGGGGCCTCGCGCTCCAGGATGCGCCGCATCTCCAGCTTGTCGCGGGTGGCCCGTACGGCGGCCGGGTCGACGCCGGCGACGCCGAGCCGGCGGGCCGCCAGGGCGGCCGGCTCCAGGCCCAGCTCGGTGAGCGAGACGACGGCGGCCGGCGCCAGCGGCCGCAGGACCTCGTCGGTGAAGGCGAGGAAGGCGGGCAGGTCCAGGAAGTCGGCGGTGAGGACCCTGGCCCCCGGGTCGAGGGCAGGCGCGCCGGGCAGCTGCACGTGCACCGACTCGGCGGGCAGGGCCGCTGCCTCCCGGGCGACGGTCGGATTGGCCCCGACGATCACGAGGACCGTCTCACCGCCCCCGTCCGCCGGCTGATTCCGGCCCGGCACGTGCCGGTCATGCCGCATTCCATCTGCCGCCCCCACTGCACCTACTTCCCCCGTACCGCTCGCCGACCATTCGTTCGACCGGCGCGGTGAGAAACATCGCAAGCCTGCTCAGCAGCTGTCAACGGTTTCCCACACAACCGGAATTCACTTCTCCGATTTGCCGGCGCCCCCGTTTCGCCCCGCGACCCCGTTCACAGCAAGGGGGCGGGCGCCCCGGGGGCCGGCGGCTCCCTTGTGGCCGAGACCCGCCGGTGCGAACTGTTTCAGCTGAATTTCAGGCCGCCCCGACACCCGACAATCCCAAAAAGAGCGACATTCCCTCCCGCCGACTGAATATTTTCGGCCAATACGGCGCCGGGACGCCTGTCCGGTGAAAAACCGCATGCATACACCGCGACGGCCGGGCCGCGGTCGGCCGTCCGAGGCCCGCCCCCGGGCATGCCGCAGGGACCGGCCGGTCGTTCGCACCGGTCGGCCCCTGCGTCCTGCCTGCGTCAGTGGTCGGAGAAGCTGAAGTCCCCCACCGTCCAGGCGCTCACGTCCGCGATGGCCACGCGGTACATGCCGCCCGTCTCGGGGATGCCGACCGTGCCCTGGATGATCCGGGCGACGTGGAAGTGCAGGTGGGTCGGCGGCGTGTCCTTGCGGCCCGGTCCGTCGAAGACGCCGGCGAACTCGCCCAGTCTGTCGGAATCGGCCAGGACCTCCGTCACCCGCTGCCGCCACACCGCTTCGGGGGCCAGCCGGCCCGTGATGACGGCCCCTCCGGTGATGACGGTCAGGGACATCTGATTGCTCTGCCCCGACTCGACCTTGGCGGCGAGGTCCACGAGCAGTTCGTCAGGCTTCGACATGAGGCTCGATTCTATTCACCCCGCCGCGCCGCGGGAGGGCCGAGGCCGCAGCGAATGACCGGTTCCGCCCCTCCGCCGGCGCCGCTGCAGGGTTCCGCCCGACCCGCGGACCTGCGGGGATGGCGGGCCGACTCACCCGCTACGGTGAGGCGGGGGGCGGTCGGCAGCGCGCTGACCTGCACGGGAATGCCGTCGGCGAGGCCGGAGCGGCCCGGGCCGGAGTGCGTGCCGCAGCCGGGTCCGGGCAAGCGGCCGGGAGCGTATGCGGCGGCGCCCGGCCCTCCATCGATTCCCGAAGGAGGAGCGAACGGGTGCTGTTGCTGGAGCTTGCGGTGTATTCGCTGATGGATCTCGTGCTGTGGGCGGGGGGAAGGACATGGGACCGTGCGCGTTCGGCGCGCCGCATCGCGGCGTTCGGGCGCGGCGAGGCGGTCACGGTGCGCTGCCGCTACCGGAAGGGCGCGCAGGCCCCGGCCATGGCGCGCGGGAAGATCGTCCTGAGCCGGTCGGGCACCGTCCTGGAACGGCCGGGCGGGCAGGCCCTGCGGCTCACCGGCCCGGTGTCCGCCGCGACGGGCGGCGGTCGGGGCGGGACGGCGCTGACGTGCACCGCCGCCGACCCGGCCGGCGGTTCCGGGGAAGAGGTCGTCCTGCTCCTCCTGACATGGGACGCGCAGATGGTGCGGCTCGTCGCGGATTCCGTGTCCGGCCCGGCGTGACGCAGCGGCCCGCCTGATCCGAGCCGGACGGCTGCCGCCGGCCCGGGCGGGCCCTCAGGGCTGCGGTCCGGGGGCGCAAGGAGGATCGTGGGAGGTGAGAAGAGCCGCACGCACCTGCCTCCGCCCTCCCGCCCGGGCATCCGGGCGGCGACGCCGGCAGCCACCACCCACCGGGAGGCATCCCATGCGCAAGGTAGCCGACTGCCGGGACTACCCGAGCGAGATGAACTGCACCCTCACCATCACGGGCGAGGAGGAGGAAGTGATCCGGGCCGCCGCGGAGCACGCCGCGTCCGTGCACGGCGAGACGGACACCCCGGAGCTGCGCGACACCCTCCGGAAGATGCTGAAGGACGAGGTGCCGCAGCACGCCTGAACAGCCGCCGCGCGCGGGCCCCGGGTCCACCGGCCCGGGGCCCGTCCACGCGCAGGGCCATTCCGTCATGCGGAATTGCATTTTCGCAGTGCGGTAGCATGGGCGGTGCCAGGAACGGCGGGCGCGACCGGCCGCCCGTCCCTCACGCCAGGTCCAGGAGTGCGCAGCCATGGACAACCCCTTCCCCGCCGTGAACACGGCAGCCGCCGACGAGGCCGCCCGCGTCAAGGCCGCCGACCGCGCCCACGTCTTCCACTCGTGGTCGGCGCAGGAACTCATCGACCCGCTCGCCGTGGCCGGGGCCGAGGGCGCGTACTTCTGGGACCACGAGGGCAACCGCTACCTCGACTTCTCCAGCGCGCTCGTCTACACCAACATCGGCTACCAGCACCCCAGGGTCGTCGCGGCCATCCAGGAGCAGGCCGGCCGCCTGTGCACGCTCGCGCCCGGATTCGCCGTCGACGTCCGCTCCGAGGCCGCACGCCTCATCGCCGAGCGCACCCCCGGCGACCTGGACAAGGTCTTCTTCACCAACGGCGGCGCCGAGGCCGTCGAGAACGCCGTCCGCATGGCCCGCCTGCACACCGGGCGGCCGAAGGTGCTGTCCGCGTACCGCTCCTACCACGGCGCCACCAGCACGGCGATCAACCTGACCGGCGACGCCCGCCGCTTCGGCAACGACAGCGCGACCGCCGGCGTCGTCCACTTCTGGGGGCCGTTCGCCTACCGGTCGCCCTTCTACTCCGCCACGCCGGCCGAGGAGTGCGAGCGGGCGCTGCGCCACCTGGAGGACACCGTCGTCTTCGAGGGGCCCGCCTCGATCGCCGCGATCGTCCTGGAGACCGTCGGCGGGGCGCCGGGCGTGCTCGTGCACCCCGACGGCTACCTGGCGGGCGTCCGAGAGCTGTGCGACCGGTACGGCATCGTGTTCGTGCTGGACGAGGTGATGGTCGGCTTCGGGCGCACCGGCCGGTGGTTCGCCGCCGAGCACTGGGGCGTCACCCCCGACCTGCTGTGCTTCGCCAAGGGCGTGACCAGCGGATACGTGCCTCTGGGCGGGGTGGCGGTCTCGGCGGCTGTCGCCGGGACCTTCGCCCGCCGCCCCTACCCGGGCGGGCTGACGTACTCCGGGCACGTCCTGGCCTGCGCCGCGGCCGTCGCGACGATCGGCGTGATGGAGGAGGAGGGGGTCGTCGAGCAGTCGGCGCGGACCGGCGCGGAGCTGCTGGGGCCGGGCCTGCGCGCGCTCGCCGAGCGGCACCCGTCCGTGGGGGAGGTGCGCGGGCTGGGCACGTTCTGGGCGCTGGAGCTCGTCCGGGACCGGGCGACGCGCGAGCCGCTCGTCCCGTACAACGCCTCCGGCGCCGACAACGCGCCGATGGCGGAGTTCGCGGCCGCCTGCCGCAAGGCCGGGCTGTGGCCGCTGACCGCCGGGAACCGGATCCACATCGCCCCGCCCTGCACCATCGCCCCGCAGGAGGTGGCCGCCGGCCTGGAGGCCCTCGACGCGGCCCTGGCCGTCGCGGACGCGCACACGGCGGGCTGACCGCGGCGCCCGCGCGCCGGCGCTGTGGGGTCGCCCAAGGGCCGGCGGCCCGGATTCGGATGATCCGTACGGGGGAGAACGGGGCCCCGGCGTGCTGCAATCCGTTCACCGGCCGTGCAGCAGGGCCGGCACCTTACGGACCGGGATGCACGTCAGTCCCGGGGCGGTCCCGAGGGGACCGGACGGCGGGGAGCGGGAGACCGCTGGACGCCGGGCGTACGGGATCCAGACCACCGGACTCCGTGTTCCCGAGGACCCGAAGGAAGACACCATGAGCAGGCACGTCCTGGCGCAGAACCAGTACGGCAAGGCCGAGAACCGCATCGTCAAGGTCACCCGCAAGGGCAGCGACGGCTCCTGGCACGAGATCCGCGACCTCAACGTCTCCGTCGCCCTCCGCGGCGAGTTCCGCGACGTCCACCTGACCGGCGACAACGCCAACTGCCTGCCCACCGACACCACCAAGAACACGGTGTACGCCTTCGGCAAGGAGCACGGCATCGAGTCCCCGGAGGCTTTCGGCATCCTGCTCGCCAGGCACTTCGTCTCCTCCCAGGCGCCCATCCGGGAGGCGCAGATCCGGATCGAGGAGTTCGCCTGGGAGCGGATCCCCGTCCCGACCCGCAAGGAGCAGCACTCCTTCGTCCGCAAGGGGCAGGAGGTGCGGACCGCGCAGATCACCTACAGCGAGACCACCGGCCTGCAGGTCGTCTCCGGCCTGAAGGAGCTGACCGTCATGAACTCGACGGACTCCGAGTTCCACGGCTACATCAAGGACAGGTACACGACGCTGCGGGAGGCGTACGACCGGATCCTCGCGACCAAGGTCACCGCCCGCTGGGCGCACTCGGCGCTCACCGCCGACGACGCCGGGCACGACTGGGACCGCTCGTACAGGAAGGTCCGGGGGCACCTGCTGGAGGCGTTCGCGCAGACGTATTCGTACTCGCTGCAGCAGACGCTGCACCAGATGGCGGAGCGGGTCCTCGACCACTGCCCCCGGGTCAACGAGGTACGGCTGAACCTGCCCAACAAGCACCACTTCCTGGTGGATCTGGAGCCGTTCGGCCTCGAGAACGACAACGAGGTCTACTTCGCGGCGGACCGCATGTACGGCCTGATCGAGGGCACCGTGCACCGCGACGGCGTCCAGCCGGTGATCGCCACCACCGACTGGATCACCGCCTGACGCGGCCCGGCGACTTTCGGCCGCGGCCTCCGGTTTTCTTGCCGAACGGTCCCTTGTCCCCGCCGCCGCCTGCAAGGAGGCTGTGCAGCTGACGAGTCGACGACCGAGGGAGCCGGTGGTCATGCACAGGCAGACGGCGATCCGCCGCTGGCGCGGCTGGACGGGCACGGGCCCGCTCTGGCTGAATTCCGTCGTCCTGCTGCTGGCCCCGTTCACGGCGGTGACGCTGCTCGCCCAGATCGGTGTGATCGCCGCTTTTGCCGCTCTCGGCGGCCTGGCCCGGCAGCTGTGGTACGGGGACTACGGACACGGAGCGGTGCACCTCGCCGCCGCCCTGATGGGGGCGGCGGCGGTCGCGTTCGTGGTGGTGTGACCCGCACCCGGGGCGGGGCGTCGACGGCGCCGCGGTCCCTCGCCCGTTCGGGGGTACGTGCGCGGGGGCGCGGGCGGTCCGCTGCACCGGGCCCGAGCTGGGCCGATGCGGGCGGGACGGCCGCGGTACGGGTGTGACGCACCCTCAACCGGCGGCGTTGTCCGCAGTGGCGGTGGACGGCCAGGGGTTCCACTGCTCTCTGTGGGACCGGCTGCCGGAGCCGGTGCATCGGACAGGGAGGGCGTTCCATGGCCCGCGCCAAGTGGGTGGTCGGCATGCTGACGGTGGCTCTGCTGGGGACGGGCATAGGGCTGTTGCGCAGCACCGAGGGTGCGCGGACCGCGCCCACCTCGGCCGACGCGCTGCCGTCGCGGGCACTGGGCCTGTCGGGGCACCGCCGGCTCGTCGAGCAGCTGGAGCACGCCGGGCAGCGGACCTCGGGCAAGGGGTCGCGGCCGTCGCGGGCCTCCGCCATCACCCCGCTGCGTCCTTCGCCACCGCGGCGGCTGCTCGTCCCGGCCCTGGGCGCGGACCTGCCCTTCCGCGCCCCCGAGGCGGGGCCGCCGGGTGCGGACGTCCCGTCAGGAGGCCGGACCGGCCAGGGCGCGCAGTCGGAGGAGGCGTACTGGGAGGCCGGGACGCCGGCGCCCGGTTCGGCCGGCGTGTCCGTGGTCTCCGCACCGGACCTGCGCCTGGCCGAGCTGCGGCGGGGCCTGACCGTCGAAGTCGTGCGCGGGGACGGCCGTACGGCCGTGTTCACCGTCGACGCGGTCTCGCCCGCCGGGGTGAGCCGGCGCGGGCAGCGGCCCGGCCGGGCCCAACTGCGGCTGGTGAGCGGTGAGACCACCGCCGTGGCACGGCTGACGGGCCATCGGCGCACCGGCTGAGGCGGGGCCCTGCACCGGCTGAGGCGGGCCGGCACCGTGACCGCGTCGGCCGCTGGTGCTCCGGCCCGGCGGCCGGCGCCGCGCCGGGCTGTCGGCCGAGAGGGGGTGTCTTCGTCCTCCGGTCGGGGGCTTTCCCCGGGCTGGGCGGCGGGTTGTCCGGCGTGTCGGGGCACATCCCCGGCATGACCGGAACACGGCAGGCGCGGACGGCGGTGACGAGGGCCCTTGCAGCGGCCTGTCTCGCGCTGATGTGCCTGCTCGCCGCGTCCCCCGCCGCGTCGGCGGTCTGTGGGGAGGAAGCCGCCCGCTACGCCTCCGGGCTGCCGGGCGGTCCGGGCACTCCCGCGGAACGCGAGGGCGAACCCTCGGCCGAGCCGGAGGCCCGGGCCGTACGGCAGCCGGTGCGCGGAGCGGCCGGAGTACGGCAGTTGGCGCAACCGCCGATGTTTCACGTGGAACATTCCGGCCGGCGCGAGGTTGTCGGCCGGTGTGAGACAGCCGGCCCGGTGCCGTCCGGGCGGGCGGTGCGGAGCATGGTGCTGCGCTGCTGAGCGGGCCGAGCAGCAGCGCACCGACCCCCCACACCCCTCCAGCACCGTGAGGTCTTCGCCATGCCCATCGACCCCTTCGCCGCCCTGAACGCCCTGATCCGCGCCGAGGCCGCCCGCTTCTCGCCCCCGCCGGCGGCGGCGCCCGCGGCCCGGCGCACACCGGACGAAACCGAGTCCGCCCCGTCGGCGCCGTCCGTCCCTGAGGCGGCGGCGCCGCGCGAGACGGCGGCCGCCTCGCGGGCAGCGGCCCGCGACTGACGCACACGCGCCGGCTCCCGCTCCCCGTCGCAGGGGTGCGGGAGCCGGCGCGTGTGCGGGTTGTTCAGCCCTCGCGCTGGTAGTACCGGTAGTACGCCACCACACCGACACCGATGCCGGTGGCGAGGCCGACCCAGGCGGAGCGCAGGACGGAGTCGCCGGTCAGGCTGTACAGGTAGCCCATCGCGATACCGCCGAACGCGGCGTACGCCGCGGCGCGGGCCTCCTTGGCCATGCGGGGGCCGACCCGGGCCAGGGTGAACATGATCGCCGCGAACAGGACGCCGCACAGGATGCCGTAGAAGACGTTCGCCACCGTGACGGGGCCCGTCTGGCGGTTCATGAAGGCCGCGTAGATGCCGTAGACGAGCCCGAGGAGCAGGGGTCCGGCCAGCATGCCCGGGCTCAGGTGCAGGGGCGCCGACTGCCGGTGGTGCCGTCGGGTGGCGGGTGCCGCGTGTGCCATGACAGGGCTCCTCTCTTCCCCCATCCAGGGCACACCCGGCACCTGAGCCCGGCAAGTGGATCAACGGGCGCGGACCGCCACGGCGTCGATCTCGAAGAGCATCCGGGGCAGGGCCAGCGAGGCGACCCCGATCAGCGTCTGGGCGGGCAGGCCGGTTCCCCAGGTGTCGTGCAGGTGCTTGAGCAGGATCTCCAGCTTCGGCTGGTCGTGGTCCACGACGTAGGTGCCGATGCGGACGACGTCGGCGGGGCCGAGGCCGACGGCCGCCAGGGCGGTGCGCAGGTTGGCGAAGGCCCGGGCCACCTGCTCCTCGAAGTCGTCGGAGACGACGTCACCCGTCTCGTCGGAGCCGTACTGGCCCGCTATGAAGACCTGCTCGCCCGGGGCGGAGACGACGTGGCTGTAGCCGAAGCCGGTCGGGTCGTGGAGTTCCGCGGGGTTGGTGATGCTGCGTGTCATTGCCAGGCTCCGGATTCTGTCGGGTCGAAGGGTGCTGTCGGGTCGAAGGGTGCTGTCGGGTCGGAGGGTGCTGTCGGATCGGTCTGCGCCGGGGCGGTGGGCGCCGAGTGGGGCGCCGTTCTGCGGGTCGGGCCGGTGAACCAGGCCCGCAGCCGCTCGGGTGCCTGCGGGGCCTGCCGCTCGGCCTCCCGGCGGATGTCGTCGAGGCTCTGCCCGGCGAGGGAGCGCCGCCAGGCCAGTTCTGCGCGGGCCATGCCGCGGGCGATCGCGCACTCGGGGCCGCCGTCGGCCGCCGGGCCGCCGCCGCCCGGCCCCCGGCGGCGGATCTCGGTGCAGCGGAAGGCCTCCTCGGGCCCCTCGACCGCCGCGACCACGTCCATGAGGGTGATCTCGGCGAGCGGGCGGGCCAGCCGGAATCCGCCCCGCGCCCCCGGGGTGGAGACGAGGAGGCCCGCCCGCGCGAGCGCCTGGAGCTGCTTGTTCAGGTACGCGGGCGGAAGATCGTGCCAGGCGGCCAGGCGCGCCGCCGGGACCGCCCGCTCCGGCCCGAGCCAGGCCAGGTTGATGCAGCTGTGCAGCGCCCACTCGACGCCCTCACCCATCCTCATAACCTGGACACTAGATGTCCTGGATCGGAGGAGGCAAGGGCATTTCCCGAAACGGACGCGCCGCCACCCGACCGCAGCAGCCCGGGTCGCGGCCTCCTCCCCGGGTGCGTTCCCTGGTGACGTGCGCACCTTCATCTCGGCGGTTCTCATCGCGCTCATGACCCTCCTCGTGCCGGTGAGCGCGGTGGGCTACTGGGCCGACCGCGAGCTGGGCGACGCCGACCGCTACGCCGCCGCGATGTCGCCGCTGGCCTCGGACCCGGCCGTGCAGGAAGTCGTGGTCACGCAGACGGCGCGCGCCCTGTCGGGGCAGATCGACGCCGGGCCCTTCCAGGGCGGGATCGAGGCGCTGCTGCGCGAGGCCATCGGCTCCTTCGCCGGCACCCCCGCCTACCGGACCGCCTGGGACGCGGCCAACCGGGCCGCCCACGCGGCCTTTCTGGAGGCCCTGACCACGGGGCAGGGCAACGCCGTCACCATCGACCTGGCACCGGTCGTCGCCCGGATCCGGCAGGAGCTCGTCACGGACGGCGTGCCGCTGGCGGAGCTCATCCCGGAGACCCGGGTCTCGGTGAAGGTCATGGAGTACGACAACCTGGGCGCGCTCCGAGAGGGCTTCCGCATGATGCAGGTCGCCGGCGTCTGGCTCCCCGTCCTGACCGTCGTCCTGGCCGCGGCGGCCGTCGCGGTCGCCGTCCGCCGCCGCCGGGCCGTGGCCGCGACCGGCCTGGGGCTCGCACTGGGCGCCGGCCTGCTGTGGCTCGCGGTCGCCGCCGGCCGCCGGATCACCCTGGCCGACCTGCCGCCGGACATCGACCGGGCGGCCGCAGGCGCGGTGTACGACGCGCTGACCGCGTTCCTGCGCACCACCGCCTGGGTGGTCCTGGCGGTCGGGCTCGCGGTCGCACTGGCCGCCTGGCTGTCGGGCCGGGTGCGCCGCACGCCGTGAACCGGGCACCCCATAAGCTCGGAAGGTACCAACTGCGCAGAACGCCCCAGAGGATGCACAACCATGCGGGGCGCGGCACCACGGCAGATCCGAGACCGGCAGACGACTCGCGAGCGGCGGGGGCACCGAAGCGGACATGAGCACCGAGCACAGGGAGCGCAGCGACCGCGCACACCGCATACCGTCCGGGCTCCGGGCCCGGACACCGGCGCCCCCGGCATGGCTGCTCTCCGGGCTTCGCCCGGAGGCCGCCCCGATCCCCTGGGCCGCCGTGGCCCGCGCCGCTGTCGCCCTGTCCGCGCCGCTCGCCGTCGGCTTCGCGCTCGACGAGCCCGAGTACGGGGCGCTGGTGTCGATGGGCGCCCTCAGCGGCGTCATCGGCGACACCGCGGACGCCTACCGGATGCGGATCCTCAACATCGCCGTGCCGCAGTTCTTCGGTGCGGTCGGCGTCACCCTGGGCACGCTGGTCTTCGGACACGGCTGGGTCGCCGTCGGCGCCCTGACCCTGATCGCCCTCGTCTCCGGAATGATCTCCTCGATCGGCACGGTGGCATCCGTGTCCGGGCTGCTGCTCCTGCTCAACGCCGTCGTCGGGGCCGGGCTTCCCCTGCCCCGGCCCTGGTGGGCGGCCCCGCTGCTGCTCGCCGCCGGCGGCCTGTTCGTCCTCGCCCTCACCCTGCTGGGCTGGCCTCTGCGCGGGCGCCAACCGGAGCGGGCCGCCGTCGCCGCCACGTACCGGGCCCTCGCCGACGCCCTGGAGGCGGCCGGAGGACCCGGCTACGACGAGCGCCGCCGCCGGCTCACGCAGACCCTCAACCAGGCGTACGACCTGGTCCTGGGCCGTCGCGCCCGCGTCCACGGCCGCAGCCCGGCCCTGGTGCGGATGCTCGCCCAGTTGAACGTCGTGATCCCGCTCGTCGAGGCGGCACCCGCCGCCCACCTGCGCGGCCGCCCCCTGCCGCCCGCCTATCCGGCAGCCGTGCGGGAACTGGCGCGGGCCGTGGAGGAGGGGCGCACCGGCACACCCGCCCTCGACCTGCCCGAGCCGGCCACCCGCGCCGAACGGGCCCTGGACGCGGCGCTGCGGCACGCGGCGCCGGTCGTCCACCACGCCGAACCCCTTCCGCACCGCATCGACGACAAGCTGGGCCGGCCCGCCGCGCTGACGGTCCGGGCGCGGCGCGCCGTACGCGACATGGCGCTGTCCCCGGCCTCCTGGCGGTACGGGCTGCGGCTCGCCCTGTGCATCGGGATCGCGCAGTCGCTGGTCTCGCTCGTGCCCGTCGAGCGCTCGTACTGGGTGGCGCTGACCGTCACCTTCGTCCTCAAACCGGACTTCGGCTCGGTGTTCTCGCGGGCCGTGCTGCGCGCCGTGGGCACCGCGGGCGGGCTCGTCGTCGCCGCCGCGGTACTCGCCGAGGTCCCCCGCGGCTGGTGGGACGTGCCCGTCATGGCCGTGCTCGCCGCGCTGATCCCGGCGTTCTCGGCGAAGGGGTACGCCTTCCAGACCGCGGCGATCACCCCGGTGATCCTGCTGCTGTCGGACCTGCTGAACCACCAGGGCTTCGACCTGATCCGGCCGCGCCTGGTGGACAGCCTGATCGGCTGCGCCATCGCCCTGGTCGCCGGATACCTGCTGTGGCCGGAGAGCTGGCGCAGCCGGATCGGGGACCGGCTCGCCGACGCGGTCGACGACGCCGCCCGGTACGTGGAGCGGGCGTTCGGGCCGCGACCGGCCACGGAGGCCGGGCTGCGGGCCGCGCGGACCGCCCGCCTCCAGGCCCGGCGGCGCATCTACCGCGACCTGTCGGGCGTGCGCAGCGAGTTCCAGCGGGCGCTGACCGAGCCGCCGCCGGCCGGAACGCGGGCAGCGGCCTGGTGGCCGCTCGTCGTCGCCGTGGAGCGGGTCGTGGACGCCACCACCGCCGCCCGGGTCCGCGTCAACCACGGGGCCCCGCCGCCCGGGCCGGACGAGGTGGAGGCGATCAGCGCCGACCTGCGCACCCTGGCCGCGGGCGTGCGGACCGCGCGGACCCCGGACCGGCTGGAACCGCCCCCGGAGCGCTCCTGGGACGAGGAGTCCGTCCTGGCCCCGGTGCGCCACGAGGTGGCCGCCGCGCACGGCTTCGCCTCCCCCGAACGGGCCTGATGCCGGGCCGCCCGGCCCGGGGCGGGGGAGCATCGGGACATGAGCCCCCTTCCCCGGCACCGCGGCGGGCGCCGCCGCGCCGCGGCCGCCCTGCTGCTCGCCGCCGCCCCGGCGGCCGCGGCGGGCTGCGCCGACGTGGAGGGACTGCGGGACGACGGCGACCTCGGCACCGTCCACGCCCCGCAGACCCTGTGGAGGGACATCCACCCGGACCCGCCCGACCCGGGCCAGCAGCCCGGCGCCGCGGCCGTCGTCCCGGGCCTGCCCAAGGCCGCCGGCCTGGACGTCCGGTCCGTGGACGCGCTGGACATCGTGCGGGCCGACATCACGGCCGCCGCCGAACAGGACGGCGGCACCGGCCGCCTCGTCGACCCCCGGGCCGTGCAGCGGCTCGCGCTCTGTACACAGGCTGTGGACGGCGGACCGTTCTGCCCGGTGCGGCCGCCCGTGCTGCACGACGTGACCGGCGACGGCCGCGACGAGCTGATCACCGCCCTGGACGTCGACGGCCGGGTCAGCGAACTGCGCGTCTACACCGTCCGCGACGACGGCTCGATCACCCGGATCCTGTCCCGGCGCGGCGTCCTGGAGGGCGTCGAGGTGGCGGCCGAGCACCTGGCGGTCCGCGAGCCCACCTCCAACCCCGAGAAGGTGTCCGTCTCCGACTACGTGTGGGACCCGGACGCGGGGATCATGAACCTCACCGAGCTGACCCTCGACGAGTGCCCCACGCTCAAGACCGGCTCCGTCCCGTGCGCGGCGGTCCGGGGCTGAGGGGCCGGGCCGGCATGCGGAGGGCGGGCAGCCTGCGCTGGAAGATCGCCCTGACCACCACCGCGGTGTGCTGCGCGGTCGCCGCCGTGCTCGGCATCCTCGTGCACGACGTGGTCGCCCGGCAGGTCGTCGGCGAGGTCCGCAAGGAGGCCGAGCTGGCCTTGGACCACGCGCTCGTCCTGTACCAGTACGGCTCCGCACACGGCGACGTGAACGCCGCCCTGGACCCGCCCGGGCTGCCCCCGCCGCTGCGCAGGCTCGTGGCCCGCGGCAGGACGGGCAGCATGGTCGGCGCGCACGCCGGGAAGCCCGTCATGTGGGCTGCCGGGCCCGCCGACGGCAAGGCCCTCGCCGTCTGGGTCCCGTACGGCGGCACGCGCTCCCGGCTGCGCGACCTGGACACCGCGATCCTCGCCGCCTCCGCGGTCGCCGCCGGCGTGGTGGCCCTGGCCGGACTGTTCCTCGCCGACCGGATCAGCAGGCGGCTGACGGCCACCGCGGCCGTCGCCCGCCGGATCAGCGCCGGCGACCTGGACGCCCGCGTCGACTTCCCGACCGCGCGGGAGGACGGGGCGGAGCAGCGGCCCCGCCACCGCGACGAGGTCCGGGACGTCGCCCAGGCGCTGAACTCGATGGCGCAGTCGCTGCAGGACCGTCTGGAGGCGGAGCGGCGGTTCACCGCGGACGTCGCCCACGACCTGCGCACCCCGCTGACCGGCTCGATCGCCGCGGCCTCCCTGCTGCCCGACGGCCGGCCCAAGGAGATGATCAACGACCGGCTGAACGCGCTGCACCGGCTCACCGAGGACCTGCTGGAGGTCTCCCGCCTGGACTCGGGCGTCGAGCACGCCGACCTGGCCCGCATCGAGCTGGGCCACGCGGTGCGCCGGGCCGTCGCCGCGGCCCGGTCGGACGCCTCGGTCCGCGTCGTGCGGGACGCACAGGTGGTCACCGACCGGCGGCGCCTGGACCGGATCCTGGCGAACCTGCTCGTCAACGCCGACAAGCACGGGGCGCCGCCGATCGAGGTGAGCGTGGAGGGCCCGGTCGTGACCGTACGGGACCACGGGCCCGGGTACCCGGGCCGGCTCATCGAGCACGGGCCGCAGCGGTTCCGCACGGGCGACCCGGGCCGCGGGCGGGGGCACGGGCTGGGACTGACCATCGCCGTCGGGCAGGCGGCCGTCCTGGGGATCGGCATCGCGTTCTCGAACGCGCCCGACGGGGGCGCGGTGACCACCCTCCGACTGCCCGTCGGGCGGCTGACCGGGGAGTGACGGACACGGCTTGCGGGGTGTGTTTCACGTGAAACACACCCCGCAGCCGGCCGGCCACCCGTCCGGCGGATCCGGCCGGATCAGACGCCGATGTTCTTGCCGTCCTTGCGCCACACGGCCACCACGGCAGGCCGGACCAGCTTCCCGGGCCCGTCGGGCCACGCCGACGCCGGCTTCTCCACGGACGCGCCGTCAACCTCGCCCGGGTGCTGCACGGCGACCAGGATCCGCTTGTCCTGCACCAGCGGGCCGCAGGTCTCGGCGCCGCGCGGCACCGTCAGGAACTGCTTCAGCTCGCCGCGGCGCGGGCCGGCCGTCGCGACACCGAAGAGGCCGTCGTGGGAGCCGAGCTGGTTGCCGTCCGTGGAGATCCACAGGTTGCCGTGCGGGTCGAAGGCCACGTTGTCCGGGCACGAGATCGGGCTGACCTTGTCCTTCGGGAAGCCCGCGAAGTACGTCGAGGGGTCGTTCGGGTCGCCGGCGACCAGGAACAGCCGCCAGGCGAATCCGTCGCCCGCCGGGTCGTCGAAGTTCTCGGCGAATTCGAGGATCTGGCCGTGCTTGTTGATGTTGCGCGGGTTGGCCTCGTCCACGCCCGGCTTGCCGGGCTTGCCGCGGTCGGAGTTGTTGGTCAGCGCCAGGTACACGCGGCCGGTGCGCGGCGAGGGCTGGATGTCCTCGGGCCGGTCCATCTTGGTGGCGCCCGCCTTGTCGGCGGCCTGCCGCGTGAAGACGAACACCTCCTCCGCGGTCATGCCCTCGACGTGCGAGACGTTCCCGGACGGCGAGGCGGTGGCCAGCTTGATCCAGGTGCCGGACCCGTCGAAGGCGCCGTCGGCGGGCAGTTTGCCGGTGCCGTCGAACTCCGCGGCCGGGGAGTCGCCGGTCAGCTTGGCCACGTAGAGGGTGCCCTCGTCGAGCAGGGTCAGGTTGTGCTCCTTCGCCGCCCGGGAGTCGCCCTTCATCATCCGCTTCGAGGAGACGAACTTGTAGAAGTAGTCGAAGCGCTCGTCGTCGCCGCTGTAGACGACCGGGCGGCCGTCCTCGGTGAGCCGGGGCTCCGCGCCCTCGTGCTTGAAGCGGCCCAGGGCGGTGCGCTTGCGCGGCACGGAGTGCGGGTCGTACGGGTCGAGCTCGACGACGTAGCCGAAGCGGTTCGGCTCGTTGGGCTCCTGGAGCACGTCGAAGCGCTTGTCGAACCGCTCCCACTTGCGCTCGGACGCGCCGGAGGTCACACCGTAGCGCTTGAGGCGGGCGGCCTGGACGGGGTCGGTGACCTTCCCGGCGTTGGCGAAGTACTGGTTGAAGTTCTCCTCGCCGTGCAGGGTCGTGCCCCACGGGGTGGTACCGCCGGAGCAGTTGTTCAGCGTGCCGAGGACCCGGGTGCCGGAGGGGTCGGCGGAGGTCTTCACCAGGTCGCTGCCGGCGGCGGGCCCGGAGAGGCGGAACTCGCTCGTCGCGGTGAGGCGGCGGTTGAGCGGGTGGCGGTTGACGGCGGTCAGCCTGCCGCTGCGGTGGTCCTCCTGGACGACGACCACGCCGAGGCCGTGCGCGGCCCAGGCGATCTCGACCTGCTCGCGGGTCGGGTTCTCCGGGTCGTAGCCCCGGAACATCAGCTGCTCGTCGGTGTACTCGTGGTTGGCCACGAGGAGCTGCCGGCGCTCGTAGCGGCTGCCGAGCGGGAGCAGGGCGAGGAAGTCGTTGTTGTAGCCGAACTGGCCTGCCTGGGCGGCGGCGGTCTGCCGGTCCGGGTGGAAGGCGGGGGCGCCCTTGACTATGGGGTCGCCCCAGCGGATGACGACGTGCTGCTCATAGCCGGCGGGGACGGTGACCCGGTCGTGTGTGTTCGGCGCGACGGGCGTGAAGCGCAGGCCGCGCGCCCCCGCGGCGTCGCCGGCGCCGCCGGCGGCGAGCGCGTCCGCCACGGGGGCGGCGTTCGCGGGGGACCCGCTGCCGCCGACCGCCGCAGCGGTGCCGGCGGCGGTGGCGACAGTGACGACGGCGGCGGTGCGCAGCATGGAGCGGCGCGAGTAGGCGCGGGCGATGACATCGCCGACGTACTCGTTGCCGCTCGTGTTGGGAACCTCGTGGAAGCAGGCATCACCGCAGCGGTAGCGGCAGGTGAGGGCGGAACGGCCGCCCCCGTGCGGGGTGCCGATGAGCGGCAGGAGCTTGCGCACGAGAAATCCTCCGTAGCTGCACGGGCCGACGGAAAGTCGGCCGGATCCAGCGGTGACGCTAGGGCGGGCCCGCGCCGATACGGCGGCTGCGGGATGAACGCGCGGTGAACCGGGCACGTCGGAGCGGGAGTTCACGTTCAAAGCGGGCGGGCCGGGTGGAGGCCTCCGTCTTTCGGCCACTTCCGGCGGCGAGCGGAAGCCACCCGACACCTGACGCAAAAACTCCCAATTCGGCTCGTACGGCGCCGCTTCAGTGAAACGGAGGGACGCGATACGGTGCCGGTCAGCGCGGTCCGCGGGGGCAATTCCCCGTGGGGACCGGAACAAACAGGAGATGTGGGAGAAGGCCGAAAACGGACGGAACGGGCCGGGCGCCACGAAGGGTGACCCTGCCGACGTTCCAGCCGAGGGGCCGATAACCTTACGTGTCCACTCTGGGCAGGGATCAACCGCGCAGCACGGACAAAAGACGCACGCACTCATGCGAAAGGCCTGGCCCATGGGTATTCGGAGCTTGTTGCGCAAGGTTTTCGGACGGTCCGCCGAGCCGGTTCCGGAGACGACCGAGGCCACCTCCACCTCCTCTTCGCCTGGCGTGCCGAACCAGGCGGATCGCAACCCGCTGGACGCGGCGGCCGAGCTCGTCGCGGCGTCCTTCGACAACCCGACCGTCCCGCCGCAGTCCGCGCCGCGCGACCGCGAAGCGGGCGCCGCCGTTCTGACCGCGACGGCAGCGGACCCGACCGTCCCCGAGGCCCGCCGCCCCCTTTCCCCCTCCCAGCCGCCGCAGTCCGACACCGCTGCCGCTGCCGCGGAGCCCGCACCGGCCCCCGAAGCCGCGGCCCAGCCGGCGCCCGAGGCGGCGGAGCCCGCCGCCGCTGCCGCAGCCCCCGCCCAGCCGGAGGCCGAGGCCGCGGAGCCGGCCGCCGAAGCCGCAGCGCCGCAGCCGCAGCCCGAGGCCACAGCCGCAGCCGAGCCCCAGGCCGCGACCGGGGAGGCCGCCGCGGCCGGGCCCGAGGCCGCTGCCGAGACCGCACCCGCGGCGCAGACGGAGGCGGAGCCCGCAGCTGCCGCGACCGCGGAAGCCGAGGTCCTCGCCGAGCCCGAGGCGCAGCCCGCGCCCGCCACGGACGAAACCGAGCCCTCACCCGAAAGGGCCCTGGCCGAGGCGGAGCCCGAGCCCGCCGCCGCGCCCGAGCCTGCGCCTGCCGTTGCGGAGGACGAGCCCGAAGCCGCGGCGAAGGCCGAGGCCGAGCCGGAGCCCGCCGCCGAACCGGAGCCCGAGCCCGCCACGGCGGAGGCCGAGCCCGAAGCCGCAGCGGAACCCGAGGCCGAGCCCGTCTCCGCCGCCACCGAAGCCGCACCCGCCAAAGAGCCGGAGCCCGAGCCCGCGGCCGAGCCCGTCACGGAGGGGCCTGCCGTCGCGGCTGCCGTCGTGCGGAAGCGGGCCCCCGAGGTGGCCGCCGCCTACAAGGCCGCCGGGCAGGTGCTCCGCGGCAAGGGCCGTACCGGGGCGCGCGCCAAGGTGTACCTGGTCCTGGACCGCTCCGGCTCCATGCGCCCGTTCTACAAGGACGGCAGCGCCCAGCACCTCGCCGACCACGCGCTGGCGCTCGCCGCGCACCTCGACACCGAGGCGACCGTGCACACCGTCTTCTTCTCCACGGAGGTGGACGGCACCGCCGACCTGGCCCTCGACACCCACGACGCCTCCTGGGCGGAGGCCCGCAACGGCGAGCTGGGCCGCATGGGCCGCACCAGCTACCACGTCGCCGTGGAGCAGGTCCTGAAGCGGTACCGCGAGGACGGCGGCGCGGGCCCGGCCCTCGTCGTGTTCCAGACGGACGGCGCCCCCGACAGCCGCCAGCCCGCGAAGCAGGCGCTCGCGGACGCGGCCGAGGCGGCACCGGAGGTCCACTGGCAGTTCGTCGCGTTCGGCGACCACGACAACAAGGCCTTCGACTTCCTGCGCAGGCTGGACGGCGCGAACACCGGCTTCTTCCACGCCGGCCCCGCCCCCCGCGAGCTGACCTCCGCCGCCCTGCTCAAGGGCGTTCTGGAGCACTTCTGAGCGGCCGCGCCCCCGCCTCGCACCGACACGAAGGCGCCCCCGCCCCGGAGAGATCCGGGGCGGGGGCGCCTTCGCCGTCCGTCGGCCGCGGCGGCCGCAGCCGCCGCGGGCCGGCGGCTTACTGGTGCTGCTTGACGGCCTTCTCGACCGGCTCGGAGGTCTTCGTCTCCACCGGCTTGCGCAGCGCGATGTTCAGCTCGCGCAGGCGGGACTCCTCCAGCACCGTCGGCGCGCCCATCATCAGGTCCTGCGCGTTGCCGTTCAGCGGGAACGCGATGGTCTCGCGGATGTTCGGCTCGTCCGCGAGGAGCATGACGATGCGGTCGACGCCCGGGGCGATGCCGCCGTGCGGCGGGGCGCCGAGGCGGAACGCGCGCAGCATGCCGGCGAACTCGCGCTCGACGGTCTCCGCCTCGTAGCCCGCGATCTCGAAGGCCTTCAGCATGACCTCGGGCTCGTGGTTGCGGATGGCGCCGGAGGACAGCTCGATGCCGTTGCAGACGATGTCGTACTGCCAGGCCAGGATGTCGAGCGGGTCCTTCTCCTCCAGGTCCTTCATGCCGCCCTGGGGCATGGAGAACGGGTTGTGCGAGAAGTCGATCCTGCCGGTCTCCTCGTCCCGCTCGAACATCGGGAAGTCGACGATCCAGCAGAACCGGAAGACGTCCTCCTCGAAGTGGCCGGCGCGCTTGGCGGCCTCGACGCGGACCGGTCCCATGATCTTGGAGACCTCGTCGAACTCGCCGGCGCCGAAGAACACGGCGTGGCCGGGGGCCAGGCCCAGGCGCTCGGTGAGGACCTTGACGTTCTCCTCGGTGAGGAACTTGGCGATCGGGCCGGTCAGCGAGCCGTCCTCGCCGACGCGCACCCAGGCCAGGCCCTTCGCACCGAGCGAGACGGCGAAGTCGCCGAGGCCGTCGAAGAACTTGCGGGGCTGCGCGGCGGTGTCCGGGACCGGCAGGGCGCGGACGTGCTTGCCGGCGAACGCCTTGAACTCGGAGTTCGCGAAGACGTCGGTGATGTCGACGAGCTCCAGCGCGGCCCGGAGGTCCGGCTTGTCGCTGCCGTACTTGAGCATCGACTCGCGGAACGGGATCCGCGGGAACGGGGAGGTGACGTGGCGGCCGTTGCCGAACTCCTCGAAGAGCTCGGTCATCAGCTTCTCGATCGGCTGGAAGACGTCCTCCTGCTCGACGAAGGACATCTCCACGTCGAGCTGGTAGAACTCGCCCGGCGAGCGGTCGGCGCGGGCGTCCTCGTCGCGGAAGCAGGGCGCGATCTGGAAGTAGCGGTCGAAGCCGGAGATCATCAGCAGCTGCTTGAACTGCTGCGGCGCCTGCGGCAGCGCGTAGAACTTGCCGGGGTTCAGGCGGGACGGCACCACGAAGTCGCGCGCGCCCTCGGGGGACGTCGCGGTCAGGATCGGGGTGGCCATCTCGTTGAAGCCGAGCGCCGTCATCTTCTGCCGCATCGCGGCGATCACCGCGGAGCGCAGCATGATGTTGCGGTGCATGCGCTCGCGGCGCAGGTCCAGGAAGCGGTACTCCAGGCGCCGCTCCTCGTTCACACCGTCGTCGGTGTTGATGGTGAAGGGCAGCGGGCCGGCCGCGCCCAGCACCTCGACCTCGGCGGCCTCGATCTCGATCTCGCCGGTGGGCAGGTCGGGGTTGACGTTCTCGGCGCCGCGGGAGACGACCTTGCCGTCGACGCGGACGACGGTCTCCTTGGAGAGCTTGTCCAGCGCCTCGGCGGCCGGGGTGCCGGGGCGGGCGACGAGCTGCGTGATGCCGTGGTGGTCGCGCAGATCGATGAAGAGGATGCCGCCCAGGTCTCGACGATTGTGCAGCCAGCCGCTGAGCCGGACGTCGGTGTTGACGTCAGAGGCGCGGAGCTCGCCGCAGGTGTGGGACCTGTACCGATGCATCAGTCATCCAGTTCTTCGCGATACCAGGGTGGATTCAACCCTGACAAGGTTACCGTCCGGGCCGGGACCCGCGCTGGCGCGCCCGCCCGCCCCGCCCGGACGGGCACACCGGTCCGATGAGCGGCGAAGACGATCGCGGCGGGCCCGTGGTTGGATGACCGGGTGCTGAGCCCTTCGCCCTCCCTGCTGCCCGAGCCGGTGCGCCGCCTCGCCGCCTGGTGCGCCGTCGTCCTGCTGGTCACCGGTGTGGCCGCGGTCGGCGTGTGGCTGTGCACCGTCTTCAAGACGGCCGTCACCCCCGTCCTGCTCGCCCTGCTCGGCACGGCCCTGCTGGGCCCGATGCACCGGCGGCTCGTCCGGATGGGCGTCAACCGCTCCCTCGCCGCGGCGCTGACCTGCCTCGCCGTGACCGCGGTGGTCGGCGGGGCGACGTACGTGGTGGTCGCCGCCCTGATCGACACCGGCGACCAGATCGCCGGCTCGCTGCGGCGCGCCGGGCAGGACCTCGCCCCGCACTTCGGGGCCGCCGGCACCTCGCTGGAGGACCTGGCCGCGAACGCGAAGGGGCTGCTGGCGAAGTTCGGCGGGACCGCCGCGTCCGGTGTGATCGCCGGTATCGGCGCCGTCACCTCCATGCTCGCCACCGCCGTCCTCGCCCTGCTGCTGATCTTCTTCTTCCTGCGGGACTCCGACCGGGCCGCGGGGACGCTGCGCTCGCTCGCGCCGAGCGCGTCCGGCGACACCGTCGAGGCGATGGCCCGCCGCGCCTTCGGGGCGGTCGAGGGCTTCATGCGCGGAACCACGTTCATCGCGCTCATCGACGCCCTGTGCATCACCGCGGGCCTGCTGGTGCTGCAGGTTCCCGGAGCGGTCGGGCTCGGCGCGCTCGTGTTCGTCGGCGCGTACATCCCCTACCTGGGGGCGTTCATCTCCGGCACGGTCGCCGTGCTCGTCGCGTTCGCCGAGCGGGGCTGGATCGTCGGGCTGTGGGCGGTCGGCGTCGTCCTCGCCGTGCAGGTGCTGGAGGGGCACGTCCTGCAGCCGGTGATCCAGAGCCGGACCGTGCAGATGCACCCGGCGGTGGTCATGCTCGCCATCACGGCGGGCGCGGGCGTCGCGGGGATCCTCGGCATGCTGCTGGCGGTGCCGCTGACGGCGGCGGCGTTCGGCGTGCTCTCCGAGCTGCGGGCGCGGTACGCACTCGCAGCCCCGGCCGCCGCCGCGGCAGCGGCTGCGGAGCCGGCGGGTCCACCGGTGCCGGCGGCCGATTAGGCCATTGGAGTAGCGGTGTTTTCCGGACAACCCCGAACCGGTCCCTGATCGTCCGAAAGCGGCGGACCCAAGGGCACCGGTTGCGCGCTGCCGTGCCCTCCTGCGCAAACGCCCGAAATGATCTGTAGGGCCCTTGGAGGCCGGACCCGTCGTGTAAAGGGATGATTCGAGCCGGTCCGGCCGCCTCGCCCGCAACCCCCTGGTACGCGATTCGTCTTCGTGCCATCGTCGTTGACCGGACCGGGGGGACCAGCACGGCGCATGCCGCTGCGGGCGGTGCCGACTTCTCCTCTCGGCTGCACCACGACGTGTCCGCTCAGAAGAGGAGACAGCGTGCGCAAGGCAGCAAGGTTCACCGCGGTGGCGCTCTCCGCCGCCACGATCGCCCTGGGAACGGTCACCGTCGCCCACGCCGGCGACTACACCGAGAACGGGGTGCGTATCCGCTCCAACTCCACCACCAGCTCGTCGGTCCTCGGCCTCGGCTACCCGAGCCACACGATCACGCCGATCTGCTACAAGGCCGGCACCGTGATCAACGGCAACAAGTGGTGGGACAAGCACCGCAACAACAACACCGGGGTCACGGGCTTCAGCTCCATGACCCTGCTGACGAAGTGGGCCTCCGGCCACTGCTGACCGGTACGCGGATCCACCCGGGGCCGGGGCCGCTGGAATCGGTCCCGGCCCCGGGTGTGCCGCGCAGTGTACGACCACCGGCCCACCACCGAAAGGCTGATCGTGCTCCCTGCACGCCGACGGCCGCTCCTGCTGACGGCCGCCGCCCTGGCGGCGGCCGCGGCACTGGGCGGCTGCACCTCCGAACCCGCGCGGCCCGGCGGCGCGGCCGGGGACCGGGGCGAACCCGCGGTGAAGATCACCCCGCAGCCCGACCCGGCGAACGCGCCACTCCCGCTGGATGCGTACGGGTTCGACACGAGCCAGCAGAAGGTCCTCCAGCAGGCGCAGGACATCCTGACGGAGGCCTGTATGCACCGCATCGGCTTCGCCTCGTTCAAGAACACGGACACGTACGTCACGGCCGGCGCGGGCGCCCGGCGCACCACCAGCGGGATCGGGCTGGTCGACGCCGAGGCGGCCAAGGAGTACGGGTACCGGTCCGGCGGGCTGCCCGACCGGGAGGCGGGCGCGGCGCAGAAGCGCGATCCGAGCGAGACGGCCGCCCTGTTCGGCCCGCAGGACGGGGCCCCCGCGCACCCGGGCGCCCCGGAGGGCGGCTGCGCGGGCGAGGCGGCCCGCAAGCTGTACCCGCGCAGTACCACGGGGCCCGCCGGGGCCCCGGCCGGGAACGGCCTGGTCGACGAGCTCGCCCGGCAGGCCGCGGACCGGGCCCGGGGTGACAGCCGGGTCACGGCGGCCGTGACCGAGTGGAGCGGCTGCATGCGCGAGGCGGGGTTCCAGGTGAAGACGCCGTGGGAGCTCCAGCAGATGGAGGGCACCCGGTGGACCGGGCCCGTCACCTCCGAGGAGATCACCGCGGCGACCACGGACGTGTCGTGCAAGCAGCGGACGAAGCTGTCGGACACCTGGACCGCGGTCCTGGCCGCCTACCAGACGCAGCTCGTGGAGAAGCGGAAGCAGGACCTGGACCAGGAGAAGAAGCACCTCGGCGAGCAGGTCCGGTTCGCCGAGAAGGTCCTCGCGGGCGGCGGGGCGTGAGGCTCCGCGGCGCGGGCGGGGCCGCCGCCTGTGCGGCATTGGCACTGGCCGCCGCGACCGGTTGCACCTCCCCTGAATCCTCCGCCTCGGCGGACGGCCGCCCGTCCGCCGAGGCCGGGCTGCGGAACCCGGACCCGGAGGTCCGGCAGGCGTACGACGCGTACTGGGCGGCCTGGCTCACGGCGAACCGCACGCCCGACCCCGCGGATCCGGCGCTCGAACGGGTAGCCACGGGAACCCAGCTGGCGGAGCTGCGGGAGAACCTCGCGCACTCCCGTACGGCCGGGCAGGTGCTGCTGGGCGAGGTGGGGCACCGCGTGGAGGGCGTTTCAGACGTTGGGCCGGGGCAGCTGGTGCTGCACGACTGCATCGACCTCGACCGCTGGCTGATCCACGACGCGCGGACCGGCCGGCCGGTCGACCAGCTGGAGGACAAGCCGACGCAGCTGGGCGCCTTCACCCTCAAGCGGGAGGGGGAGGGCGGCCCGTGGCGGGTGGCTTCGCTCCGGGTGATCGGCGAGAACTGCTGAGCGGGAGACCGGGTTTCACGTGAAACATCAACAGCCGCCGACGGCAGACACGGACGCGGAGCGGGAGGCGGGCGCAGAGCGGGAGACCGGGGCCGAGGCGGAGGGGCCGCCCGCCGAGGGCTCCGCCCCGGGCAGCGCCGGTGCCGACGGTGCCGGTGCCGGAAGCGGCGACGGCGACGGCGACGGCGGGTCGCTGCGGCGGCGCCGGCGGATGCTGGCCTGGGTCGTCGCCGGTGCCGTCCTGCTGACCGGGGCCGGGGTCGCGCTCGGCGCGTCCATCCGCTCCCCCGCCCAGGTAGCCGCCGATGCGGCACCGCCGCCGGCCTCCGTCCTGTCCGACCGCGTGGAGCGCCGTGTGCTCACCTCCTCCGTCGTCGTCCGCGGCACGGTCGCCGCCGAGCAGGTGGTGGCGCTCTCGCCGGGCGCGGGGGCCGCGGCGGCCGCGGGCGGGGGCGGCAAGCCCGTCGTGACCCGGGTCGCCAAACAGCCAGGGGCCGCCGTACAGGCCGGCGAGGTGCTGGTCGAGGTGTCGGGACGGCCGGTGTTCGCGCTGGCCGGAGCCCTGCCCGTGTACCGGGACCTCAAGCCGGGAGCGACCGGCAAGGACGTGGGCCAGCTCCAGGCCGGCCTCAGGGCGCTCGGCCACTCCACCGGCAAGGACCCGTCGGGGACGTACGGCCCCGGCACCAAGGCCGCCGTCACCGCCCTCTACACCGCGCTCGGCTACACGCCCCGGCCGGCCGACCCGGGCGACACGGAGCGGATCCAGGCGGCGGAGGACGCCGTCGACGCCGCGAAACGGCAGGTCATGACCGCCAAGACGGCCCTGGCGAAGGCAAAGGAGGCCGGCGGTGCGGACACCGCCGAGGCTCAGCAGCAGCTGGCGTTCGCGCAGGCCGACCTCGCCAAGGCCGCCGGGCGACTGGAGGCGGCCCGCGCGGCGGCGGGCCCGATGGTCCCGGCCGACGAGCTGGTCTTCCTCAAGGGCTTTCCCGCGCGGGTCGACGCAGTGCGGGCCGCGGTCGGCGAGCCCGTCCCCGAGGGGCTGCTGGTCGTGTCGGCCGGCGCACCGGTGATCCGCTCCTCGCTCCCGGCGCACCAGCGGGAGCTGGTCAAGACGGGCATGAAGGTGGAGGTCCTGTCGGAGGCCACCGGACTGACCGCCGCCGGCACGGTCGCCTCCGTCGCCGACGCCCCCGCCCCGGCGGCCGGCGGCCCCGGCGGCGCGGGCCCGGGGGCGGCCCAGCCGGGCGGCGGCGCGGACGGCGCACCGGGCGGCGCCCCGGATCCCGGCGGGTACGCCCTGACGGTCACCCCCGACCAGGCGCTCGACGCCCGCCTCGCCGGCCAGGGCGTCCGGCTCACCGTGACGGCGGCCTCCTCCGGCGAGCCGGTCCTCGTCGTCCCGCTCTCGGCGGTGTCGGCGGGCGCGGACGGCCGGACCACGGTCACGGTGCTCGGCGCGGATCCCGCCGACACCGCCGCACGGCGCCGCGTGGAGGTCCGGGCCGGGATGTCCGCCGACGGCATGGTGCAGGTCGAGCCGGTCGGCGGCGGCGCGCTCGCCGACGGGGACCGCGTCCTGGTCGCGCGGGCCACACCGTGAGGGGGACCGCCGTGAACGGCACCCCCGCGGGCGGGCCGGTCGCGGATGCGCCGCCGGTCGTCCGCTTCGAGGGCGTCGGCCTCACCTATCCGGGCCCTCCGCCCGTCGAGGCGCTGCAGCCGTGCCGGCTGACGGTGCGGCGCGGCGAGTACGTCACCGTCGTCGGCCCCTCCGGCTCGGGCAAGTCGACGTTCCTGAACGTCGCCGGGCTCATCGACGCGCCGACCGCCGGACGGTACCTCCTCGACGGCATCGACACCGGCGCGCTGCCCGACCGGGACCGCACTGCCCTGCGCGGGCAGCGCATCGGCTTCGTCTTCCAGTCCTTCCACCTGCTGCCGCACCGCAGCGCCCTGGAGAACGTCCTGCTCGCGATGGTCTACAACGGGGTCCCGCGCGGGCAGCGCGCCGCCCGGGCCCGTACGGCGCTGGAGCGCGTCGGGCTCGGCCACCGCACCGGGCACCTGCCCAGCCGCATGTCGGGCGGCGAGCGGCAGCGCGTCGCCGTCGCCCGCGCGCTGGTCGCGGAGCCGTCGCTGCTGCTGTGCGACGAGCCCACCGGGAACCTGGACACGGTGACGGCCGCGTCGGTGCTGGCGCTCCTGGACGAGCTGCACGGGGACGGGCTGACCCTGCTGGTCATCACGCACGACCCGCAGGTGGCGGCGCGCGGCGCGCGGACCGTCGCCATCCGGGACGGGATCCTGACCGAGGAGGCCGCGCCGTGAGGTTCCCCCGGCGCCGCGGGTCCGGCGGTGCTCCGGACATCCCGCCGTCCCGGCTGTCGGCCCGGGACCTGGTCTCGGAGGCGCTCGCCGGGATGCTCCAGCGGCCGGCCCGCTCCGCGCTCACCGGCCTGGGCACGGTCCTCGGCGTCGGGACGTTCGTGGCGATCCTCGGGCTGACCGCCACGGCCTCCTCGCAGATCGACAGCCGGTTCAACGCGCTGACGGCCACCGAGGTCGGCGTCCGCGACACGGCGGGCGGCGCCGACCCGCAGCTCGCCCTGCAGGTCCCCAACGCCTTCCCGCGCGACGCGGACGGCCGGGCCGGCGCCCTCAACGGGGTGGTGGCTGCGGGGGTGTTCTGGCCGGTGCCGCTCGGCGAGGCGGCGACGGTCCGCTCCGCGCCCGTCGCGGGCGAGGCCGGCGAGCGCATCCCCGTGGTCGCCGCGTCCCCGGGGATGCTGCGGGCTGCCGGGCTCACGCTGGGCTCGGGGCGGGCGTACGACTCCTTCCACGACGGGCGCGCGGAGCAGGTCGCGGTGGTCGGCCGCGCGGTAGCGGCCCGACTGGGCATCACGACGCTGGAGAGCCGGCCCGCCGTGTTCGTCGGCGGGCACCCGTTCACCGTGGTCGGGATCGCGGACGGCGCCGAGCGCAAACCGGACCTGCTGCTGTCGGTGATGGTGCCGCGCGGGGCCGCCGAGCGGCTGTGGGGGCCGCCCGACAACGCCCAGCGGGCCCGGATGCTGGTGGTGACGCAGCTGGGTGCGGCCCGGCAGGTCGCCGCGGAGCTGCCGCTCGCGCTGCGCCCCGACCATCCGGAGTGGATGGCGGCGGAGCCGCCGCCGGATCCGCGGGGCCTGCGCTCGGGGGTGACCTCCGACCTGGACCAGCTGTTCCTGCTGCTGGCGGCGATCTGCCTGGTCATCGGCGCGGTGGGGATCGCGAACACCACGCTCGTCGCGGTGCTGGAGCGCACGGGGGAGATCGGTTTGCGGCGGGCGCTCGGGGCACGCGGGCGGCACATCACCGCCCAGTTCCTCGCCGAGTCCGCCGCACAGGGCGCGGTGGGCGGGCTGGTCGGGACGACGCTGGGCACGCTGACCGTCGTCGGGGTGTCGGCGCTGCGCGACTGGACGCCGGTGATGTCACCGCCGACGGTGGCCGCGGCGCCGCTGATCGGCCTGGTGACGGGGATCCTGGCCGGCCTCTACCCGGCGTGGCGGGCCTCGCGTACCCAGCCGGCGGAGGCACTGCGCCGCTAGTGCTGTGGCCGGGAAGGTTCACCGGGTCACAGCACTGGCTGTATTGCCCTGTGACCGGGCAGAGCCCGGCCGGCCCCGGTCCAGGGGGGCGGGACCGGGCCGGCCGGGGGCGGTCCGGCCCTCGGGGGACGGGGGCCGGGCCGGATCGGGGACCTCGGCGGGTCA
The DNA here is from genome assembly GCF_003325375.1 of Streptomyces globosus. Lineage (GTDB taxonomy): Bacteria > Actinomycetota > Actinomycetes > Streptomycetales > Streptomycetaceae > Streptomyces > Streptomyces globosus_A. The sequence goes on along the minus strand of NZ_CP030862.1, from coordinate 162,137 downwards.
GGAGTGCTGCTCCGCCGTCCTGGTGCGCTCCCGGGCCGTGGTGGGGATGGTCCCCAGCCGTCCGGCCTGGAAGTCGTCGAAGGCCTGCTGGAGCTCCTGCCGGCTGTTCATGACGAACGGCCCGTAGTGCGCCATCGGCTCGCGGATGGGGCGCCCGCCCAGGAGGACGACGTCCAGGGCCGGCGTACGGGAGTCCTGGGAGGCCTCCGCGCGCAGGGTCAGCGAGCCGCCGTCGCCGAAGACGGCGGTCTGCCCGGTGTGGACGGGGCGCCGGTCGGTGCCGACGCTGCCCTGGCCGGCCAGGACGTAGGCGAGGGCATTGAAGTCCTCGCGCCACGGCAGGGTGAGCTGTGCGCCCGGTGCGACCGTCGCGTGGATCATCGTGATGGGGGTGTGGGTGATGCCCGGGCCGCTGTGGCCGTCCAGCTCGCCGGCGATGACGCGCAGCAGGGCGCCGCCGTCCGGGGTGGTCAGCAGGGTGACCTTGCCGCCGCCGATGTCCTGGTAGCGCGGGGGCATCATCTTGTCGGAGGCCGGGAGGTTCACCCACAGCTGGAGGCCGTGGAAGAGCCCGCCGCTGACGACGAGGGACTCCGGCGGGGCCTCGATGTGCAGGAGGCCGGAGCCGGCGGTCATCCACTGGGTGTCGCCGCCGTTGATGACGCCGCCGCCGCCGTTGCTGTCCTGGTGGACGAACGTGCCGTCGATCAGGTAGGTGACCGTCTCGAAGCCGCGGTGGGGGTGCCAGGGGGTGCCCTTCGGCTCGCCCGGCGCGTACTCCACCTCGCCCATCTGGTCCATCATGATGAACGGGTCGAGGTGGCGGTAGTTGATCCCGGCGAACGCGCGGCGCACCGGGAATCCCTCGCCCTCGAAGCCTCCGGGAGCGGTCGTGACGGCCAGCACCCTGCGGGCGGCGGCCTCCGGGCCCGGCTCGGCGACGCGGGGAAGCGTCAGCGGGTTCTCCACAGTCACTGCAGGCATGGTCGGAACCTCCTTCTGCACCGAGTTTAGTTGAATCTAAAACTTTCTGCCACCTGCCAGAACACAGACTCCCGGCCCGCCATTCCCGCACCGGCGACCCACGCTCCGTGACATGCACCCAACACAGGGTGGACTGAAGATCACGATCCACTTCCGGTGGCCTCCGCCCCGCCCTTCACAGCCGCACACCTTGCTAGAACTGACGTCCAAGGCGACACCACGATCTCGAAAACACCACGGGGGAGACGATGGGTTTCGACGAGGAATGGGCCCAACTGCGCACGGAGGCGGCGGCACGTCAGAACCCCGCCATGCGTCTGAACCAGCTCGCCGCACCGGACGGCGGCGGAGGCGGCGGCTCGGCCGACTTCGGCAGCGACGAGTCGAAGAAGAAGATCGCATCCGGAAAGCTCGGCGGCGAGGTGAAGACGCAGACGGAGACCGCCGCCAAGAAGGCCGACGAGGAGACGGCCTCCGCCATCACCGCCTTCTCGGGCTGGGACACGGCGGCGGGCCTGAAGACGGTCGAGACGACCTGGGACAACCAGGTCAAGAACCTGCTGAGCCGCCTGGCCACGGAGTCCCACAACCTTGCCGTTACACGGCGGATGTTCCTGGGGCAGGACAGCGAGATATACAACGGCTTCCGCCCGCTGCTGAAGCCCGCGCCGGAGCCCGGCGTCGAGGCGTACCGCTGACAGGGGAGCTGTAGAGCATGGGACTCACGTACAAGAAGGTCATGTCGGCCCAGTACGACAAGCTCACCGCCGCGGCCAAGGCCTGGGACGACATGGCGAGCGACTTCAAGAAGGCGGAGTCGGCCTACGCGGCCGCCACGCAGGGGCTGGCGCAGGGCAACACCACCTGGCAGGGCATAGCCCAGGGCACCGCGCACACGAACTTCGCGGGCACGCAGTACGAGTACGGGGCCGCACAGACGCAGGCGAAGGCCATCGCGGACCTGCTGCGGGACGCCCACGGGCAGTTCACGGAGCTGAAGCAGCGCCTGGAGTCGGTGGTCGCGGACGCCCGCAAGGCGAAGATGGCCGTCGACGACGAGGGCAACGTCCGCCCCGACCTGACGGCCCAGGAACGCTACGCGTACGTCCACGACCCCGACGGCCAGAAGCTGCTCGCGGACTACAACAAGGCGGCCAACGACTGGGCCGGCCAGATCAAGAAGTACGTCAAGGCCTTCGAAGACGCCGACGCCGGCGTGAAGATGGCCCTCGCCGGCGCCGTCAAGGACAGCAACAAGGACCGCATACCCGGCGGCAAGGACGCCACGGGCAGCGGCTTCAACGCGGGCGCGAAGAGCGACATCGAGCAGTACGAGCTGGAGCACGCCAAGGACGTCGCCACCCGCCTCAACAACGGCGAGAAGGTCTCGAACGCCGATGTCGAGAGCCTCAACCGCATCCTGCGCGACAACGGCAACACCGCCTTCAAGCACCACACAGACTTCGGCCGCGACTTCGTGACGGCCATCGGCGGCGCCGAAGGAACGATCAAGCTGTCGAACACGCTCAACAACGGCGCGCACGGCAGCGACTCCGGCCGCAAGGGCCTGTACGGCGACACGAACAACATGCTGGCGAACACCGTCTCCAACGCCACGCAGGTGGTCTTCGAGGACGGGAAGAAGAACCCTCCCTACGGCTCCAAGGAGTACCGGGAGGCGTACGAGAAGTGGTCGAAGAGCTCCGACGCGAAGTTCTACAACGACTTCATGGGCGACCTGAAGAAGGCCGGCCTGGACAAGTTCGAACTGGACGTCGCGGGTGACAAGGCCCCGATGACGCGCGGCCAGGGCCAGGAGATCCGCGGCTACCAGGGCCTCGTCACCCTCATGCAGCAGGGCAGCGGCTACTCCCCGCAGTTCCTCGGCGACCTCACCGACCAGATGATCGCCGCGGAGAAGAAGGACAAGGACGTCTGGGACCTGCACGGTAGGTTCGAGGGCAAGAACGGCGGCTGGTTCGCCAACGACCCCGTCGACGGTGCGCTTGGCCTCATGGGCCGCAGTGGCGAGGCGGCGACCGGCTACCTTGACCCGGGTGCCGACCCGAAGAACGACCGCCTGAAGTACCTGATGACCGAGCGCGACTGGAACGTCGTCAACACGGCGGACTGGCACGGCAATATCGAGGTCACCGGCAAGGACACCTTCGACAAGGACGCCCGCGCCGGACTGGGCCTGGCCATCGAGGCCGCCACGACGGGCCGCCCGGCCGGCTCGCCGGGCGCCGAACTCGGCCGCCACAGCGAGGCTCAGGCCCGCATCATGCACGACACGATCAACCTTCTCGACTACGGCAGTGCCACCGGCAGGGACGGCGACGACTCGAAGGCGAACGGCGACAACCTGCTCAAGCAACCGGACTACGAGAGCATGCGCGGCTCGCTTGCGAGGGCACTGGCCTCGTACACCCCGGACATGGTGGACACGATCGTCGGCGACGGCACCATGAGCGGCCAGCCCGGTTCCGATTCGGACGGGAACGACTCCCGGATCCAGAACAGCCGCAGCAGCATGCTCCGCATCATGCGCGGCGTCTCCGAGGACCCCGAGAACTTCTTCCTCCTGCACGAGGCCGAGCGCCGCTACACAGCGCATCAGCTCACCACGCAGGACCTGTCCGATCCCGAGGCCGTCAAGAACCTGGCCGCGAAGATCGGTGAGGCCAACGGCGCGTACAACGCGATCGGCGGCGACGTGAAGTTGGGCGAGCGGGACGGCGAGCTGAGCAAGGCCGGCGACCAGCGCGTCTACGGCTACCACGTCGTCGGCGGCGCCGTCACCGGCATCCCGGTCGTCGGGGACATGGCCCAGCGAGTCGTCGACGGCTACTGGAACGAGTGGCTCAAGGGCGTCACAGCGGAACAGGGCCTGCTGGCCCGGGACCGCATCAGCTCCGGCAACGACGCCGCCCGGGACGACCTCAACCAGATCTTCGAGAGCTGGGGCGCGCAGACGCAGCAGTCCGACACCATGATCGACGCCGCCCAGCGGGAAGCAGGACAGAGCTACACGAGCGGGCGCGAAAGCGCCTACGACGCACTGCGGGAACGGAAGTAGTCCATGGCCATACGCACACAAGGTACGCGCCCCGGGCGGGCGGCCGCCGTACTGGCCGCGGCGGTCGCCCTGGCCGGCTGCGCCGGGCTGCTCACCTGGTGGAACACCGATGCCCTGGGTCCGGACCGCTTCTGCGCCGGCGCCCTCGCCTCCTCCGAGGCAGCCTCCGCGCTCCCCGGCCCCGGCCGGATGGTCCAGCAGAGCCTCCAGGACGGGTCCGACCCGTACTACTCGTTCTCGTGCAAGGTGCAGCGCACCAACAAGTTCCTGAACCACGAGCAGCCCCGTCTGGAAGCCGAGCTGTCCTTCGACAAGGCGGACTTCGCCTGGACCGGCTCCGCGCTGTGGAAGGACGCCGCCTCCTTCTCCTACTTCGTCGGTGGAGCGACCGGTGCGGCCTCCGAGACGCAGGCGTGGGTCCTGCTTCCGGTCGGCTGCCCCGGCGCGGCGCGGCCCAACTCCAAGGAATCCCAGGTTCCTGTGCTCAAGGTGAATCTCGCGGAGGGCCGCAGCACACCCGCGGCGCTCGCCCGTGTGGCGATGTCCGGGGCCCGGCACGTGGCCGACGGCCTCGGTTGCACGGATGCAGGAGTCCTGAAGGATCCCGCACGCACGCAGGGGCCGGCCGGTGCGCCGCAGCCCACCGACCCGGCCAACGCGTGCGGCATTCCCGGATTCCGGCTGCCCGAGGCAGCTCTGGTCAAGGGCAAGGCGGAGCAGGGAACGGAGCACACCACCGGCAAGCAGTCCCGGACCCGGGTGTGCAGCCTCGACCTGAAGGGGTCCGGAGCACCGCGGATCGACTTCGCAGTCAGCGACGACCCCGTGCTGACCCAGGGGGTACGCCAGGACAAGGCGGCCACCCGCGAACGCGGCCGGACCGTCACCACCTGCAAGGACGGCGACCTTTACCTGGGCATGAGCCTCAACGACGCCTACAGCGACCTGCTCCTCGACGAGGGAATGGACAAGGCGTCGCAGGCCCGCACGGCGCTGTTCGAGGCGTTCGCCGACGCCGTGACCGCGGAGCGCGGCTGCGGGACGCCGAAGAGCTGAGGGTGCAGGGAACGGTCTAGAGCAGGAACCCGGCCCGGAAGCAGGATCAAGGCGATGAAGAACAAGAAGGTGATGGCCGCCGTCGCCGGCTGCGCGGGGCTGTCGGTCCTCTCCGGGCTGTTCCTGTGGTCGGACACGAACGTGTTCGCCGCCACAGACCTGTGTGCGGGGAAGGTCGCGGGTCTACGTCTCCATGCGCGGGAGCACCGAGTACCTGGACGTGCTCTACGACCGGGGCTCCGCCGCGCCGCGGGAGGTCTTCCAGGCCTTCGTCGACGCGGCCGTCCAGCAGTACCGGTGCCCGGCGGTGCGGCTTCCGCAGAACTGACACCGCCATCGAACGCGGGGGAGGCCGTTCTCGCGGTCTCCCCCGCTGCACGACCATGCCGACCAGGCACCCACCGAACCGAAGGGGACACATGACCGCCGACTCGCCCACGCAGCACACGCCTGATCCCGTGGCCGCCACACCGGCCCCGCGGACCGAGGAGGAGCGGCAGGCCGGCCGTGTCGAGGCGTGGTCGATCGGGTGGATGATCCTGGCCCTGGTGGTCTGGGGATGGTTCGCGTTCCTGCTGCTCGCCGACTACGGCCCCGACTACGGGGACAGGCCGCTGTGCCCGGGGCCGCTGGTCGGCCCGGTGTCCGAGGACACCCGGTGCGAGGACGACGCCATGCGCCAGTGGCCCGCGCTGATGGGCGTCCTCGCGCTGGCGGTCATCACCACCGTGACGGCGGCTGCGACCACCGTGTACGCCAAGGTCCTCTTCCGCCTCGCCCGCCGGGGCGGGCCGGGCGTGACGCCGCAGGACTGAGGGCGCGGCGCAGCCGGGCGCGGCGGTCGGGCTGCGGCGGTCAGCGGGGTCGGGCCGCGGAGGCGGCGAGAGCGCCGGTACCGCAGAGGCCAGCGGTCACCGCCAGGAGCAGTACCGCTTCGAGGGCGTCCTCCTGCTGGTGGACACCCAGCACGGTGATCCGTACGTGCTTCGTCGCGCCCTCGGTGCCGCGGGGCCAGTCCACGCTGACCGCTTCGCGGGCCGCGTGCGGGTCGTCCGGGGCGAACGTGCTGTAACAGCTCGTGGTGGACCCCCTGCCGCCGGCCTGTTCGCGGCAGGCCACCGCGGTCAGCAGGCCGGGGGTCCCCGTCCAGCCGAGGGCCGCGGTGGCCAGGATGCCGGTGAGGGAGGCCGCCGAGAGGAGCACCACGGCGAACGCGGCGCCCAGCACCCGCCCGGGCCACGGCCGCGCCGCCCTCGCCGCGCGGCCCGCCCGCCGCGTGCCCGTGACGTCCGGAGGACGTCTACCCATACATGCGGCGCATGGCGTAGTCGACCATCTGCTCGACCGCCTTCGCGTCGAAGACCATCCGGTGGTCGCCCTCCATGTCGAGGACGAAGCCGTACCCGGTCGGCAGCAGGTCGATCACCTCGGCGCCGGTGATGACGAAGTACTTGGACTCCTTCCCGGCGTACCGGCGGAGCTCCTTCAGCGTCGTGAACATCGGGATCACCGGCTGCTGCGTGTTGTGCAGCGCCAGGAAGCCGGGAGTTTCGCCCCGGGGGCAGTAGACCTTGGAGGTGGCGAAGATCTGCTGGAAGTCCTCGGCCGACAGCGAGCCGGTGGTGAAGGCGCGCACCGCGTCCGCGAGGGAGGGCGGGGACGGCTCGGGGTACAGCGGCTGCTCGTACCCTGCCCCGGGCATCGGCTGCTGGGGCGGGGCGTACTGCTGCTGGGCGCCCGGATTCTGGTCGTAGCCGTACATGGCTGCCAGCCTACCGAGGGCGGGGGGCCGCCAGGCGCCCGGATCCGGTCAAGGGGCCCCCTTGATCCCGTCCAGGAAGGGCGCCCACGCCGCGGCCGTCACCGTGATCACCGGGCCAGTCGGCCGCTTGGAGTCCCGCACGGGGACGACCCCGGCAGCGCCGACTGCCACCTCGATGCAGTTCCCACCGTCGCCGTTGCTGTAGCTGCTCTTGCGCCAGACCACGGCACCCAACTCACCTAGGTTCATTGCCATTTCTGTACTCCTCGGCAGCTTGCTCGATCAAGGCCAGGGACTCCTCCGGCGGCAGCGCGGCAGCCCTGAGCCGATCGTATGACCTGCGGTACCGCTTCACGAGGGCCGGATCGTCCACCACCTGCCCGTGATACGGGCTTTCCGTGTACGCGAACGGCGGCTCGGCCTCGAATTCCATGAGCAGGAGCGGGGTCCCGAGGAACGGCTGGACAGCCGCACTCCATGGCAGGACCTGTGGAACGATGCGACGCCGACGCGCCAAAGCGGCGATGTGGTCGAGCTGCTCGGCCATTTCGGTTGACGGCAGCAGCGACTGGCGCACCAGGCACTCGTGCAGGATCGTCCAGTACTCGGGCCTCTTCGGGTCCTCGAACAGAGCTGCCCGCTGCATACGGGCACGAACCTTCGCTTCCACCTCCTCCGCCAGGTCCCGCGGGTGCGTGGAATTGATGACCGCTCGCGCGTACGCCTCGGTCTGGAGCAGGCCGGGGATGAGCGAGTTGCTCCACTCATCGATGGCCAGCGCCCGCGCCTCCGCCTCAACGACGGGCGCCAGGTACTCCGCATGCGCGCCCCTGCGGGCCTTCCGTACGTCCTCGCAGCACCGGGCGAAGAAGCCGTCTGTCTTCAGCACCCGGTCGACGTGGCGCGCCAGGTCCTCCGGCATGCGCCGGTGGCCCCGCTCGATCTCGCTCAGGTAGCTGGCCCCATAGAAGCTTCCCTCCACCGTCTGCTGGAGGGTGAGGCCCGCCGCCTCCCGCTTCCAGCGCAGTTCCTTGCCGTAGAACGCCGGCACACTCACCGAGCCGTCGATGTCCTTGCGCGCGGCCACAAGCCCGCCTTTCCACACCTCGCACCGTGGAACCCCAAACCCTTCCCACGCTACGCAGATCGGCCGCACGCTGTGAGCGATTCGTCACGTTCCGCAGCAGCAAGGAAGCCTCATGAGCAACCCCACCGCCGACCGCCGGGCCATCGACGCCCTCATCGAGCTGCGTGCCGCCCTCGCCGCGCACGGGATCACGCTGCCCTCGCTCGACCTTCACCTCCCCTCCTACGCGGGGACGTACGACATCCCGCCCCTGATCGCCCTCGGCAACTGCAACGCCGGGACCGCGGCCCGGCTCGCCGCCGCCCTGCGGGCGGGACGCCCGTGAGGCCGTTCGCGGTGGGGCTGATCGCCGTACCGAAGGCGGTTCCGGAGGTCCGGCTCGCCGTGCGCGAGCACCTCGGCAGGCCGTGTCCGGAGCTTCAGCTCTGTGTGACGGAGCTGCTGGCCAACGTGATCACCCATGTCGGGGAGGGCACTCCCGTCACCCTGCGGATCACCGGAAGGGCAGCCCGCGTGCGGGTCGAGCTCACCGATCCCGATGCGCAGGCGCGGCCCGTACTCCGGCGGGCGGCCGGAACCGACGAGTCGGGGCGCGGGCTGGCCCTGCTGGACGCCGTGGCGCTGCGGTGGGGCGTCGACCGGGGGGAGGACGGCACCAAGACGGTCTGGTGCGAGCTTTGACCCTGGTCACAGTGGGCGGGCGAGGGGTTGCTTCTTATTACCGGCGGGTAGCATCATGACGTTACCGATTGGTACGTACGAGGAACCGTCCTTCCCGAGCCACAACGGAGCCGTCGCCATGGGGCACTACAAGTCGAATCTCCGCGACATCGAGTTCAACCTCTTCGAGGTCCTCGGCCGCGACAAGCTGTACGGCACCGGCCCGTTCGCCGAGATGGACGCCGAGACCGCGAAGAGCATCCTGTCGGAGATCGCCCGCCTCGCCGAGAACGAGCTGGCCGAGTCCTTCGCCGACGCCGACCGCAACCCGCCGGTCTTCGACCCCGCCACCAACACGGCTCCGGTCCCCGCCTCCTTCAAGAAGAGCTACGAGGCCTTCATGGAGTCGGAGTACTGGCGCCTCGGCCTGCCGGAGGAGATCGGCGGCACCACCTCGCCCCGCTCCCTGATCTGGGCCTACGCGGAGCTGCTGCTCGGCTCGAACCCGGCCGTCTGGATGTACTCCTCCGGCCCGGCGTTCGCCGGCGTCCTGCACGAGGAGGGCAACGAGGCGCAGAAGCGCATCGCGCAGATCGCCGTCGAGAAGCGCTGGGGCTCCACCATGGTCCTCACCGAGCCCGACGCGGGCTCGGACGTCGGCGCCGGCCGCACCAAGGCGGTCCAGCAGGAGGACGGCTCCTGGCACATCGAGGGCGTGAAGCGCTTCATCACGTCCGGTGAGCACGACATGGAGGAGAACATCCTCCACTACGTCCTCGCCCGCCCCGAGGGCCACGGCCCCGGCACCAAGGGCCTGTCCCTCTTCCTCGTCCCGAAGTTCCACTTCGACTGGGAGACCGGCGAGCTGGGCGAGCGCAACGGCGTGTACGCCACGAACGTCGAGCACAAGATGGGCCTGAAGGCCTCGAACACGTGCGAGATGACCTTCGGCGACAAGCACCCCGCCAAGGGCTGGCTGATCGGCGACAAGCACGACGGCATCCGCCAGATGTTCATGATCATCGAGTTCGCCCGCATGATGGTCGGCACGAAGGCCATCGCGACGCTCTCGACGGGCTACCTGAACGCGCTGGAGTACGCCAAGGAGCGCGTCCAGGGCCCCGACCTGGCGAACTTCATGGACAAGACCGCCCCCAAGGTCGCCATCACGCACCACCCCGACGTCCGCCGCTCGCTGATGACGCAGAAGGCGTACGCCGAGGGCATGCGCGCCCTGGTGCTCTACACCGCGGCCGTCCAGGACTCCATCGCGGTCAAGCAGGCCGCCGGCGAGGACGCCTCTGCCGAGGTCGGCCTGAACGACCTGCTCCTGCCGATCGTCAAGGGCTACGGCTCCGAGCGCTCCTACGCGCTGCTCGCCGAGTCCCTGCAGATCTTCGGCGGCTCCGGGTACCTCCAGGAGTACCCGATCGAGCAGTACATCCGCGACGCCAAGATCGACACCCTGTACGAGGGCACCACCGCGATCCAGGGCCAGGACTTCTTCTTCCGGAAGATCGTCCGCGACCAGGGCGCCTCCCTGAACCGGCTCTCCGAGGAGATCAAGAAGTTCCTCGCCGGCGCCGAGGGCGGCGAGGAGCTGGCCGCGGCCCGCGACGCGCTCGCCAAGGCCGCCGTCGACCTGGAGGGCATCGTCGGCCAGATGATCACCGACCTCACCGCCACCGGCGAGGACGTCAAGAACATCTACAAGGTCGGCCAGAACACCACCCGCCTGCTGATGGCGTCCGGCGACGTCGTCGTCGGCTACCTGCTCCTGCGGGGCGCCGCCGTGGCCGCCGAGAAGCTCGCGACGGCCTCCGCGAAGGACGTCCCCTTCTACACGGGCAAGATCGCGGCCGCGAAGTTCTTCGCGTCCCAGGTCCTCCCGGGCGTCTCGGTGCAGCGCAGCCTCGCCGAGGCCGTCGACAACTCCCTGATGGAGCTCGACGAGGCCGCCTTCTAGAGCCACGGCAAGGCGGCCGCCCCGCGGTCCGCACGGCGGCCGGACCCCCCGCCCGGGGGTCCGGCCGCTGCCGTACGCCCGGCCCCGCCCAGCCCCGAGCGGGCCGCGATTCCCGGGATGTCCGTGCTTCGTGGGACGCTCGTAGACATGAGTCCACAGGAGCAGCACGCCGCCGGCAGGGGGTACTCCGTCCCCACCGGGCGCCCGTACGCCCTCAGGGAGCTCCAGGCTGCCCTCGGCAGCCTCGGCGACCACCTGCGGGACCTGTACGAGGGCGCGCACCCCACCGAGTACGAGGCCGTCGCCGACGCCCTCTACGCCGCCTTCCGGACCGCCGCCGGGCTCGCGCCCGCCAAGAGCCACACCGGCTGCCCCGAGCACCCCGACGGCGCCCTCGACCCCGAGGCGCCCGACGGCTGGGGCCGCTGCCTGATCTGCAACGACCGCCGCCGCCGCGGCCTGCGCGAGCGCGGCGGCCGCGCCGGGCGCGACGCCGCCGCGCGGCTCGCCGGCCCGCCCGCCGGGGAGCAGCGCCGGCTCGGCTACCCCGTGCCCGACCCGCCGTACACCCTCCAGGCCCTCCACACGCACCTGCGGAGCGTCGAGGAGCGCCGCTTCCACCTCACCCTCTCCTCCCCCTCCGACGACTTCGTCCGGCTCGCCGACGACGTGCACCGGGCGTTCATCGTGGCCCGCGAGCTGTCCCGGCCGCGGAACGCCTCCGGCTGCTCCGAACACCCGGGGGCGCCCATCGACCCGGACGCGCCCCCCGGCGAGGCCTGTATCTTCTGCGCCGGACGCAAGAGACGCGCGCAGCGCTCCGCGGCGGCCCCGGAGATGCTCCCGCGCATCCGCCGGGGCGAGCGCCGGCAGCTGCAGCGCCGGTTCGAGCGGCCGCCGGGCTGAGAAGCCGCCGGAACCGCGGAGCACACCGTCCGCCCACCGGTCCTGCCGGCTATCCGCCGCAGTCCGGCCTAGGCGAACACGACCGTCGTTAAGGTGAACCACATGAGCTCTCCCGCCCGCTTCGACCGCGGCCACACCGACGATCTGATGACCTTCCTGACGGCCAGTCCGTCGCCGTACCACGCCGTGGCCAACGCGGCCGAGCGGCTGGAGAAGGCCGGGTTCCGCCAGGTGTCGGAGACGGACGCCTGGGACGCGGGCAGCGGGGGCCGGTTCGTGCTCCGCGGCGGCGCGCTCATCGCGTGGTTCGTCCCGGAGGGCGCCGCCGCGCACGCCCCGTTCCGCATCGTCGGCGCGCACACCGACTCCCCCAACCTCCGCGTCAAGCCGCTTCCTGACACCGGGTCGGCCGGATGGCGGCAGATCGCCGTCGAGATCTACGGCGGCACCCTGCTCAACACCTGGCTCGACCGCGACCTGGGCCTGGCCGGACGGCTGACGCTGCGGGACGGCAGCGAGCGGCTCGTCAACATCGACCGGCCGCTGATGCGCGTGCCGCAGCTGGCCGTGCACCTCGACCGGGCGGTCAACTCCGACGGCCTCAAGCTCGACAAGCAGCGCCACATGCAGCCGATCTGGGGCCTGGGAGACGTCCACGAGGGCGACCTGATCGGCTTCCTGGAGGACGAGGAGGGGCTGGAGCAGGGCTCGGTCGCCGGCTGGGACCTGATGGTCCACTCGATCGAGCCGGCCGCCTACCTCGGGCGGGACCGGGAGCTCGTCGCCGGGCCGCGCATGGACAACCTGATCTCCGTCCACGCCGGTGTCGCGGCGCTGGCCGCCGTCGCCTCCTCCGGGAAGGCCCTCGACCACATCCCGGTGCTGGCGGCGTTCGACCACGAGGAGAACGGCTCCCAGTCCGACACCGGGGCCGACGGCCCGCTGCTGGGGAACGTGCTGGAACGTTCCGTCTTCGCGCGCGGCGGCAGCTACGAGGACCGCGCCCGCGCCTTCGCGGGCAGCTTCTGCGTCTCCTCCGACACCGGGCACGCCGTCCACCCGAACTACGCCGAGCGGCACGACCCGACGCACCACCCGCGGGCGAACGGCGGCCCCATCCTCAAGGTCAACGTCAACCAGCGGTACGCCACCGACGGCACCGGCCGGGCGGTGTTCGCGGCGGCCTGCGAGCGGGCCGGCGTGCCGTGGCAGACGTTCGTGTCCAACAACTCGATGCCCTGCGGGACGACGATCGGCCCGATCACCGCGGCCCGGCACGGCATCCAGACGGTCGACATCGGCGTCGCGATCCTGTCGATGCACAGCGCGCGCGAACTGTGCGGCGCCGAGGACCCGTACCTGCTGGCGAACGCGCTGACGGCGTTCCTGGAGGGCTGAGCCGCCCCCCGTCAGGGGAGGGCCGGGCGTGGGCCGGGTGGCGGGACGGGCGTGGGCCGGGCGGGGGGAAGTGCCGCTGAACCTCCGCGCGGGGCAGGGGCGGTGAGGGCGCGTCATGCTGTTCTGGGGCTCTCCCTCCCACCCCCTTCGGCTCCGGCCGGCAAGGAGAGTCCCGTGCCCCGTTCCCCCCGCGCCCCCCGCACGACCCGGACCCGGCGCAGCTCCGGCGCCGCCGCGCCCGCCCTCGCCCTCGCCGCGCTCGCCCTGCTCGCCGCCGCGCCCGCCCCCGCCTCCGCGATCCCGCCGCCGCCACCCGCCGCCGCACCCACGGCGGATCCCGCGCCGGCGGATCCCGCCCCGACGGGCCCGTCCGCGTTCCGGCTGTCCGACCCGCGGGTCATCGCGCACTACAGCCACGAGGACGGGCAGACCCCCGAGAACATCGCGCTCGACCCCGACGGCTCCGCGTACCTGACCTTCGCGCTCGCCCGGCAGGTCGCGCATGCCGACGCCGGCGGGCACACCCGCGTCATCGCCACCCTCCCCGAGGCGGCGCCGCCGGGGACCCCGGGCGCGGGCGCCGCGGCCGTCACCGGCATCGTGCGCACGCACGACGGCAGCCTGTACGTCCCGTACGTCACCGGCACCGACCGGACCGGCATCCACCGGATCCGCCCCGACGGCACCGTGGGGCTGTTCGCCCGCCTGCCCGCCGACGGCCACGCCAACGGCCTCGCCCTCGACAAGCGCCACGGCCTCCTCTACGCGGCCGACTCCCGCCTCGGCACCATCTGGCGGATCTCCCTCCACGACGCCTCCGTGACCGCCTGGGCCGCGGGCGCCCCGCTGGAGCCGGTCACGTCCGCCGGCGCCAACGGCATCAAGGTGCACCACGGCGCCGTGTGGGTCTCCAACTCCGACCGCGGGACCCTGCTGCGCATCCCCGTCCGGGAGGACGGCACGGCCGGCGCCGTCGAGACCCACGCCACCGGGCTCGCCGGGATCGACGACTTCGCGTTCGCCGGGGACGGCATGACGGTCGTCGCCGCGCTGCCCGCCTCCGACGAGGTCGTCCTCGTCCGCCCCGACGGGACCCGCAGCACCATGCTGACGCGGCGGGACGGGCTCTCCGGCCCGACGTCCGTCGCGGTCCGGGACGGCCGGGTATACGTCGCGAGCGCATCCTCCCTGGCCACCGACAAGGACCCGAACCTGCTGGTCGCCGCCATCGAGGGCGCCGGCCGCGGAGAGTCGGCCGCCTCCGGCCCCGGCGCGGCGCACAGCGGTGCGGCCGCGGCGGGCGCCGACGAGGCAAGCGCGACATAGCGGTCCGGGGCGGCGCCGGGGGCCCGCGCCCCCGGCGCCGCCCCGGCGCGGGATCAAGCCCCGGCCGCGGCCCCGTCGTCCATCCCGGCGAGGACCAGCGGCAGCCGGGCCGCCCCGCCCTCCGCCACCTTCAGCGGTACACCCCAGTCCTGCTGGTGCACGTGGCACGCGGGGTACTCGTTGGCCGGGTCGTCGTCGCAGGACGCCGCCATCGCCGACACGTGCAGCACGCCCTCGGCGACCTCCGGGTTCAGCGCCAGCTCGCGGAACAGGTCCGTCCCCGCGCCCTCCCCCGACAGCAGCAGCTCCGGCGGGGTCGAGGACACCAGCAGCCGCGTCGACGGCCCGTACCGGGTGTCGAGCTTCTGCCCGCCCGGCGCCTGGAAGACCACGTCCAGCCGCAGCGTGCCCGGCGCGACCTCGGTCGCCGCCCGCTGCGTCCGGTGCGCGACCGCCTCCACCCGCACGGCCTCCTCCGGCAGCCGCAGCCGGGTCAGCCGGTGCCGCGCCGACTCGACGACCACGATGTCCTCGCCGTCGAGGACCGCGCCGCTCGGCTCGCGCAGGTCGGTGGCCAGCGTCGTGACCTGGCCGGTCGCCGGGTCGAAGCGGCGCAACGCGTGGTTGTACGTGTCGCACACGGCGACCGACCCGTCGGGCAGGGCCGTCACGCCGAGGGGGTGCTGGAGCAGCGCCTGCGCGGCGTCGCCGTCGCGGTGGCCGAAGTCGAACAGGCCGGTGCCGACCGCGGTCCGCAGCACGTACCCGCCGTCCTCGGCGCGCTCGACGTACCGGAGCGCGCTGTTCTCGGAGTCGGCCACCCACAGCCGGTCCCCCGCCGCGGCGAGGCCCGACGGCTGGGCGAGCCAGGCCTCGGCGGCCGGGCCGTCGAGGAGCCCCTCGCTGGTCGTGCCCGCGGCGACGGCCACGGTGCCGGCGGCCGGGTCCCACGTCCACAGCTGGTGGACGCCCGCCATCGCGATCCACACCCGGTCCTGCCACCAGGCCACGTCCCACGGCGACGACAGGTCCACCTCCAGGGCCGGGCCGGCGGTGGGCGAGCCCTGCCACCACTGGCGGCCGGTGCCGGCGACGGTCTCCACGGCCCCGGTGGCCGGGTCGTACGTGCGCAGCGCGTGGTTGACGGTGTCTGCGACGACGACCTTCCCGTCGGGCAGCAGCGCCAGGCCCTGCGGCTCGCTGAAGGCGTCCGGCCCGAAGCCGCGCTCGCCGCTGCCGACGCGCCGGACGACGGTCTCGCCGTCCGGCGCCAGCTCGACGAGCCGGTGCCGCGTCGAGTCGGACACCAGCAGGTTCCCCGACGGCAGCACGAGCGCCTTCCCGGGGAACCGCAGGTCGCCCGCGACCGGCTCGGGCGGCACGTACGGGCCGTCCCCGCGCCGCAGCGTGCCCTTGGCGGCATGCTCGGCCTCCAGCTCTCCGACGAGCCGCTCGATGGCGTGCGCATGCCCCTCGCCGGCGTGCTGGGCGACGATGTACCCCTCGGGGTCGATCACGACGAGGGTCGGCCAGGCGCGCACGGCGTACTGCCGCCACGTCGCGAGCTCGGGGTCGTCGAGGACGGGGTGGTGCACCTCGTACCGCTCGACGGCATCGACGACGGCGGCGTGCTCGGCCTCGTGCACGAACTTCGGCGAGTGCACCCCGATGACGACGACGGTGTCGCGGTGCTTCTCCTCCAGCTCGCGGAGCTCGTCGAGGACGTGGAGGCAGTTAATGCAGCAAAATGTCCAAAAATCGAGAATTGCAATGCGTCCCCGCAGGTCGGCGAGGGACAGCTCCTTGCCTCCGGTGTTCAGCCAGCCCCCCTTCCCGACCAGCTCGGGGGCACGGACACGGGCACGGCGGGGCGCGGGGGTGGGCGCCGGGGCGGCATCGTTCATCCTTCAAGCTTGCCATTGGCCCATGAACACCGGATCACGACCGTACGACGCCGTTGTCCTGCGCAGCTACGGGATCCGCTCCACCACGGACTGGCCTCCTTGGACGCCCCGGACGAACAGGGTTCCTGTGCGCCGACTACCGCGGGGTGGGGCAAGCACGGCCGCTGATACGTCCACAAAGCCGTGTTCCTTGAGAATCAGCGCCCACACATCGGGTTCGTAGTCCCACCGCTTGACGACAGCGGGGTCTTCTTCGGGCCCGCGCTGGATGTATGACGCCTGGCAGCCGTAGCACCCTTCAACCGGGGGCCGCTGGGAGAAGGCGAAGACGCCACCTGGCTTGAGGTTCGCGTGAACCATCGGCAGCAGTAGGCCGGGGTCGGTGAACCAGGTAGCGCCGAACACGCTGTAGACCGCATCGAAGATCGTGAACGTGTCTCCGAGGTAGGTGAGGGCGTCGGCCTGGTGGAGTTCCATCCCGTCCACGCTTGGCCACCGCTCGCGTGCCTTGTCGAGCTGCTTGGCGGAGAGGTCGATCCCGACGGACTTCATGCCGAGCGTTGCGAGGTGAGCGGCGTTCCCACCAGACCCGCATCCGAGATCGAGCACGCGGTCTCCCGGGTTGAGCTTGAGCACGTCGGACCCGGGGCCGTGGTCCGGGTACTGGGTCCAGTTGAACCATGTGGTCTCGCCCTTGGCGTTGGTCTTCCGCCGCTGGGGCTTGCTCTGCGAGTAGGTGTCCCATGCGGTGCTGCGAGCGTCAGTCACTGCCGCCGGAGTGACATCCGACGGGGCACCTGATGAGCCGAAAGCCCCACGGGGTGGGGCTTTCGGCGGGCGTTGCAGGGCGTCAACTGTGCCGCTCTCGCGCCTTCGGCGGTCGATATGCGCTGGTCAGAGCCCACGAAAGGCCAGCCCGCGGGTCTTTCACTCTCCCAGCTCAATCACGCTGTGCTTTCGTGCTGGTGGGGTAGGAAGTAGACCTGTGATGAGCAACCCGGAACAAGAGACTACTGATCGTGTCGCGTCCGGTCCTCGCTGGGTGGCCTTGGCCGGCATCGCCGGAACCCTGATCGGCTCATTGGGTGGAATCGCTGGAAGCATTCTCGTTTACCAGCAGAACGAAGATACCCAAAAACGCGCCCGTGAGGAGAGGCGAGCCGATATCCGCCGAAAGAGTTACGTCGACCTGGTCTCCGAATATCAGACCTGGCAAAGCAAGGCGCTTGGCGTATCCAATATGCTGGACGCGTGGATCCTGGAGAAAGACGAGAAGGCGAGCGCGAAAACGCATCAAGCAGCTCTCGACGAATACAATACGTCATTCGTTCCTGCCCATAGCCGATCCTGGCAGACTGAAACGGCAGTGCTCCTCGTAGGCACCCCGAGCGCAGGCGACATCGCCCGGAAGCTGTCTGCCGCTCGCGACAAGGCCGCATTGCAGCTCTCCAACGGATTCCAGGGCGATGAGCCGTACAACGGGGAAAAGTTCGTCGAGGCCGTCCAAGAATGCGAAAATTTGGTCAACAAATTCATTTCCAAGGTCAAAAAGGAAGTGGTCGTCTGACCTTCCGTAGGGCCCGTAACACGATCACGAGTTGTGCTTCTTGAGGCAGATCAGGTGGTGCTTGCTGCCCGCTTTCCGCCGGTCGACCGGCGACGGACCGGTGTTGGCTCCCCCTCCTCGTACTCGGTCTGCGGCATGAGACCGGCGAAGGCCGGTGAACGAAGGAGTTGCATGACGCTGGACGAGTTCCACTCACCTCCCCGGGCGGACTCCACCCCGTGCTCGTTCAGCAGCCGGGCGATGTGGACGAGCGCCTTCCCGGACAGCGCTTCGTCGGCGATCAGGCGGGCGTAGACGGCGGTCTCGGGGCCGTGGACGAGCTTCTTCACCTCCGGTCCACCAGCAGCCCGTAAGGCGGCTGTCCGCCGATCCACTGGCTCCGCTGGCGTAGGTACCGCTTGGCGTTGCCGACGCCGTCCGCCGACCCGGCCTGTGTCGTCCAGCGCCTTGCCGACCTCGCCGATGCTCTTGCGGGACAGGCGGTCGAGCTCGGGGGCACAGACACGGGCACGGCGGGGCGCGGGGGTGGGGGTGGGCGCCGGGGCGGCATCGTGTCGAGGGCGACCGACACGCCCGGCTTCATCCTGCAAGCTTGCCATCCGCCCGTGGGCGGCGGATCAGTGTGCGCCCCGCTCCCGCGTCAGGCCTCCAGGAAGGTGTGGAGGGAGTGGACGAGGGCCGTGGTGAACGCGGTGCGGGTGGGGGCGGGGAGGCGGTCCAGGGAGAGGTAGGGGTTGAGGTCTTCCAGTTCGACCAGGAGGAGGCCGCCCTCGGGGGTGCGGCAGGCGTCCACGCGCTGGATGCCGTGGTCGAGGGTGTTCCACTCGATGAACGTGCGGGCGAAGGCCAGGTCCGCGGGGGTCGGGTCGTAGGGGGCCAGCTCCCAGCGGCGGTCCGGGTCGGGGGCGTGGAGGGCGTACTGGAACGTGTCGTCCACGAAGTAGAAGGAGACCTCGTACGCGAAGTCGATGCGGGGCTGGATCAGGTGCGTGCCCGGCCGGGGGGAGGGGGCGGGGGTGTAGTGGAGGCCTATCGAGTCCGCGCCCTCCTTCGGCTTGACCGCGTACGCGGCGGACCGCGGGAGGAGGTGCAGGTCGGCCGGGTCGTCGATCGTCGGGATGACCGGGAGGCCCGCTGCGGTCAGGTCCAGGAGGTACTGCTTGCCCGCCATGTCGCCGCGGCCGGTGAGCGGGTTGTAGACCCGGGTCCCGGTGGCACGGGCCGCTGCGCGGAAGGCGTCCCACTCCTCGCGGTGGTGGATCACCGGGCCGCTGTTGCGGACGACCGCCGCGTCGAAGCCGTGCGCGAGGAGGGCCGCGGCGTCCCCGGGGTGGCACAGGGCCAGGTCGAAGTGCTCGCGCAGGCGGGAGGTGAGGTGGACATCCTCGTCGCCGTAGCGGCGTCCGCGCGCCGGGTACGCCAGGTCGGTTACGTAGAGCAGGGCCATGGCCCCAACCTAGTCCTGCGGTCGGACCGGGGCTCCGGCCGCCGTCGCGCCGGCCCTAGAGGCGGCGGTCCTTCAGGGCCGGGAACTGGGCGCGGGTCTCCGCGACCTTCTCCGGGTCCAGGTCGACGTGGAGGACGGTCTCCTCCGGGCCCGCCTCGGCCAGGACCTCGCCCCACGGGTCCACCGCCAGGCTGTGGCCGGCCTGTTCGACGCCCGCGTGGGTGCCGGCCAGGGCGCAGGCCAGGACGTACGACTGGTCCTCGACGGCGCGGGCCCGGTTCAGCAGGGTCCAGTGGGCGCGGCGGCGGGCCGGCCAGCCCGCGGCCACGACCAGCGTCGTCGCCCCGGCGTCGACGAGGCCGCGGAAGAGCTCCGGGAAGCGCAGGTCGTAGCAGGTGGCGATGCCGAGGGTCTGCTCCGGCAGGGCCACGGTCGTCAGGGAGTCGCCGGCCGCCATCAACACGGCCTCGCCCTGGTCGAACCCGAAGCGGTGGATCTTGCGGTACGTGGCGGCCAGCTCGCCCGCAGGGGAGATCGTCAGCGCGGTGTTGTAGAGGGAGCCGTCGCCGGCGCGCTCGACGATCGAGCCGGCGTGCAGCCAGACGCCCGCGTCAGCCGCGGCCTTCGACATCGCCTCGAAGGTGGGGCCGTCGAGCGGCTCGGCCTCGGTCTCGAACAGCTCGTAGGCGAAGGCGCCTACGGTCCACAGCTCGGGCAGCACGACGAGGTCCGAGCCGGCCTGCTCCCGTACGAGATCGGCCGCGCGGGCCCGGCGGCGGGCCACCGACTCCCCGTCGGACACCGCGATTTGGATGAGCGAGGCGCGCACACTACCACCGTTCTGGCGTTCAAGCCGCCGATTCGGGCCTACGATCGTCACACGAAAGCACTGCCGGGGTGCTCACCGGCAGCGTAGTTTGGGATTCAGTCCACCGCTTCCGGAAAACGCGCCACCGAACAGCTCGCGAGGGGTCCCCTTGACCGTCCATCCGCATCCCAGCCTCCAGCCCTATGCCGACGCGTGGACCCACTCCGTCGAGGCGATATCCGAGCTGGTCCTCCCGCTGACGGAGGGCGAGTGGAACCGGGCGACACCGTGCCCCGGGTGGTCGGTGCGGGACATCGTCTCGCACGTCATCGGCATCGAGACCGAGATGCTCGGCGACCCGCGGCCGATCCACACGCTGCCCCGGGACCTGCGGCACGTGGTGGACGAGTTCACCCGCTACATGGAGGTCCAGGTTGACGTCCGGCGGCACCACACCGCGCCGGAGATGACCTCGGAGCTGGAGTACACGCTCATCAGGCGGTCGCGGCAGCTGCGCAACGAGAAGCGGGATCCGGCCACGCTCGTGCGGGGGCCGCTGGGCGACCAGGTGACGCTGGAGCTGGCGCTGCGGCTGCGGGCGTTCGACGTGTGGATCCACGAGCAGGACCTGCGGGCGGCGCTCGGCGTGCCGGGCAACTGGGACTCGCCGGGCGCGTACGTGGCGCGGGACCTGATGCTGGCGGAGCTGCCGAAGGTGGTCGCGAAGAAGGCGGGCGCGCCGGCGAACTCGGCGGTCGTGGTGGACGTCCACGGGCCGGTGGAGTTCCTGCGGACGGTGCGCGTCGACGGCGGTGGGCGCGGCAGCATCGACTCGACGCCCTCGCTGGGCCCGGCGGTCACGCTGGCGATGGACTGGGAGACGTACGTGCGCCTCGCGGCGGGCCGGGTCCGGCCGCACGCGGTCGGCGACCGGCTGAAGGTCGAGGGCGACCAGGAGCTGGCCGACGCGATCCTGGCGAACTTCGCCGTCACGCCGTAGCAGCCGGCTGCGACGCGGCCGCCGTGCGCTCGCGTTCCCGTTCCCGTTCCCGTTCCCGCTCGCGCTCGCGCTCGCGTTCGCGGGTCAGGGCGCGGCCGCGGAGCCGCAGGATCCGGGAGATGCCGAGGAGCTGCACGGCGAAGACCGAGGAGAAGGCGGCCCGGTAGTCGCCGTCCGTCGTGTCGAGCAGGACGCCGATCGCGAGCAGGGTGGTCATCGAGGCGAGGAAGCCG
This sequence comes from Streptomyces globosus, assembly GCF_003325375.1. GTDB lineage: Bacteria > Actinomycetota > Actinomycetes > Streptomycetales > Streptomycetaceae > Streptomyces > Streptomyces globosus_A. The sequence continues at coordinate 140,954 of NZ_CP030862.1, read as the reverse complement.
CCCATGTTGGTGATGCCGGAGGCGGTGCCCTGCCGTTCGGCCGGGTTCGCCGGGCGGGCGAAGTCGAAGCCGATCATCGAGGCGGGCCCGCACGTCCCGAGCACCGTGCACAGCGCGACCAGCAGCCACATCGGCGCGCGGCCGCCCGGCACGGCGAGGACAGCGGCCCACAGGGCGGCGGTGAGCGCGACCGTGCCGAGGGCGAGCGGGGCGCGGGCGCTCTGGCGGCGGCCTATGGCCTGGCCGTAGACCAGCCCGAAGAGCATGTTCGAGGCGACGATGAGGGTGAGCAGTCCGGCGGCGGTCGTCCGCGGCAGCCCCTGCGCCTCGACGAGGAACGGCATGCCCCACAGCAGCAGGAACACCATCGCGGGGAACTGGGTGGTGAAGTGCACCCACAGGCCCAGGCGGGTGCCGGGCTCGCGCCAGGAGTCCCGGATCCGGCTGCGGGCGGACCCGGTGCGGCCGGTGCCCGGCACGGCGGCGGCCTCCGGGCCGGCCCCGGCGCCTTCCGGGCCGTCCTGCAGGAACAGCACCAGCGGGACGAGCACCACCAGGCCCGCGGCCGCGCTGCCCGCGAAGGCCGCCGCCCAGCCCAGCCCGTGCAGGACGGGCGCGAGGACGAGGGTGGACACGAGGTTGCCGGCCATGCCGACGAGGCCGGCGAGCTGCGCCATCAGCGGTGCGCGGCGGGCGGGGAACCAGCGGGTGCCCAGCCGCAGGACGGATATGAAGGTCATGGCGTCGCCGCAGCCCAGCAGGGCGCGGGCGGCGAGCGCCGACTCGTACGAGGGCGCGAGCGCGAAGCCGAGCTGGCCGGCGGTGAAGAGGGCCGCGCCCAGGGTCAGCACCCGCTTGGTGCCGAGCCGGTCCACCATCAGGCCGACGGGGACCTGCATGCCGGCGTAGACGAGGAGTTGGAGGAGGGAGAAGGTGGAGAGGGCGGACGCGGAGACGTGGAAGCGGTCCGCGGCCTCCAGCCCGGCGACGCCGAGGCTGGTGCGGAAGATGACGGCGACGAAGTAGACGGCGACGCCGATCGACCAGACGGCCAGCGCCCGCCTTCCGCCCGGGGGGTCCGCGGGGAGGCGGGCGGGTGCGGCGGCGGGAGTTGCGGCGGGGCCGGTCACCGGCCGGTCCCCCGCACCAGTTCCGCGACGCGGCTCACGTGCGCCCGTACGGCGGCGGCCGCCGCGTCCGCGTCCCCGGCGCGCAGGGCGGCCAGGATGCCCGCGTGCTCGGCCAGCGAGCGCTCCACCCGGTCGGGCCGGTCGTGCAGGAGGGCGGTGCCCATCCGCAGCTGCCGGTCGCGCAGTTGGTCGTACAGGCCGCAGAGGATGGTGTTGCCCGAGCCGCGGACGATCTCCGCGTGGAAGGCGCGGTCGGCGGCGGAGAACGCGGCGGCGTCGCCGGCGGCGGCGTGCCGGCGCTGCTCGCCGAGGAGCGCCTCCAGGCGCTCCAGCAGCGCGGGCGGCGCGGGGACGGCACGGCGGACGGTGAACTCCTCGACGAGCAGCCGGGTTTCGACGACGTCGGCGATCTCCTGCGCGGAGACCGGCAGGACCAGCGCGCCCTTCTTCGGGTACAGGCGGAGCAGCCCCTCCGCCTGGAGGCGCAGCAGCGCCTCGCGCACCGGGGTGCGGGAGACGCCCACGGCGGCGGCGAGGCCGCCCTCGGTGAGCAGGGTGCCGCCCTCGTAGCGGCGGTCCAGGACGTGCTCCTTGACGTGCCGGTAGACGCGGTCGGCGGCGCTGGGGCCGAGCGCCGCGCCCACCGCGGGGTCGGCGGCGGATGCGGGGGCCGGGGCGGGAGCAGGGGCGGGGGCGGGCATGCGCACAGCATAGATACATGTGTCGTACATGTGTATGGCGTTCCATGATGCGGACGAGAACGGGCCGGCCCCGCTGCATCGAAGGATGTAGTCCCGCTTCGTCCACCTGCACGACGTACGGGGCCGGGCGCGCCGGGAGGCTGGAGCCATGGCACACACCACCACCCTCCCGGGGAGCCGTGTGACCGCGACCCGGCTTCCGCTGCTGGACGTCCTGCGCGGCGCCGCCATCCTCGGCACGCTCATGACCAACGTCTGGATCTTCGCCGCGCCCGGCTCCGAGTGGGGCGTGCTCCAGGGCGGTCTGGACGCCCCCGATCCGCTCGCGGACCCGTCCGCGGCGAACATCGCCGAGTCCGTGTTCCGCTTCCTGGCCGACGGCAAGTTCCTCGCCCTCCTGACCGTCCTGTTCGGCGTGGGGCTGGCCATCCAGTACGACTCCGCCGCGCGCCGCGGCGAGCCGTGGCCGGGCCGGTACCCGCGGCGGGCGGCGTTCCTGTTCCTGGAGGGAACCGTCCACTTCGTGCTCGTCTTCGCCTGGGACGTGCTGATGGGGTACGCCGTCACCGCGCTGCTGACGGCCTGGCTGCTGGCCCGCTCCGAGCGGGTGCGCAGCGCCGTGATGTGGACGGCGGGCGGCCTGCACCTCCTCCTCGTCGGGCTGCTGACCCTCGCCCTCGCGGCCTCCCCCGACGGGAAGGACCGACAGCCCGACCCGGAGGCCGTCGCCCTGTACGCCGACGGCAGTTGGGCCGACCAGGTCCGCTTCCGCCTCGACAACGCCCTCGCGCTGCGCATCGAGCCCGTCGCCACCTTCGGCCTGCTCCTCTTCCTCTTCCTGCTGGGCGTGCGCCTCTACCGGGCCGGCGCGTTCGCGCCCACCGGCGCCGGGCGCCGGATCCGCGTCCGGATGGCCCGCTGGGGCCTCGGGGCGGGCCTGCCGCTCGGGGCGGCCGTCTGGCTCGGCGGGGACGACTTCTTCTTCCTCGGGCGCTACGCCGTCGCGCCGCTCGTCGCGGTCGGCTACATCGGCCTCATCGGCTGGGCCCTCGACCGCTTCGCCCTCCCCGGGGCGGCCGCGCTCGGCGCGATCGGACGGACCGCGCTGTCCGCGTACGTCGGCCAGAACGTGCTGTGCATGCTGGTCTGCTACGGCTTCGGGCTGGGCCTCGCCGGCCGGCTCGCCGGGACCGGTCCCTGGTGGGTGATGGGGCTGTGGGCGGCGGTGTCGACGGCGCTGGCGGCCGGGTCCGTGCTGTGGCTGCGGCGCTTCGACCGGGGCCCGCTGGAGGCGGTGCAGCACCGGCTGACCGGTCGGCGCCGGGCCTGACCGGTCGGCGCCGGGCCCTGACCGGTCGGCGCCGGGCCCGGCCCGCGCCCCGCCGGGACGGGGCCCCGTACGGCCCCGGGGCGGCCCGGGGCGGCGCGGGGCGCTCAGGCGGCGCCGATCACCCGCCCCTCGTGCCAGCCCGCCCCGTCCCGCCAGTAGTGCTGGAGGCGGCGGTCGGTGCGCAGGACGACGGCCTCCAGGTTGAAGCCGAAGCTGCCCTGGAGCATCCCGGTGACGGCCTGCACGCCGTGCCCGAAGACGGCGCTGCGGCTCCATGCGGACCCGGCGGCGGCGCTGCGCCGCCAGTGCTCGACGCGGCCGCCGGCGACGGCGACGCACAGCTCGTACGTGCCGGCGGTGTCCTCGTCGGCGGCCCCGTCCTGGCTCTCGATCATGCAGGGGGCGGAGGCGGCGGCGCTGCCGAAGACCTCGCCGGGCCGCCAGGCGAAGCCGTTCGGGTCGTCGCGCCACCACCGCTGCATCCGGCCGTCCGTGCGCGCGGCGACGAGGTCCAGGCAGCGGCTGCGGGTCTGGACGAGGGCGGGCCCGCAGTGGGCGATGCCGGAGGCGAAGCGGCCGCCGTCGTTCCACGTCCAGGGGGCGCCGTTGATCCGCCACCAGTGGTTCAGGCGGCCGTCGGCGGTGCGGACGACGACCTCGAAGTTGCCGGGCTTGCCGTAGTCGCTCTGGATGAACGCCGGGGTGGAGCCGACCGCGGCGTCGCCGGGGCCGAACGCGCCGCCGTCGCGCCACGATCCGGCGGACTGCTCGAAGTACCAGTGGCGCAGCCGGCCGCCGGTCGTCACGTGCAGGGTCTCCATGTTGCGGTTGTAGGTGGAGCCGGTGACGGCGGGCTGGCCGGAGGCGTCCCACGCGAACGCGGCGGCGCGGGCCCACGGGAAGGGGGCGTCGCCCTCCCGCCACCAGTGCCGCAGGCGGCCGCCGGAGGCGGCGACCATCTCGAAGTTGCGGTGGGCGCGCCCGTTGCCGCTCTCGTAGACGTTGCCGGAGTGCAGGCGGCGCCTGGACCACGGGTCGACGTCGGTGCCGGCCAGCCCGCACTTGGCCCAGTGGTCGACGCCGGACTCCCCGTACGCGATCCGGCCGTACCCGCCGACGTGGTGGCGCGGCCCCCACGAGTTCTTGAACAGCCAGCAGCCCGCGGCGTCGTCGTAGCCGACGACCAGGACGCAGTGCCCGCCGGCGGGGCGGCCGCCGGTCCGGTGGTAGACGCCCGCGCCGAGCGCCGGGAAGTCGTCGTCCACGTCGAGGCAGGCGGTGAGCGGGCCGACGGTGTCGAGCCAGACCTTCTGCTGCTCGACGTCGCCGAGGCGGACGTACCCGCCGATGCGGACGGTCCGGCCCGACCGGTCCCAACTCGGGGTGTACTCGGCCCGCCAGGCGCCCCGCCGGTCGGCGGGCACGGACGGCGGGGGCGGGGAGTACGGCCAGCAGTCCGGGTCGGCGATGCCGCCGTTCTCCCGGATCCAGTCGAGCGCCGTCTCCGGGCCGGAGCCCTGCCCGCAGGCGAGGCGCAGCCCGTCGTGGACGTCGCCCGGGGAGCGCTCCGCCCACACGCAGTGCTCGATCCGCGCCATCGACTCGACCAGGCCGGCCGCACCGAACGCCCCGCAGGAGCTGCACGGCGACTGGTCCTTGACCTTCGTCAGCCACGGCCGGCCCCAGCGGCCGCGCCAGTCGACCGCGGCCGGGCGCGCCCCGGGCAGCGGGCCGCGGCCGGGGCCGAGCAGGCCGTGCGCGGCGCGGCGCCGGGTCAGGTGCGGGTTTGCGCTCGGCCGGCCGGCGAGGGCGCGCAGGTCGACGGCTCCGGCCTCGGCGGCGGTCGTCGGCTTCGCCCCGGGATCCAGGCCGAGCGGCGGCCGCGGCAGCGGTTCTCCGTCGGCGAGGTGCTCCAGCACCGACCAGCGGGCCCCGAGCGAGGCGAGCCTCGCCCGCAGCTCCCCCGCGGTGCGGGCGGACCCGTTCGACTGCTCCGGCATGGCGGCCCCCCGGCTGCTGCGCTGCGTACAAGACCCGGGAGCGTCCCCCCGCGGCCGGGCCGCGTCAAGGGAGCCCGCGCGGTCGCGCGGACGCACGGGGGTCGTACGCCGGGGGGCGTGCGCCCCCGGTCAGGCCGGGGAGGAGGGGCGTACGGGGGGCTCCGCGGGGGCGGGGACCGCGGGGGCGGGCGGCTGCGGGCGGCGGTCGGGGCGGTCGGGGCGGAGCCCGTACAGGGCCCAGGGGACGGCCAGGAGGAACACGGCGCAGGCCGCCTCGAAGGCGAAGGCGTACCCGCCGGTCGCGGCGTGCGGGTCGCCCGCGGCGAGCAGGGCGGCGGTGCGGGCCTCGGCGGCGGAGGTGGTCAGGGCGAGGCTGGCGGTGGGGCCGGCCAGGATCGCCGTGTTGACGACCGCCCCGGCCAGCGCGGACTGGCCGTCGGGGACGGTGCCGACGGCGCCGACGACGGCCGCGGAGACGAGGGTGCCGCTGCCGGCCGCGAGGACCGCCAGCCCGGCGAGGACCGCGGCCTCGGAGCCCGTACGCAGCCCCGCGGCGCCGATCAGGAACAGCCCCGCGGCGATGGCGGCGAGCCCGCCCGCCGCGACGGTGCGCACCCCGAAACGGGCGACGGTGCGCCCCGCGGCGAATCCGACACCGACCAGGACCGCGCTGTACGGGACGAACGCGAGGGCGTTCTGCAGCCCGGACCAGCCGCGCTCCTGCTGGAACCACAGCGCCAGGAGGAAGGCGGTGCTCGCGCCGATCGCCGGGCCGAGCAGCGCGCACACCAGGGCCGTCGCCCGGCGGCGGGAGGCGAGGAAGCCGGGCGGCAGCAGCGGGGCGGGGGACCGCCGCTGGGCGGCGGCGAACGCGGCGAGCAGCACCGCCCCGAGCGCGAGCGGGCCGAGGACGGCGGCGGCGGTCCAGCCGTGCGGGCCGGCCATGACGAGGCCGTAGCCGAGGGAGCACAGGGCGAGCGTGCCGAGGGCGGCACCCGGCAGGTCCGGGGGGACCCGTACGGGCGCGGGCCCGTCCGGCAGGAAGCGCGGCGCGAGGGCCAGGGCCGCGGCGGCGACGGCCCCGAGCACGCCGAAGCTCCAGCGCCAGCCCGGCCAGGAGGTGAGGAGCCCGCTGAGGACGATGCCGGCAGCGGCGCCCAGGCTGCTCAGCAGCCCCCAGCGGGCCAGGGCCGCGGAGCGGGCGGGGCCCTCGGGGTAGACGGCCCTCAGCAGGGCCATGGCGGCGGGGGCGGCCAGGGCGGCGCCGCAGCCCTGGAGGAAGCGGGCGCCGAGGACGAACGGCGGGGCGGGGGCGAGGGCCGCGGCCAGCGAGGCGGCGGCGAACAGGGCGGTGCCCCGGCAGAACAGGCGGCGCGGGCCGGTCCGGTCGGCCAGGCGCCCGCCGAGCAGGAGGAGCCCGCTGAAGGCGAGCCCGTAGGCGGAGCTGTCGAGGACCAGGTCGATGCGGCCGAGGCCGAGCTCCCGCGCCATGGCCGGCCCGGCGGCGAACGTCACCGACACCGAGGCGTTGAGCAGCAGTTGCACGGAGGCCAGCAGCGCAAAGGGCGCCCAGCCGGTCCGCCGCGGCGCGGACGCGGGCGCGGGCGCGGACGCGGGCTGCGGGGGATGGTCCATGGCGCGAGTCTCGCAGCGGGCGGCGGGGGTCGCGCCGGGCCGCCGGTCAGTGCGTCAGGTCGGCCCGGCGGCGTACGGGACGCGGGCCCGGGGGCGCGGTGCGTGCGGGCCCGCGCCCCCGTCGGCGGGCCGGGTGGGGCCCGTCCGGCCGTCAGGACTCCTTGGGCAGCAGGACGACGCGGCTGCCGTGGAGCTCGCCGTCCTCGATGCGCCGGTGGGTGCGGGCGGCCTCGGACAGCGGGACGCGCTCGACGGAGCGGGCGCGCAGCCTGCCGCTGCCCACCAGGCGGTTGATCGCGACGGCGGCCTCGGCGAGTTCGGCGGTGGTGGCGTGGGAGATGACGAAGCCGACGACGGAGCCGTCCTTCATGTAGAGCGGCCCGGCGGGCAGCACGGGCTGCGAACGGGCGCCGGCGAGGAGCACGATGCGGCCGCGCGGGGCCAGCACGTCGACGGCGGCGGCCAGGTCGTTCCGCCCGGAGGTGTCGATGTGGACGTCGATCCCGGCGGGGCTGCACTCGCGGATGCGGGCCGTGAGGTCCGGGTCGCGGTAGTCGAGCACCTCGGCGGCGCCGAGGGACCGGCAGTGGTCCGCGTCGCGGGCGGCGGCGGTGGCGACGACCCGGGCGCCCGCCTCGACAGCCATGGCGACCAGGGCGCTGCCCACGTTCCCCCCGGCGCCGGCGACGAGGACGGTCTCGCCGGGGCGCACCCGGCCGTGGGTGAACAGCGCCAGGTAGGCGGTGCCCGCGGGGTGCACGACGGCCACGGCCTCGGCGGCGTCGACGCCGGGCGGCAGGTGGTAGAGCCGGTCGACGGGGACGACGGCCTGCTCGGCGGCGGCGCCCTGGCGTCCGCCGTGCCCCAGGCTGTTGCACCAGACGCGGTCGCCGGGGGCGAAGCCGGGGGCGCCGGGGCCGGCGGAGACGACGGTGCCGACGAGGTCGCGGCTCACGGCGAACGGGAAGTCGACGGGGGTGCGGAAAAGCCCCGACCTCACGAAGGTGTCGACCGGGTTGACGGAGACCGCCTCGACGTCGACGAGCACGTCGGTCGGGCCCGGTACCGGCGGGTCGATCTCGCCGTAGCGAATGTTCTCGGCGGGGCCCAGTTCCTGGATGAAGGCTGCACGCATGGCCCGATCCTCGCAAGGCGGAGGCAAGCCGGAACACTGCACGAACGCGGCTTCGTCAACTCCCCTCGAGTGCAGGCCTTCAGTCCCGGGAGTCCAGCAGGCCGATTGCCGACGCAATGAGCGCGCGAGCGTCCGGGCCGTACGATGCAGCCTGTTTCAGGTTGTCGAACGCTTTCAGGTACAGCGCCACGTCACTCGGCTGTGTTTCCTTGATGGCTGCCGACAAGGTTTCCACGTGAACCCGCTGACGGTCGAATACGGTGAACGTTTCCAGCGGCCATGCCGGCCGGGGCGCCGTGAACGGTATGATTCCCAGTGAGACGGAAGGCAGCGCCATCACGGACAGTAGATGGCCCAGCTGCGCAGCCATTGCTTCCGTGCCGCCAATCCGGTACCGCAGGACCGACTCTTCGATCAGGACAGCGAATCTGTGGTCACCTTCGTGAATTACATGCGATCGCTTGAACCGCGCGGCCACGGCTTCTGTCACATCGTCCGGTGTTCCGCGGAACCTGGCGATGGAGGTCAGCAGAGCCGTCGCATATTCTTGGGTCTGAAAGAAGCCGGGAATCACGTTGGAGCAGTACACATGGAATTGCCGTGTCTGCTCATAGAGGGGTACACCCGACTCCTGCAGCCGCCTCAGCCCGGTCCGCTGGAGGCGCTTCCACTGGACATACATGGAATCGGCTTGCCGGTTGGAGGCGATCAGGTCATCGGCAAGCCCCGGCACCCCGCATGCCGCGCACCAGGATCTTATGTCCGCATCGCTGGGTGGCGTCTTGGCGTGCTCGATCCGCGACGACTTCGACTCACTCCACCCACACCGGGCAGCCAACTCTCGGGCCGTGATCCCTGCGTCGAGCCTGATTTCCCGCAGCCGAACGGCTACGGCTTCCCTGGCTGCTTGGGCTTTCGGTGAAGTGGATGACATGAATTTGGCCGCCGGTTGGACTCAGGTCACGTGATCGCTGTGCCGCATTGCCCGATGCCAGACTTCCTCGCATACGGAAGGACGCGCGGAGTGCGAGGGCTGACTTCCACCCTGTGCAGCACCGTTCCTGCCGCTTCCGCGTCAGCCCAGACGGTGGGGGCGGTGCCCAAGGTCGGGTTCGGGTCGACCCCAGCAAACCGTAGCGCCATGACGGCCTTTCCCGTCAAGCCCGCCGACGGCAAAGTGGCGTGCAAACTCGCGCAAGTTGGTGGAGTCGGCTCACGCGCGCCCTCTAGCGTCCAAAGCCCGGCCCCACCAGGACGGGTCGGCGAGTGCAAACGACCAACCATCACGAGTGAAGGAGCATGGGATGCCCAAGCACGGCGGCGGCACCGGAAGCGGCCAGGGCGGCAGTCAGCAGGACGACAGCAGTAGCGGGGCCAGGCACGGCGGGGGCGGCTCGGACGAGGGCGGCAACACGTCGGACGGCTCCGGTCCCACGACGGGCAAGCAGGCACGGTGACGACACGCACCGAAGAGGTGGGCCCTTCGGGGCTCGCCTCCGCGCTCATTGCTTCGGGCGCCTTGCCACCCGACTGGCTGCCTGCCTTCAGCGCAGTCCCGAGGGACATGTTCGTTCCCGACCGCATCTGGCCCGGTATCGCGGACGGAACCCGGCAGTCCCCCGTGGTGGATCGCACGAAGGACCCGGAAGGCTGGTTCAGGGCGGTGTACGCCGATATCCCGCTGACCACTCAGTGGGACGACGGCAGCCACACCGGGGACGGGATTGGCAAGACACCGTCCAGCTCCAGTTCCCAGCCCCACATGGTGTTCTCCATGCTGGCGGATCTCGACGTGGGGGACGGGCACAGGGTCCTGGAGATCGGCACCGGGACCGGGTGGAACGCGGGGCTGCTCGCCCACCGGCTCGGCGACGAGAACGTCGTCTCTGTCGAGTTCGACCCAGGCATCGCCGAGAGGGCCGGGGAGAACCTGCGCAACGCCGGACTGTCCCCTCGACTGGTCGTGGGCGACGGCCGGAAGGGGCACCCGGGAGGATCTCCGTACGACCGCGTCATCGCGACGTGCTCGGTCCGGGAGGTTCCCGGAGCGTGGGTGGAGCAGACCGCGACCGGTGGGCTGATCGTGACGCCGTGGGGAACGCTGTACGGCGGTGAGGCGATCGTCCGACTGACCGTGCGGTGTGGAACGGCCGCCGGGCGGTTCACGCGCTCCAGTGCTTTCATGCGCCTGCGGCAGCAGCGGGCAGACCGGCCCCCGCACGGTGCCTACCTCAAGGGCCGCACGTGGCCTGCGGATGGCGCCGGCAGAACCACCGACCTGACACCGGCCGACGTGGGCGGGTGGGTGGAACAGTTCGCCATCGGGCTTCAGATGCCTGGGGCGTTCTGGTCTGTGGAGCGCTACGACGACGGCACGTACACGCTGTGGACCTACAGCACCGACACGCACTCGTGGGCGTCCGCCGACTACGTGCCGGGGGCCGACTCCTTCGCAGTGGTGCAGTCCGGCCCGCGAAGGCTGTGGGACGAGACGGAAGCCGCCTACCACTGGTGGGAGGGCCAGGGGCGGCCGGGCTTCGATCGGTTCGGCCTGACCGTGGACAGCGACGGGGAGCGGGCCTGGCTGGACTCCCCGGACCACCCTGTCCCCTCAGCGGGCTGATTACGCCGCACGCCCCATCTGTGCACCGGCCCATGGCGCATGCGCGGAACACTGCACGAACGCGGCTTCGTCAACTCCCCGCAGGATCCGGACCCCTACAGAGTCCGGGCACGCCGAAGGGCCGCCACGGGGGTGGTGGGCGGCCCTTCGGAAGGGGGGGTGTGGAGCAGCGGAGCGGCGGTCTCCGGCTTGGGGGGCGGACCGGCAGGTGAGGGTGGGGTGGGTGCTGCCGGTCCGCCGGGGGATGGGGTGAGCGGGTCGGGTCGGGTCGGGGTACGGGTCGGGGTCAGAGCGTGTTGGAGGCGAGTGCGCGGGTTTCGCGGATCTTCGTGGCGAGCGCGGCGAGCAGCTCCTGCAGGATTTCGACGGTGGTGGCGTCGGTGAGGTTGTTGGCCTGGTCGAAGCGCTCGTGGGCGCGGAAGATCTGGAGCTCCGGCTTGACGACGACCCGGGAGTCCGTCCACAGGAACATCTGGCGCAGGGCCAGTTGCGCGCGGACGGTGCCGAAGTTCGTGGGGGCGGCGCCGGCGATGGCGATGGGCTTGCCGGTGAGGGAGGAGTCGAGGGCGGGGCGGCTCGCCCAGTCCAGGGCGTTCTTGAGCACGCCGGGAATGCCGTAGTTGTACTCGGGGGTGGCGATGAACAGGCCGTCGGCCTCGGTGATGCGGCGCCGCAGGTCGGCGACGGACTCCGGCAGCGCCTCGGCTTCCACGTCGCCGTCGTACGGCGGGATGTCCCGCAGGCCCTCGTAGACCTCGATGTCCAGGCCGCCCGGGGCGAACTTCCGGGCGGCGCGCACGAGGGCGCTGTTGTACGAGGCCGCGCGCAGGCTGCCGGAGATGGCGAGGATCCTGAGATCGGTCATGGGCTGTCCTTCCGCAGGGGCATGCGCAGCGCACGGCGGGGGCGGCCGGGGCCGTCCGCATGCCCCTGCGAGTGCGTGGTGGGCGTCGGTGGGGATGGCAGGAGTGTGGGCGGGGGCGCACCCGCGGGACAACAGGGCCCGTCGGTATCTGTCAGTTGCCGAGAACCTTGCCTCAACTGAACTGAACTGTATAGTTCACCGCAATGGGAGGGACGACCCCGTACACACGACGAGAGAAGGCATCATGACCACCCTGGGTTCCGCCGTCACCGCGGCCACCGCGATCCGCTCGGTGGCCGACGTCCTGCAGCCGCTCCACACGCTGGAGGGCGAGGGGTACCCGGTCCGCCGCGCGTTTCCGACGCCGCAGATCCCCTTCCTCGACCCCTTCCTGACGGTCGACCAGGCGGGCCCGGCGCATCTCGGGCCGGGTGAGGCCAAGGGCGCGCCCGACCGCCCGTACCGCGGCTTCGAGACCCTCACCTACGTCCTGGAGGGGGCCCTGGAGTGCGCCGACTCGACCGGCTCGCGCGCCGCCCTCGCCCCGGGGGACGTGCACCGGCTGACCGCCGCCGCCGGCGTCGTCCACTCGGTGGAGCCGGCGCCGGCGCTCCTGGAGGCGGGAGGCCTCCAGCACCACCTCCAGCTGTGGGTGAACGTGCCCGCCGCGTACAAGGGGGCCCGGCCGCGCGCCGAGCACCTGGCGGCGGACCGGATCCCGGTCGTGCGCAGGCTCGACGGCTCCTGGTTCAAGGTGATCGCCGGCACGGCGCTGGGCGTGGCCGGACCGGTCGGGACGCCGACGCCCGTGACCGTCGTCCACGCCTGCCTCGCGCCGGGCGAGAGCGCCCGCCTGCCCGCGCCCGCGGGATGGAACACGGCGGTGTACGTGCTCTCCGGCAGCGGCGCCGTGGGCACGGCAGAGGTCTTCGACGGCGACCTGGCCGTCCTCGCGGACGACGGCGGGGCCGTACGGCTCGCGGGCGGGCCGGTCGGCGCCGACCTGCTCTTCCTGAGCGGCCTGCCGATCGGCGAACCGGTCGTCCGCAGCGGGCCGTTCGTCATGAACAGCGCCGAGGAGATCGAGCAGGCCTTCGACGACTACGCCTGCGACCGCCTCGGCCGCTACGACAGCTGACGCCCGAGCCCGCCCCGCCGTACGCGGAACCCCCCGGTGCTGCACCGCCCGGGGGGTTCCGCGCGCTGCCGTACGGGTCCCCCCGCAGCCGCCGCCGGCCGTACGGGGCCCGCCGCGGCGGCAGCGGGGCCCGTACGGAAGGCAGGGCTCAGGCGCCGGTGCCGTACTGGTTGAGGAACATGTCCACCCCGCCCTGGATCAGCCGCTCGCCGAGCTCCTCCCCGAGGTGGGTCCCGTACACCCCGTAGACCAGGTGCGGGGAGAGCACCAGCCCGGACAGCTGGAGCACGGCCAGCTCCATGTCCGGGATGCGCAGCAGCCCGCGCTCGTCCAGCCGGCCCAGCGCGGCGGCGAGGGCGGCGTGCTGGCGGCCCGGGCCCTCCTCCTGCCAGGTGCGGCCGAGCTCCGGGAAGCGGTGCCGCTCGCCGGCGATGACGTTGCGCAGCGCGAGGACGTCCGGCGTGGTCAGGCCGGCCACCCAGGTGCGGCAGGCCTCCACGAGGTCGGCGCGGACGTCGTCGGACTCGGCGAGGCGGGCCTGTATCACCGACTGGGCGACTTCCAGGGCCTCGTCGAGGGTCTGCCCGATGACGGCGTTGAAGAGGTTCTCCTTGCTGCCGAAGTGGTTGTAGACGGTGACCTTGGAGACGCCGGCCTCGGCGGCGAGCTGGTCCACGCCGGCCCCGAAGCCCTCGCGCAGGAAGACCGTGCGGGCGGCGGCCAGGATGGCCTGCCGCTTGCGTGCGGCCCGGGCACCGGTGGGCGCTCCCGCGGGGGCTGCGGCGGGCCGCGCGGTCTCGGCGGTGCTGTGTGCGGTCATGGCGCTCATCCCAACTCTCTCCGGCTGCGGGCCCAGTCTAGAACCGAACTGAACTGTACCGTTGCGTTCAGTTGAACTGAACTGTATGGTTCATCTAGCCGGGCCGCCAAGAAGGGGGCCGCAGACGGCAGTCGGAACGTCCCACCGCAGGAGGAAGCAGACATGAGCGGCACCCAGAACCCCCTCTTCAGGTCGCGGGCCCAGGTCCACGTCGCCGCCACCCCGGCCGAGGTCTACGCCGCGGTCAGCGACCTGGCCCGGATGGGCGAATGGAGCCCCGAGTGCCTCGGCGGCGAGTGGACGACCGGCGAGCCGGGCGCCGTCGGCTCCGTCTTCCGCGGCGACAACGAGCGCGCCGAGGACGTCGTCGCCTGGGCGCCGGTGGTCCGCGGCCGGTGGACCACCTACGCCGAGGTCGTCGCCGCCGAGCCGGGCCGCACCTTCCAGTGGGCCATGCACAACAGCAAGGGCGAGAAGCAGGACAGCGTCTGGGGCTTCACCATCGAGCCCGACGGCGAGGGCACCCTGCTGGTCCACCACTTCCGGATGGGCGCCGCCACCGAGGGCATCCAGGGCATCACCGCCGAGATGGACGACGCCCGCAAGCAGCAGTTCTTCGCCGAGTGGGGCGACAAGGTCGCCGGCGACCTCGCCGAGACCCTCGGCCGCATCAAGGTCGTCATCGAGAAGGAAGCTGCCTCGCAGCAGCAGGCCTGAGCCCCGCCGCCGCCCCGCACCCCGGCCGCCCCGCACCCGCGCCGCACCGGCCGCACCCCGCCGCACCCGGCTCCCGCCGCCCCGGCCCCCATCCGCACGTCACGTGAGAAAGGCAAGGCGATGATCCTCCAGCGCATCGGCAACAAGGGCATCCGACTCGGCACGCTCTTCGAGCGGGCCGCCAGGAAGCACCCGACGAACGTCGTGATCCTCGACCACGACCTGGACATAGCCCCGCAGCTGGGGCGCCGGGCGACGGTGGCGGAGGTCGCCGACCTCATCGACGACATGGCCTCCCGGCTCTGGGCCGCCAACGTCCGCCCCAGCCGCCGCGTGGTGGTCTACAAGTCGGACGGCTTCGACATCACCCTCCTCGCCTGCGCCGCCGTCCGCATCGGCGCCGTCCCGGTGCTGCTGTCGCCGAAGCTGGACGGGGAGACCGTCGCCGAGCTGGTCCGCCGCACCGACCAGCCCTACCTCCTCACCGACCAGAACAAGCTGGAGACGGAGCTGCCGGCCTCGGTCTTCGAGGAGGCCGAGCAGGTCCTGCTCACCTCCGGCAGCTACAAGGAGGCCGTCGAGCTCGCCTCCCTCGCCGGCTCCCCCCGCGTACCCGCCGTCACCATGCCGCCCGAGCACCCCACCCTGATCACCCACACGTCCGGCACCACCGGCACCCCCAAGCTCGCCGTCCACACCGGAGCCACCCTCCAGGCGCGCTACCGCCCGCAGGCCGCCATCACCAAGCCGCTGCTCCCGGGCCGCGAGACCATCGCAATGCACGTCTCCTTCGTCCACTCCCGGCTGATCACCGCCCTCGCCATCTCCCTCTTCCGCGGCTACCCGATCGTCGTCCTCGCCGACTCCGACCCCCGCAAGGCCGCCGACCTCTTCGCGCAGCTGCGCCCCGGCATCCTGGAGGCGCACCCCAACTCCTTCATGGAGTGGGAGGAGCTGGCGGACGACCCGCGCAAGCCCCTCGCCAACGTCAAGCTGTTCTCCAGCACCTTCGACGCCATCCACCCGCGCACCGTGCAGCGGCTGCTGGCCGCCACCGAGCGCACCGCCCCCGTCTTCGGCCAGCTGTACGGGCAGAGCGAGATCGGCCCGGCCGTCGCCCGCTCCTTCTCCCGCCGCCGCGGGCTCGACGCCGACGGCCGCTGCGTGGGCATGCCCTTCCCCGGCATGACCGACGTACGCGTCGTCAGCCGCAACGGCCTGCCGGTGTCCGAGACGAACCCGGGCTTCATCGAGGTCAAGAGCGACGGCCGGATCGTCACCTACCTCGGCGAGCAGGAGCGCTACGACAAGCAGGTCAACGACGGCTGGTGGCGGATGGGCGACGTCGGCTACCGCACCAAGTGGGGCTGCGTGCACCTGCTCGACCGCGAGGTCGACATGATCGAGGGCTTCGGCTCGACCCTCGCCGCCGAGGACACCCTCTTCACCCGGCTCGAAGAGCTCTCCGAGGTCATCATCATCCCCGACGAGTCCGGCCGGGCCGTGCCCATCGTCTGCACCCGCGACGACAAGCCGATCGACCCCGCCGCCTGGAAGGCCGCCACCGCCGGGCTCCCCCCGATGGCCGAGCCCGTCCAGTGGCGCCAGTCCGACCTCCCGCAGACCGCCACCACCAAGATCAAGCGGCTGGAGCTCGCCCGCCTGATCGCCGCCGGCACCACGTCCCAGCTCATCGAGGAGAAGATCTGACATGGCGAAGCTCATCATCGTCGGCGGCGGCATCGGCGGACTCGCTGCGGCCCTGGCCGTCGCCCGGCAGGGACACGGGGTCCTCGTCCTGGAACGCGCCCCGCAGTTCGCGGAGATAGGCGCCGGCATCCAGCTCGCCCCGAACGGCCTGCACGCCCTCGACCGGCTCGGCCTCGGCGACGCCGTCCGCTCCACCGCCGTCCAGATGGACGAACTCCGCTTCATGGACGGCGTCACCGGCGAGCGCGTCGCCGGCCTCGACCTGACCGAGGCCTACCGGGAGCGGTTCGGGAACCCGTACGCGGTCGTCCACCGCGCCGAACTGCACACCAAGCTGCTGGAGGCCTGCCGGGCCGCCGAGGGCATCGAACTGCGCAGCGCCGCCACCGCGACCGGCTACGAGCAGGACGCCGCGGGCGCCACCGTCGTCCTGGAGGACGGCGAGCGCCTCACCGCCGACGCCCTGATCGGCGCCGACGGCATCCACTCCGCGATCCGCGGCCAGCTCGTCGGCGACGGCGCCCCCCGCAACTCCGGGATCACCGTCTACCGGGCGATCATCCCGATGGAGCAGGTCCCCGAGGAGCTGAGGCACCTGACATCCGTCACCTGGTGGACCGGGCCCGGCTGCCACTTCGTGCACTACCCGATCGCCGGCGGCAAGTACCTGAACCTCGCCGCGAGCAGCGACAACAAGGCCGTCGAGGCCGTCGCCGGGGTCCCCGCGACCGACGGCGACATCCGCCGCGAGTTCGCCTCGCTCGGCGAGGACGCCCAGCGCCTGCTCGCCCTCGGCGAGGGCTGGAAGTCCTGGGTCCTGGTCGACCGCGACCCCGTCGACACCTGGACCGACGGCCGGGTCGCCCTGCTCGGCGACGCCGCCCACCCGATGCTCCACTACGTCGCCCAGGGCGCCTGCCAGGGCCTGGAGGACGCCGTCGTCCTCGGCGACCTCCTCGACTGCGGCGCCGGCGAACTCCCGCAGCGCTTCGAGAAGTTCAACGCCGAGCGGCGCGAGCGCACCGGCCGGATCCAGCTCCTGGCCCGGGAGAGCATCAAGCTCTGGCACACCTCCGGCGCGGCCGCCTCCGACCGCAACGCCGTCCTGGCCGGCTTCAGCCGGGACGAGCTCCACGACTACGTCGCCTGGATGCACGGGCACCGCACCGACGACACCGCCACCGCCGCCACCGCCGCCACCGCCGCCGCCCTCACCGCCCCGAACGGAGACCAGCGATGACCACGACCCCGAACCACGTGCAGGTGGCCCTCATCGGGGTGGGCCCCCGCGGCCTGTCCGTCCTGGAGCGGCTGTGCGCCAACGAGCGGCACGCCCCCTCGCACGACGCGGTCACCGTCCACGTCGTCGACCCCTCGGCACCCGGCGCCGGCCAGGTCTGGCGCTCCGACCAGTCCCAGCACCTGCTGATGAACACGGTCGCCTCCCAGATCACCGTCTACACCGACGACAGCGTCCGCACCGCGGGCCCCATCGAGCCCGGCCCGAGCCTGTACGAGTGGGCGACAGGCCTCGCCGCGGCGGACGGCGCGGACGGCGCCGACCCGGCCGTCGTCGCCGAGGCCCGCCGCCTGGGCCCGAACACCTACCCCAGCCGCGCCTTCTACGGCGGCTACCTGCGGGCCGCGTTCGAACGGGTCGTCGCCGGCGCCCCCGCCCACGTCACCGTGCAGGTGCACCGCTCGCGGGCGGTGGCCATGGCCGACACCCTCGGCATCCCCGGCGGCCCGCAGGGCATCCGGCTGGAGGACGGCACCCGCCTCGACGCCCTCGACGCGATCGTCCTGGCCCAGGGGCACGTCCCGGCCCGGCTCACCCCGCGCGAGGCGAAGACCGCGAGCCTCGCCCGGATCCACCACCTGCGCTACTTCACCCCCGCCAACCCGGCCGACCTCGACCTCGACAGCGTCCTGCCCGGCGAGAACGTCCTGCTGCGCGGCCTCGGCCTGAACTTCTTCGACCACATGGCCCTCTTCACCGCCGGCCGCGGCGGCAGCTTCACCCGCGGCGAGGACGGCCGCCTCACCTACCACCCCTCGGGCAGGGAGCCCGTCCTGTACGCGAGTTCGCGCCGGGGCATCCCCTACCACGCCCGCGGCGAGAACGAGAAGGGCGCCTACGGCCGCTACCTGCCGCGGCTGCTGACCCCGCAGCGCATCGAGGAGCTGCGCGCCCGCTCCGCGGACGGCGAGGGCATCGGCTTCACCGCCGACCTGTGGCCGCTGATCTCCCGCGAGACCGAGAGCGTCTACTACGGCACCCTGCTCCAGGCCCGCGGCCGAGGCGACGAGCGCGAGGGCTTCACCCGCCGCTTCCTGTCCCTGGAGGACGCCGCCGACCGGGACTCCCTGCTGGACGTGTACGGCATCGAAGCGGCCGACCGCTGGAGCTGGGAGGCGCTCTCCCGGCCGTACGGCGACCGCGAGTTCGCCGACCGCGAGGACTTCCGGCAGTGGCTCACCGCCTACCTGGAGCGCGACGTCGCCGCGGCCCGCGCCGGCAACCTCAGCGGGCCGCTCAAGGCAGCCCTGGACGTCCTGCGCGACCTGCGCAACGAGATCCGCCTCGCCGTCGACCACGGCGGCCTGACCGCCGACTCGCACCGCGACGACCTGGAGGGCTGGTACACGCCGCTCAACGCCTTCCTCTCCATCGGCCCGCCGGCCTCCCGCATCGAGGAGATGATCGCGCTGATCGAGGCCGGGGTGCTCGTCCTGACCGGCCCCGGCACCGAGATCCGCGTCGACACCTCCTCCGGGCAGGCCGCGTTCACCGCCGCCTCGCGCACCGTCCCGGGCCCGCCGGTCCGCGCCGGGGTGCTGATCGAGGCCCGGCTGCCCGAGCCCGACCTGCGGCGCACCGACGACCCGCTGCTGCGCCACCTGCTCGACACCGAGCAGTGCACCACCTACCGGATCTCCGGTCCGGGCGGCGCGGGTTACGAGTCCGGCGGCCTCGCCGTCACCGAGCGCCCGTACCGGCTCCTCGACGCCCGCGGCCTCGCCCACCCGCGCCGGTTCGCGTACGGCGTGCCCACCGAGTCCGTGCACTGGGTCACCGCGGCCGGCATCCGCCCGGGCGTCGACTCCGTCACCCTCGGCGACTCGGACGCCATCGCCCGCTCGGTGCTCGCCCTGCCGCCCGCCGCGGCCGTCCCGGCCGGGGTGTCGCTGCCCGCCGAGACCGACCTGACCGGGGTCCTCGTATGAGCACCGCAGGCAGCGACGCGCTCACCGACGCGGGGCTGCTGTCCCCGGTGCGCGCCGGCACCCCGGCGGAGGAGGCCGTCTCCGACCTCGCCTGGCTCCAGGCGATGCTGGACGCCGAGGCCGCCCTGGCCCGGGCGCAGGCCCGGCTCGGGACGCTCCCCGAGGCCGCCGCGAAGACCATCACCGGCTGCGCCCGCGCCGACCGGCTGGACCTGCGCGCGCTGGCCCTGGCGGCGCGGGAGACCGCGAACCCGGTGGTCGGGCTGGTCCAGGCGCTGACCCGGGTGGTCGCCGCCGAGGACCCGGCCGCCGCCGAGTACGTCCACCGCGGCTCCACCAGCCAGGACGTCCTCGACACCGGGGCCATGCTGGTCGCCGCCCGCACGCTGCGCCTGGTCCGCGCCGACCTGGCCCGCACCGCCGCGGCGCTGGGGCGGCTGGCCGCGGAGCACCGGGACACGGCGATGCCGGGCCGGACGCTGGCCCTGCAGGCGGTGCCGACCACCTTCGGGCTGAAGGCGGCGGGCTGGCGGCAGCTGGTCCTCGACGCCGGGGAGCGGCTGGGCCGCGTCGCGGACGGCGGACTGCCGGTCTCCCTCGGCGGGGCGGCCGGAACGCTGGCCGGCTACCTGGAGTACGCCCGCATCGACGGCGGCGCCGGGGAGCAGCCGGAGGGCGTCGGATACGCGGAGCGGCTGGCGGAGGCGTTCGCCGCCGAGACGGGCCTGGCCCGGCCCGCGCTGCCCTGGCACGCGCTGCGCACGCCGGTCGCGGACCTCGCCTCGGCGCTGGGGTTCGCCGCGGGGGCGCTCGGGAAGATCGCCGTGGACGTGCAGAACCTGTCCCGGACGGAGGTCGGCGAGGTCGCCGAGCCGGCCGCGGCGGGGCGGGGCGCCTCCTCGGCCATGCCGCACAAGCGCAACCCGGTGCTCAGCACGCTGCTGCGCAGTGCCGCCCTCCAGGTGCCGGTGCTGGCGGCCGGGCTGGTGCAGTGCCTGGTCTCGGAGGACGAGCGCTCCGCCGGCGCCTGGCACGCCGAGTGGCAGCTGCTGCGCGAGTGCCTGCGGCTGGTCGGCGGCGCCGCGCACACGGCGGCGGAGCTCGCCGAGGGGCTGACGGCGCGGCCCGATCGGATGCGCGCGAACCTGCTGCTGACGGGCAGCCAGGTGGTCTCGGAGCGGATCGCGGCGGTGCTGGCGCCGGAGCTGGGGAAGGCGGCGGCCAAGCAGCTGCTGACGCGGGCGTCCGCGGCGGCGGAGGAGGGCGGCCTGCCGCTGCACGAGGTGCTGGCCGCGGAGCCGGCGCTCCAAGGGCGCTGGAGCGAGGGCGAGTTGGCGGGGCTGTGCGATCCGGGGGCGTACACGGGCGGGGCGGGCGCGCTGGTGGACCGGGCGCTGGAACGGCCCGGGCCGACGCTTGAGATTCAACTGAACTGAACTGTATAGTTCAAGACATCAGACGCCGCGCACCGAGCAGAAAGCCGAGGAGCCATGACGCCGCCGCCCGCACGTCCCGCAACCGGACGCTGGATCGAGGACTGGGACCCCGAGGACGAGGACTTCTGGCAGCGCAGCGGCCGCCGCACCGCCCGCCGCAACCTCGCCCTCTCCGTCCTCGCCGAGCACATCGGCTTCTCGGTGTGGAGCATGTGGTCCGTCCTCGTGCTCTTCATGTCGCCCGAGATCGGCTTCGCCTTCACCCCCTCCGAGAAGTTCCTCCTCGTGGTCGTCCCGACCCTGGTCGGCGCGGCCCTGCGGCTCCCGTACAGCTACGCCGTCACCCGCTTCGGCGGCCGCAACTGGACCGTCTTCGCCTCGGCCGTCCTCCTCGTCCCCGCCCTCGCCGCCTTCTGGTTCATCAGACAGCCGGGCACCGACCTGTGGGTCTTCCTCCTCATCGGGGCGCTGTGCGGGCTCGGCGGCGGCAACTTCGCCTCCTCGATGACGAACATCACCGCCCTCTTCCCGCAGCGCCTCCAGGGCTGGGCCCTCGGCATCAACGCCGGCGGCGGCAACCTCGGCGTCGCCGCCGTCCAGCTGATCGGCCTGCTCGTCCTGGCCACCGCCGGCAGCGCCCACCCCTCGTACGTCATCGCCGCCTACCTGCCGCTGATCGTGGTCTCCTCGGTCCTCGCGGCCTGGAAGATGGACAACTTCGCGGCCGTGCGCGGCGCGCCCGGCGCCCAGCGCGAGGCCGCCCGCAACCCGCACACCTGGATCATCTCCCTCCTCTACGTCGGCACCTTCGGCTCCTTCATCGGCTACGGCTTCGCCTTCGGCCTCGTCCTGCAGAGCCAGTTCGGCGCCACCCCCTTCGAGGCCGCGCAGTACACCTTCCTCGGGCCGCTCCTCGGCTCCTTCTTCCGGCCCGTCGGCGGCCTGCTCTCCGACCGGTTCGGCGGGGCGCGCGTCACCCTGGCCACCTTCTGCGCGATGGCCGCCGGGACCGGCCTGCTGCTGATGGCCTCCGCGCAGTCCTCGTACGCCCTGTTCCTCGGCGGCTTCACCCTGCTGTTCGTCCTGACCGGCATAGGCAACGGCTCGACGTACAAGCTGATCCCCGCGGTCTTCGCCCGGCAGGCGCAGGACGCCGTCACCTCCGGGCGGGACGCCGAGCAGGCCTTCGCCCGGGCCCGCCGCCTCTCCGGCGCGGTCGTCGGCATCGCCGGGGCCGTCGGCGGGCTCGGCGGAGTCGGCGTGAACCTCGTCTTCCGCAGCGCCTACAGCGGCCCCGTGAAATCCGGCGAGCCGGCCTTCACCGCCTTCCTCGCCTTCTACGCCGTCTGCATCCTCACCACCTGGGCGGTCTACCTCCGCCGCCGCCCCGCTGCCCCCGCCGGGGACGGCCGGGACGCCGCCGCGGCCGCCGCCGGCTCCGCCCGCACGGAGGCCTCCCGTGTCTGAGACCGCCACCCACTGCCCCTACTGCGCCCTCCAGTGCGGCACCCGCCTCTCGCACGACGCCGGGCGCACCGCCGTCCGCCCCGACGCCGCCTTCCCCGTCAACCAGGGCGGCCTGTGCCAGAAGGGCTGGACCGCCCCCGCGCTCCTCGACACCCCCGGCCGCCTCACCCGGCCGCTGGTCCGCGGCGCGGACGGCCGGCTCGCCCCCGCCGGCTGGGACGAGGCCCTCGACCTGGTCGCCGGCCGGCTGGAGCGGATCCGCGCCGAGCACGGCGCCGACGCGGTCGGCGTCTTCGGCGGCGGCGGCCTCACCAACGAGAAGGCCTACCAGCTCGGCAAGTTCGCCCGCGTCGCCCTCGGCACCAGCCAGATCGACTACAACGGCCGGTTCTGCATGTCCTCCGCGGCCGCCGCCGGCTCCGCCGCGTTCGGCCTCGACCGCGGCCTGCCCTTCCCCGTCACCGACCTCGCCGCCGCCGACGCGGTCCTCCTCGCCGGCGCCAACCCGGCCGAGACGATGCCCCCGCTGATGCGCCACCTCGCCGGACCGCGGCTCATCGTCATCGACCCCCGCCGCACCCCCACCGCCGAGGCCGCCGCCCTCCACCTCCAGCCCACCCCCGGCACCGACCTCGCCCTCGCCCTCGGCCTGCTCCACCTCGCCGTCACCGAGGGCCGCGCCGACCGGGACTACCTCGACAAGCGCACCACCGGCTTCGACGCCGCCTGGCGGCGGGCCGCCGCCTGGTGGCCCGAGCGCGTCGAACGCGTCACCGGCGTCCCCGTCGCCGAGATGCGCGAGGCCGTCGACCTCCTCGCCGGCGCGGCGCGGGCGTACGTCCTGACCGGCCGCGGAGCCGAACAGCACAGCAAGGGCACCGACACCGTCGCCGCGTTCATCAACCTCGCCCTCACCCTGGGCCTGCCCGGCCGCGAGGGCAGCGGCTACGGCTGCCTCACCGGCCAGGGCAACGGCCAGGGCGGCCGCGAACACGGCCAGAAGGCCGACCAGCTCCCCGGCTACCGCATGCTCGCCGACCCGGCCGCCCGCGCCCACGTCGCCTCCGTGTGGGGCGTCGACCCCGACGCCCTGCCCGGCCCCGGCCGCAGCGCCTACGAACTCCTCGACTCCCTCGGCAGCGGAGGCGGACCCCGCGCCCTCCTCGTCTTCGGCTCCAACCCCGCCGTCTCCGCGCCCCGCGCCGCCAGCATCGCCGACCGGCTCGCCTCCCTCGACCTGCTCGTCGTCGCCGACTTCGTACCCTCCGAGACCGCCGAACTCGCCGACGTCGTCCTCCCCGTCACCCAGTGGGCCGAGGAAGAGGGCACCATGACCAACCTGGAGGGCCGCGTACTGCGCCGCCGCAGACTCCTGCCCCCGCCCGGCGAAGCCCGCAGCGACCTCGACGTGCTCCACGGCATCGCCGTCCGCCTCGGCCAGGACCCCGCCCGCTTCCCGACCGAACCCCGCACCGTCTTCGAGGAGTTGCGCCGCGCCTCCGCCGGCGGCCGCGCCGACTACTCCGGCATCAGCTGGGAACGCCTCGACGCCGGCGAGGCACTGCACTGGCCCTGCCCCGAGGCCCCCGCCGGCGCCGCCCCCCACCCGGGCACGCCGCGGCTCTTCCTCGACGCCTTCGCCCACCCCGACGGACTCGCCCGCTTCGCCGAGGTCGAGCACCGCGACGCCGCCGAGACCCCCGACGCCGCATACCCGCTGTACGCCACGACCGGCCGGGTCCTCGCCCACTACCAGTCCGGGGCGCAGACCCGCCGGGTCCCCGAACTCGCCGCGGCCGCCCCCGGGTCGTTCGTCGAAATCCACCCCGACACCGCGGCCCGCCTCGGCCTGCGCGACGGCCGCCCCGCCCGGGTCTCCTCGACCCGCGGCAGCACCCTCGCCACCGTCCGCCTCGTCCCCTCTCTGCGCACCGACACCGTGTTCCTGCCGTTCCACTTCGCCGGCGCCGGCCGCGCCAACCTGATCACCTCGGCGGCCCTCGACCCGCGCAGCCGGATGCCCGAGTTCAAGGTCTGCGCCGTACGCGTCGAGCCCGCCGAGGCCGCCGAGGCCGCGGGGGCACGGCCGTGAGCGCCGGCGACGTCCTCGTCGTCGGCGGCGGCAGCGCCGCCCACCGGTTCACCGAGCGGCTCCACCACCACGGCCACCGCGGCGGACTGACCGTGCTCGGCGCCGAACCGGCCGCCCCCTACCACCGGGTCCTCCTCACCTCCGTCCTGGACGGGACGCTGCCGCCCGCCGCGCTGGACCTGCCCGCCCTGCCGGACGGGGTCCGGATGCGCACCGGGACCACCGCCGTCCGCATCGACCGCGCCCGCCGCCTCGTCCGCGCCGACGACGGCTCCGTCCACCGCTACGACACCCTCGTCCTGGCCACCGGGGCCCGCCCCGCCCTTCCCCGGATCCCCGGGCTGCCCCGCCCCGGCACCTCGGACGCGGTCACCGCCCTGCGCACCCTCGCCGACGCCGAACGCGTCCTGCGCGCCGCGCCGGACGCCCGGCGCACCGTCGTCCTGGGCGGCGGGCTCCTCGGTGTGGAGGCCGCGGCCGCGCTGACCCGGGCCGGGCACGAGGTGGCGCTCGTCCACCGCGGGCCCCACCCCCTGGACCGGCACCTGGACGCCGCCGCCGGAAGGCTGCTCGCCGGCCGGCTGGCCGGCCTGGGCGTGGAGCTCCACTGCGGGCGGCAGGCCGCCGCGTACTGCGCCGGCAAGCTCACCCTCGACGACGGCGCCGTCCTGGCCGCCGACACCCTCCTGCTGTGCACCGGCGCCGTGCCCGAGACGGCCCTGGCCCGCCGGGCCGGCCTCGCCGTCGGCACCGGGGTGCTCGTCGACGGGCGGCTGCGCACCGACGACCCGCACATCCACGCCATCGGCGACTGCGCCGAACACCCGGGCGCCGCGGCCGGACACCTCGAACCCGCCTGGGAACAGGCGGAGTCGCTGGCCCGGCAGCTGACCGGGGCCGGGCCGCGCGAGGCCGGCTACCGGGGCACCCGGCGCGTCACCCGGCTGCGGGTGCCCGGCATCGACCTGGTCCGCCTCGGCGGACGGCCCGCCGCCGGCCCGGACGCCGACGGCAGCCCGGGCGGCCGCAGCGGTTCCGGCGCCGGCGCGGGGGCCGGCGCGGGCGCGGGGGCCGGCGCGGGCGCCGCCGCCGAAGTGGTCACCGTCGCCGACCCGGCGCGCGGCCGGTACGCCCGGCTCACCCTGCACGGGCAGCGCGTCACCGACGCGGTGCTGCTGGGACTGCCCCGGGCCATCGCCGCCCTGAGCCGGCTCCACGAGCGCGGCCTGCCGGTCCCGGCCGGCCGCCTGGAGTTCCTGCTCGGCATCGAACCGGCGCCGCCGGGCGCCGACGAGCTCCCCGGCGACGCCGTCGTCTGCCGCTGCAACAACGTCACCAAGCACGCCGTCACCGAGGCCTGCCGGGCCGGCGCCGCCGACGTGGCGCAGGTCGCCGCCGCGACCCGCGCCACCACCGGCTGCGGCGGCTGCACGAGCACCGTGCGCGCGCTGTGCGGGACGGCCCGGACCGGAGGAAGCACGTCATGACAGGGAAGACCCGCACGCTCGTGGTGGCCGGACACGGCATGGCCGGCCACCGCCTGGTGGAGGAGCTCCGCACGCTGGACACGGCGGGCTCCTGGCGGGTGGTGGTCCTCGCCGAGGAGCCGCACGCCGCGTACGACCGGGTGGCGCTCTCCTCGTACCTGGACGGGCGCAGCGCCGCCGACCTCAGCCTGCCCGCCCCCGGCCTCACGTCCGACCCGCGGGTGTCGCTCCGGCTCGCCACGGCCGCCGCCTCGATCGACCGCGCCGCCCGTACCGTGACCACCACCGCGGGCGACACCATCGGCTACGACGCCCTGGTCCTGGCCACCGGCTCGAAGCCGTTCGTCCCCCCGGTGCCGGGCCGCGACCTGCCGGGCTGCTTCACGTACCGCACCCTCGCCGACCTCGACGCGATCCGGGAGGCGGCCGCGCCCGGCCGACCCGGCGTGGTCGTCGGCGGCGGCCTGCTGGGCCTGGAAGCGGCCAACGCACTGCGGCTGCTCGGCATGGAACCGCACGTCGTGGAACTCGCCCCGCGCCTGATGCCGGTGCAGGTGGACGCGGCCGGCGGCGGCGTCCTCGGGCGGCGGGTGGCACAGCGCGGGCTGCACGCCCACTGCGGGGTCGCGACCGCATCGGTCCAGGCGGGCCCGGACGGCCGCGCCGCCGGAGTGTCCCTGGCGGACGGCACCGTACTGGAGGCGTCCGTGGTGGTCTTCTCCGCCGGCGTGCGCCCCCGCGACGAACTGGCCGCCCCGGCGGACCTGGACCGCGGGGAACGCGGCGGCTTCCTGGTCGACGCGCTGTGCCGCACACAGGACAGCCGCATCTGGGCGATCGGGGAGTGCGCGGCCGTTTCGGGCCGCTGCCACGGCCTGGCCGCCCCCGGCTACCGCATGGCCGAATCGGTGGCCCGGCAGCTGCTGGGCCTGGGCGGGGAGGCCTTCGGGGAGCCGGACATGTCGACGCGCCTGAAACTGCTCGGTGTGGAGGTGGCGAGCTTCGGCGACGCCCACGCCGGCACCGCAGGCTCCCTCGAACTGAGCCGCCTGGACGAGACGCGGGGCACGTACGCCAAGGTCGTCCTCGGCGCCGACTGCCGGACCCTCCTCGGCGGCATCCTGGTCGGCGACGCCCGGGCCTACGCCGACCTCCTCCCCTACGTGGGCCGCCCCGCCCCCTCGGCCGCCCACCGCCTCCTGGCCCCCGCGTCCTGACCCCCCGCGCCGTGGCCCCCTCAGGCCGCCCCTCAGCCCAACCGGCGCGCTCCGGACGAGTGACGTCGCAGGACGGGGGCGGCGCGGTGGCGTGCCGCGGGCAGCCCGGACGGCTTATGGGTCTGCCGTGACCACACACCCCCTGCGCGGACGTCCCGCTCTCCTCGCCCTCGCTGCCGCGCTCCTGGCCGCACCCACCGCGGCGGCGGCCACGCCGCCGGAGCACCCCCACGGCACCTTCTCCCAACCGGCAACCACGGCTCCGGTCGGCCCCCGCCCCTCGCCTCCGGCCGACACAGCCCGGTACGTGGAGCGGTTCGAACAGCAGCTCTCCGAGTCCGGCTACGTCTCGCAGTCCGGAACGGAGGAGGTCTTCGACCTGAACCGCCGGTACTGCGAAGGCGTCGTCTTCAGCGGCCTGTGGCCCAACCCCCAGTCGCCCTACATCGTCACCGGCATGCCCGAGGTCCCGGGGCAGGCACCCAACACCAACCCGCCCGCGACGTGGCGCCTGCGCCAGGACGAGGCCGTCGTCCTGATCGGCACGACGCCGCCGCCGGAGGCGTACTTCTCCTTCGACCTCACCCACCTGAAGGGCTCGCTGGCCACCGGCCCGGTCCTGTGGACCTCCGTCGGCGACCCGATCAACAACAAGACGGTGCGCACCCAGGGGCCGACCCCGTACGACCGGCCGTTCGCGCTGGTGGTCACCGGCAACGGGCGCACCCGGGCCGAGGTCAACAAAATGCTGGAGGCCTCCGGCCTGCGCGGGGCGACGAACAACCTGACCATTCCTCCGGCCCTGTACCGGCTCGGCCTGGACCGGGGCTCCGACGAGTTCCTGCTCGCCACCCGCACGCTGCTGCCCGAGACCGGCTTCGAGAAGGCGCTCGACGCGTACCGCGCCTCACCTCCGATCAAGGCCTTCCGGGTCCGGCCGCAGAGCGGCTCCGGGAACGAGAGGAAGCCGGTGTACGCCCCCGACCCGCTGCCCGTCCCCCCGCTGCGCGTCTCCGGGACCGGGGCCACCGAACTCGACCTCAACCCCGCCCTGCAACTGCTGCGCCGGCGCATCATCGAGGCCCACCCGGGCTACGACGTGCACGAGGAGATCGTCGAGCGGGGCTTCGAGGAATCGAACGTGGGGCTGCAGGCCAAGCTGTTCACCGATCCCCCGGTCACCGGGGTGGCCGCGCTGTCCAACGACGCCGACGATCCGATCACGCGGAACTTCTCCCTGCCGGACGGCTCCTTCGCCGTGGCCTACGGCGCGAACCACGTGGCCACCGGCCAGGCGACCTACTCGAGCGTCTCCCTGTACGCCGACCGCAAGGCCTCCGTGTCCCTGGCCGCGCAGAACAACCGCCTCCTCCAGGGCAGCGCGCAGGACTTCATCCCCGACCAGCCGAAGGCCGACAAGCTGTACGCCTGGACCTTCAGCCGCGCCGGAGACGCCGGACCGACCGGGCGGCACGTCACCGCGCTCCCGCCCACCGGCACTGACTTCTGTGCGCAGTACGGCACCGACCGGCCCGTCGACATGAGCACGCTCCGCCTCGTGGCCCGTGCCTACATGCAGCCCGAGACCGCCACCCGCCCCGCCCTCTCCTCGCTCCTCCTGGACCGGCTGCTCGTCTTCACCCCGAAGAAGAAGTAGCGGACCGGCACACGGCGCGCCCCCCGGGTTCGACGGGAACCCGGGGGGCGCGTGGTCGTTGCGGGCGGCCGGTCCTGAATTCCGGCCGGGGGCGGTGCGCGGCGCTCCGGTGGGCGGCGGGGGCTCCGGTGGGGCGGAGGTGCACCGGTGGGGTCGGTGCGCTGCCGGTGGGGCGGGGCCGCGCGGCGGGACGGGCGGGTCCGGACGGGCCGGGCCGGCGGTCAGACCGAAAGGCGGTCACGGGGCTGGTCGGGGGCGCCCGGTGCGGACGCTGCCGCCGCCGCGGCGGCCTTCGCGGCCCTGGCCTTGCGGGAGCTGGAGAAGCGGCGGGTGATGGGCGCCTCGACCCAGGCGTACAGGGCCCAGGAGAGCAGCACCGAGACGACGGCCTGGGCGGCGATCAGGGCGATGCCGACCGGCGTCGAGAAGAGCCCGTCGCCGAGGAGCTCGCGCGAGTAGGCGAGGACGATGTAGTGGACCAGGTAGAAGGCGAAGGAGATCTCGCCGAGCCAGACCATGGGCCGGTTGTTGAAGAGGGTCGGCTTGCTCTCCGCGTCGCGGGCGGCGAACGCGGCGATGACGAGCACGATCGGGATGAGGGTGACCGAGCGCTGCGCGTACAGGTGCTCCACGTTGAGCGCGACGCCGTAGCTCGCGGCCAGCAGCAGCGTCGACCAGACGGTGCCGATGTCGCGCCAGCGGCCGGACATGACCGCGCGGGCGACGAGGATGCCGAGCGCGAAGTCGAGGAGGCGGACCGGCGGCAGGACGTACGCGAACCAGTACTGGACGGTGGAGGTGCCGTCGGCGCCGGGCATCTGCATGCCGCCGCCGGGGATGACCGCGTAGGTCAGCGTCGGCGTGAGCATGATGGCGGCGACGGTGCCGGCGATCCAGAACTTCAGCCGGGAGGCGTCGATCTTCCTGATGCCCAGGTAGAGCAGCGGGAAGGCGAGGTAGAAGATCGCCTCGGCGCCGAGGGACCAGCTGGGCGGGTTGACGCTGAAGTTGGTGTAGAAGTCCGGCACCCAGACCTGGAGCATGAACAGGTTGAGGACGGCCTGCCACGGCTCCGTCATGACGGCCGCGAAGGTGACCAGGGCGAGGCCCCAGGTGACCACGTAGTTCGGGTAGATCTTGACGAAGCGCCGGCGCCAGAAGGCGCGGAAGGTGTCCTTCTCGCGGGCCGACCAGGCCAGGACGAAGCCGCTCAGGACGAAGAAGAACGTGACGCCGAGGGCGCCCGCCTGGGAGACGGCCTTGGCGAAGCCGTCGTTGGCCGCGTCGGACTCGAAGAGGCGGATCCACGGCACGCCGAGGGAGGCGTGGTAGAGGAAGACGAGCAGGGCCGCAGGGAAGCGGAGCCCGGTGAGCGAGTCGAGTCTGGGGAGTCTCAAAGGTCTTGAACCGTCCACTCTGTTCATGGACATGGCAAATTCGGCCCTTTCTCGGGAGGCGGGAACTGCGGCGGGAGTACGCGGGTCCGGGCCGCGGCGGCCCGTTCAGGCCGCGGCCCGGACCCGGGGGTGCGTCAGTCGCGGATGACCGTCTTGGTCCGCATGAGGAACTCACCCAGGTAGCTGTCGTGCGGGACGCCCGGCCGGATCCAGTAGGTCGGGTGGTCGCCCAGGTAGAGGTTGCTGATGGTCGGCTCCGCCAGCAGCTCGTCGATCAGCGCCTCGTCGTCCGTGAACGCGGTCAGCACCAGCGAGTTGCGCAGCGGGCCGATCCCGTCGGCGGGCGACCACGGGGCCACCCACACGCAGGGGAAGGGCAGTTCGATGCCGGCCTGCTCGGCGTCCGGCCGGTCCAGCTGGTGGACCGCCGGGCGCAGGACGGCGCTCCCGTCGCCCAGCTCCTCCACGATGCCGTCGCCGCCCAGGTGCGCGGTCGTGCCCGCGGCGCGGGCCAGCAGGAACGCCTCCAGCTTGCGGGCGCCCTCCGCCGGCTGCACCGCCAGGACGGCCTTCTCGTCCTCGGGCGGCAGGCTCGGGATCGCGGCGAGCCGCTCGGCGATCGCCTGCGCGAGGGGCGCCGGGTCCCCCTCGACCAGCACGGTGGTGGCGTTGATGCAGGCCACTCCGCCCTGGTGGGCGATGGAGTCGACGATGGTGTCGAGGTGGTCGCGCCAGTCGGTGCCCGCCGGGACGAGCATCTTCGAGCGCCCCGGGCCCTGCGGCAGCACGCGGGTGCCCGCGTACTTGCGGACGACCTCGTCGCCGCCGTACACCAGGCCGTAGTCGGCGCTGCGCAGGATCTCGTCCGCCGCGTCGTAGTCCGTGGGCAGCAGCACGACCTGGTCGGCGCCGAAGCCCGCGGCCCGCAGGGCGGAGATCAGGCGGTGCGGGGTGAACGGCTCGCGCCGCGAGGGCCGGACCGCGACCCGGTAGCCCATGGCGAGGGCCTCCACCCACAGCGAGTGCGGGCCGGGGTGGTTGCCGGCCGCGTGCACCGCGAAGACGTCGCCCTTGCGGGTCCACACGGCGCTGCCGCGGCGGGTCTCCTCAGCGCGCCAGTCGTCCACGGCGCCGACGGGGCGCGCCTGGTACGCGGCGACCGGGGCCACCTCGGTGGCCTCGATGATGGCGGCGGTCGCCGCCCGCACGACGCCCATCGGCACACCGGAGACACGGGCGACGGTGCGCTGGTACTCCTCGAAGGTGAGCCCGTCGACGGTCTCCTCGGCGAAGATCCGGCCCGCCCGCGCCAGCGCCGCCGTCCGCTCGGCGGCCGGCAGGGTGCGGGCCTTGCGCAGGGCGTCCATGGCGCGGGTGACGAACAGCTTCGGCACCAGGCTCAGTTCGGCGACCGGTGCGCCCGCCACGTCGGTGACGGTCATGCGCTTGCGGGCGCGGA
The DNA here is from genome assembly GCF_003325375.1 of Streptomyces globosus. GTDB lineage: Bacteria > Actinomycetota > Actinomycetes > Streptomycetales > Streptomycetaceae > Streptomyces > Streptomyces globosus_A. The sequence goes on along the minus strand of NZ_CP030862.1, from coordinate 109,710 downwards.
AGGGTCCGGAGGGCCCGAGCGCGTCGAGCGTGATCAGGCCGGCATCCACTAGTAAACCCCCTCGATGACGGTCTCGTTGTCGAACTCCTGGACCGGCGCGATGTCGGCGACGGAGTCGCCGATCTGCCAGACGCCCTCGGGGCCCGGCACCCGCGTCGCGTAGTCGCGCTCCAGGTTGTTCGGCATGAACAGGCTCTTGCTGACGTGGTGCATGACCACCTGGCCGCGCTCGCCGTACGCGACGGTCTCGCGGGTCCCGGGGTCGACGACGTCGAAGACCATGTGCGGGGCGAACGGGTCGTAGATGCACGGGTCGTCGTCCGTCAGGCCCGGGCGCTCGCTGGCGTTGCCGAGGATCATCGTCGAGCCGTAGCCGCTGTACAGGTGGGCCTTCGGGAAGACCTCGGTGCGGTACAGGTAGCGGGTGTCGGCGTCCATCTGGGTGCCGACCCAGTTGATGGCCTTGACCTTCTCGTCGATGAGCTTGGCGAGGTCCTCGCGGCGGGCCAGGCGCTCCAGGACCGGCGGGGTGCACATCAGGACGCCGATGTCCTGCGTCTGGAGCAGGAAGGCCACCTGGTCGACGATGTGCTCGGCGTAGGCGCCCGCCTCGGCGGTCTTGCCGTCGGCGATGAGCTTCTTCACCCAGCGCGGGTCGAGGTCGACGGTGAACGCCAGGCCGCCGCGGAAGGCCGTCTGCCGCTTGATGACGTCGCCCACCATGTGCGGGCCGGTCGGGGCGACGACCAGCCAGTTCACGCCCTGCGGGACGCCGTGGCGGTCCAGCTGGCCGCTGCTCCAGGCGAGCAGCCGGTCCAGCCACTCCTTCAGCAGGACGATGCGCTTGGGGGCGCCGGTGGTGCCGCCGCTCTCGTACACGCCCACCACGTCCGGGCGGTCGCCGTAGCCGCGGGGTATGAGGTCCTCGGCGCGGACGTCGCGGAGCTCGTTGGCCAGGTTCGGGAAGCGGCCGAGGTCGGCGAATCCGCCGATGTCCGTCAGCGGGTCGAAACCGAGAGTTCCCGCGCGCTCGATCCAGAACGGCGAACCCGTTTCCGGGGAGAAATGCCACCGCAGAGCGGCGCGCAGGAATTCGTCGGGGTCCGGCTGGGTGTCGAGGGGAAATTCCAGCAGGGGATCAACGGTGGACACAAATGCTCCTTCCGGGTACGGAGTATCGCCGTACTCTTCGCATCGTGCGCCGGTGCCGGGGAGGCGGTCCACGTTATTCCGCTGAGTCCGTCAACTGTCTGTGTCAGGTCAGCTGGATCCCGACCGTCCGCTTCACGCCATCCCCTTCGGGCAGTTCGCCGAGGCCGATTCCGAAGTGGGTGCGGTAGGCGTCGAGGACGGCCGCGTCCGACGTGAGCGGCTCGATCGTGCGCTGCCCGCCGTCCACCCTGACCAGGCGCCTGTTCTTCAGCGTGACGCGGCCGTCGGCCAGCGGCATCGAGCAGAACAGCTCCTGGAGGAAGGGCGAGTCGGGGCAGCTGCGCCACCACCACAGGGTCGGCGCGAAGTCGTCGAGCCGGCACGGCCGGTCGTCGAGCCGGTACAGCGGCCTGCCGTCGAGCAGCACGTCGGCGCCGCCGCCCTCCACGGGCGCGACCAGGTACTCGCCGTGCGGGTCTTTCTGCACGTCAGAGCATGTGAGGCGGAGCGGGTGGCGGCTGTTGCGGCCGAATCCGGCATCGACCAGCCACGGCTCGTCCAGCGTGACCCGCAGCGCGAGGTGACACATCGCGGGGCCCAGGCCGTCCGGCCGGTGGACCCGGCCCGGCAGGATCTCCACCCGGTAGCCGAGCGCCCGGAGCAGCTCGGCGAAGGCGGAGTTCACCTCGTAGCAGCCGCCGCCGCGGCGCTGCCGGACGATCTTGTCGACGGCCTGCTCGCCGAGGTGGATCTCCCTCCCGAGGTGGTAGTCGATGTTCTCGAAGGGCACCGTCAGGACATGCCGCTCCTGGAGGTGCCGCAGCCCTTCCAGATCCGCTTTCCGCGGCTTTTCCGCACCGATCCGCCCGAGGTATTCGGCCACTCCCGCGTCGTCCAGCATTGCGTTCTCCTTGACCATTCGAACCCGGCAGCGTACGACGAACGAAAATACACGCGCGCCCGCGGGCGGCCCGCCGATCTGACGGACAAGACGGCACCTGACAAAGTGCCCCGCCGCGCGTTGCCCTCCCCGCGCGCGCTTACCAGCATCGGGTGGTCCAGAGTCATCCGACGCGGCGTTTTTCGATGAGTCGGTGTGACTGCCCGCCCGCCGATGACGATGGAGAAACCACGGCCATGGCACCTTCCGCCGCCCACAGCCCCTCGCCGGAAGACGGGGACGTGCTGGTCCGCACCACGGCCGGCACGGTCGCCGGAGAGCGCGCCGGACGGCTGTCCGTCTTCCGCGGCGTGCCCTACGCCCGGCCCCCGGTCGGCGCACTGCGCTTCGCCTCGCCGCGCCCGCCCGTCCCGTGGAGCGGCATCCGCGACGCCCGCTCCTTCGCCCCCGAGTCCCTCCAGCCGATCATCCCCGGCAGCTCCGAGGACTCCCTGTACGCCAACGTGTGGACGCCCGGCACCGACCCGGAGCGGCGCCGCCCGGTGTTCGTCTACATCCACGGCGGCGGCTGGATGGTCGGCGGCGGCAGCCTGCCCGTGTACGACGGCGCGCGCCTCGCCGACCGCGGCGACCTGGTCGTCGTCACCTTCAACTACCGCCTCGGCGCACTGGGCTTCGGGCTGCACGAGGAGTTCACCGACCCCGATACCGGCGACTTCGCCGACTGGGGCCTCCAGGACCAGGCGGCCCTGCTGCGCTGGGTGCACGCCAACGCCGCCGCGTTCGGCGGCGACCCCGGCAACATCACCCTCGCCGGCACCTCGGCGGGCGGCGCCAGCGCCTGGCAGCTGTCCCTGCTTCCCGAACTGCGCGGCATCATCCGCCGGATCGTCCCGATCAGCGCCTGCCACGTGTGGGAGCCGTCCACCTCGCTGACCCCGGCCGACGCCCGCCTCGCCTACGAGGGCGTCGCCCGGCGCCTCGGCACCACCGTCGCCGGCCTGCGCGAAGTGCCCGCCGCCGACCTGATGAACGCCTGGGAGGACGTCTTCGGGGGCCTGCCCGGCGGCCGGGAGGTCGCCTCCGCCCGCGAGTTCCGCGGCCCGGTCGTCGACGGCCGCTGGATGAGCGCCTTCGACTGGGAGCTGCCCACCCCCGACGTGCCGGTCATGGCGGTGCACACCCGTACCGAGGGCTCCTTCTACACCGGCCCCTGCCCGCCGCAGCCGACCCCGACCCCGCCGCCCGCCGACGCGGCCGAGCTGCGCGAGGCCGTGCGCGGCGTCCTCGACAAGGGCTCCGCCAAGGTCACCGACGAACTCGTCGACTCCTGCATCGCCGCGTACCGGGAGGCGGCCGAGGCCGAGGGGCTCCCGCAGGACCCGCTCTCGCTGTGGACGGAGATCTGGGGCGACGCGCTGTTCCGCTACCAGATCGTCCGGCTGTCCGAGCGGCACGCCCGGCACGGCACCTCGCCGCAGTACGTGATGGAGTTCGCGCACCCCGTGCGCGCCCCGCACCACGGCACCCCGCACGAGGCGACCTCGCCGTTCCTCTTCGGCACGTACGCCGACACCGCCGCGATCGCCGCCACCTACCCGGTACCGCCGGAGATCCCGCTGTTCCACGACGGGCCGGGCGAGCGCGCCGTCTCCGAGACCTTCATGGACCTGGTCGCCGCGTTCGCCCGCGACGGCGTCCCCGCGGCCCCCGCCGCCCCGCAGTGGCCGGTCTTCGACCCCGGGACGCCCAGCACGCTCGTCCTCGGCGGCGAGCCGGTCGCCCGGATCGCGGCCGCGTCGAAGGCGCGGCAGCTGCGGTTCTGGGACGACGCCGGCTGGGTCCCGCGCACCTGACCGGGCGCCGCCCGCACACGAGACCGACACGCGGCCGCCCGCCGCCTCCCCGCAGGGCGGCCCCCGCACCCGTCAGACACGAATGAGGTTTCCTGCCATGGCAACACTCGACACACCCGCCGACACCGCAGCACCGCCGCAGGCGGAGGAGCGCACCACGCTGAAGGCCTGGTTCGCGGTCGTCTCCGTCGCGGTCGGCATCTTCACCCTGGTCACCGCCGAGCAGCTGCCGATCGGCCTGCTCACCTCCGTCGGCTCCGCCCTCCAGGTCTCCGAGGGCACGGCCGGCCTCATGGTGACCGTGCCCGGCCTGGTCGCCGCGCTGTCGGCGCCGCTCGTCCCGGTCGTCGTCGGCCGCATGGACCGCCGGTACCTGCTCGTGGGCCTGATGACCGTCATGGCCGTCGCCAACCTGGTCACCGTCCTCGCCCCGAACTTCGGGATCCTGCTCGCCTCCCGCGTGCTCGTCGGCGTCACCATCGGCGGCTTCTGGGCCATCGCGGGCGGCCTCGCCTTCCGCCTGGTGCAGCCCGCGGCGATCCCCCGCGCCACCGCGCTGATCTTCGGCGGCGTCGCCGCCGCGAACGTCCTCGGCGTACCGACCGGCACCCTGATCGGCGGCCTCGCCGGCTGGCGCACCGCGTTCGCCGTGCTCGGCGTCCTCGCCTTCGCGGTCCTCGTCGCCCTGCTCGTGCTGCTGCCGAAGCTGCCCGCCACCAAGCCCGTCAGCGTCCCCGAGCTCCTCGCCCAGTTCGGCAACCGCGGCGTCCGCGCCGGCATCATCGCCACCGCGCTGATCGTCACCGGCCACCTGGCCGCGTACACCTACGTCAGCCCCATGCTCCAGCAGGTGTCCGGCGTCGACGAGGACCTGATCAGCCTCCTGCTGCTCGGCTTCGGCGTCGCCGGCATCGTCGGCAACTTCGTCGCCGGCGCGGCCGTCTCCAAGAACCTCGCCCGGACCATGACCGTCATCATCGTCGCGCTCGCCGCCGCGATGCTGCTCTTCCCCGTCCTCGGCCGGAGCCAGGCCGGCGGCATCGCCCTGCTCGTCCTGTGGGGCCTGGCCTTCGGCGGCGTCTCCGTCAGCCTGCAGACCTGGATGCTGAAGTACGCGCCCGACTCGATGGAGGCCGCCTCGGCCCTGTGGGTGTCCGTCTTCAACCTGTCCATCGCGCTCGGCGCGCTCGTCGGCGGCCTCGTCGCCGACAACATCGAGCTCACCACGGTCGCGTGGATCGGCGGCGCCGTGGTCCTGCTGACCGCCGCCACCCTCCCCTCGCTGCGCCTCTCCGGCAAGGCGGCGCAGTGAACCACCCGTTGGAGAAGGGAACGTCCGTGTCCACCACCGACCTGTCCGCACTCGGCGCCGAGCTGCGCGGCCCGCTGCTGCTGCCCGGCACCGACGGGTACGAGGAGGAGACCCTCGGCTTCAACCGGATCCTGCCGCAGATCCGGCCCGCCGCCGTGGTCGTCGCCGACGGCACCGCCGACATCATCGCCGCCGTCCGCTTCGCCTCCCGCCGCGGCATCGCCGTCGCCGTCCAGGCGACCGGCCACGGCGTGTCCGTGCCCGCCGACGGCGCCCTGCTGGTCAACACCCGCAACCTCACCGGTGTGCGGATCGACCCGCGCGCCCGCGCCGCCCGCATCGAGCCCGGCGTGCAGTGGAGCCGCGTCATCCAGGAGGCCGCCCCCTTCGGGCTGGCCCCCCTCAACGGCGCCTCCCCCGGCGTCGGCGTGGTCTCGTACCACCTCGGCGGCGGCCTCGGCCCGCTCGGCCGCTCCTACGGCTACGCCGCCGACCACGTCAGGAACTTCGACCTGGTCACCGCGGACGGCGAACTGCTCCACGTGTCCCCCGACGACCACCCCGACCTGTTCTGGGCGCAGCGCGGCGGCAAGGGGAACTTCGGCGTGATCACCTCGATCGAGATCGGCCTGTTCCCGGTCTCCCGGCTGTACGGCGGCGGCCTGTTCCTGCCCGGCGAGCACATCGAGCGGATCCTGCCGGCCTGGCGCGACTGGACGCAGGCCCTGCCGGACGCGATGCAGTCGTCGATCGCCGTGATGCGCTTCCCCGACATCGACGTCCTGCCGGAGCCGGTGCGGGGCCGCTTCCTCGCCCACATCCGGATCGCGTTCAACGGCTCGAACGAGGAGGGCGCCGAGCTGGTGCGCCCGCTGCGCGAGCTGGTCGAGCCGGTCCTCGACACGGTCGCGGACATGCCGTACACGGACGTCGCCGACATCAACATGGACCCCACGGTCCCCGCCGTGTACTTCGAGCGCTCCACCCGCATCCGCGAGCTCGACGACGCCGCCATCGCCGCCCTGATCCCGCTGATCAAGGAGGGGGCGGACGCCGTCCGCCCCGGCATCGAGCTGCGCCACCTCGGCGGCGCGCTGGGCCGGCAGCCCGAGCACCCCAACGCCGTCCCGCACCGGGACACCGCGTACACCCTGTTCGCGGGCGCGCCGGTGTGGCCCGAACACGTGCAGGACGTACGGGAGTTCCAGGAGCGGCTGATGGAGGAGATGGAGCCCTGGAGGATCGGCGGCCCGTTCCTCAGCTTCATCAGCGCCCTGGAGAGCTCGCCCGAGCACCTGCGCTCGGCGTACGACCCGCAGACGTACGAGCGGCTCGTCGCCGCCAAGGACGCCTACGACCCGCAGAACGTGTTCCGCGTGAACCACAACATCCCGCCGACCGGGTGGCGTGCCCGGTGAGGGGGACCCGATGACGAAGGAGACGACAGGCATGCTCAGCGACGCGATGGTGGACGCCTACCTGGAGCGGATCGGCGCCCGCCGGCCCGAGCGCGCCGACATCCACGGGCTGCGGCACCTCCAGGAGCGGCACGTGCTGTCGGTGCCCTTCGAGAACATCGACTACCACGTCGAGGGCGCCGAGCTGGGCCTGGACCGCGAGTTCCTCTACGACAAGATCGTCACCCGGCGGCGCGGCGGCGGCTGCTACGAGCTGAACCCGTCCTTCGGGCACCTCCTGGAGGCCCTCGGCTACCGGGTGGAGATCCTCTCCGGGCAGGTCTTCCTGGGCGGCGCGTTCGGCGCCCCGCTCTGCCACCTCGCGCTCCGCGTCGACCTGGACGGGGAGGAGTGGCTCGTCGACGTCGGCTTCGGCAAGAACAGCCGCTTCCCGCTCCCCGTCGGCACCTCGGAGGTGCAGAAGGACCCGCACGGCGACTACCGCGTGGTGCGGCCCGAGGAGGGCGGCATCCAGGTCGAGCTGAACGGGGGCATCCAGTACCGGCTCGACGAACGCCCCGTCCGCATCGAGGACTTCCTCCCGACGCTGTGGTGGTACCGCACCGCGCCCGACTCGGTCTTCCTGCACAACCTGATCGTCTCCCACCAGAAGGAGGACGGCCGCGTCACCGTCAACGGCCGGGAGCTGACCCGCACGACCGCGGCCGGCCGGGAGACCGTCGAACTGCCCGACGACGCGGCCCTGCTGGCGGCGTACGAGGAGCACTTCGGGATCGTCCTCGACACGGTGCCGCAGCAGCCGGACGTGGACCCCGCCGTCCGCATCATCATGCAGATCGACTGAGGCCCCTCCCCTTCCGCCGCCAGGCCCTGCGCCGCATCCGGACCCGGATGCGGCGCAGGGCCTTTTCGCGGGGGATCTCCCGGCCTTACGGGAGCTTTTCCCACAGGTCTCCTTTACGGGGCCTGCCGGAGCTCCACAGGGGCCGTGGACGGCCTTTCGGGGCTGTTTGCAGGACCGGGACGGCAAGGCCTTTCGAGGGCCGCCCGCCGCACGCCGCAACGCCCTTTACGCAGACTTGACGAATCGCCTCCTGGTCCATACCGCACGCGAATTCGACGGCCCATCATGGAAATCGAAGCCGCCGCGTTCACCGCCGGCCCCGGTAATCCATCCGTTTTCGAATCCATGGGAGAGATCCACATGCGCAAGAGCACCCGTATCAAGGTCGGCGTACTCGCGGGCGTCGCCGCGCTCGCCACCGCGACGGCCGTCACGGGCTCGGCGAACGCCGCCGCCGACGGCTCCAGCGGCTGCCTGACCCTCCCGGGCAGCTGGAAGGTCGTGGACGACAACACCGGGGAGACCTTCCTCGGCAGCTACCACGGCAGCGCCTGGGCGTCGGCCGGCACGGTCAACTTCACCTCGCCGAACAACACCACGACCGCCTCGCACGGCGAGTGGAAGCAGACCGGCTGCGGCACCTACTCCGACACCGACACCGCCCTGCTGCTCGGTGCGGACGGCAAGGCCAACTCCACCATCACGTTCCAGGCCAACATCACCGTCACCGGCCGGAACACCGCCAACTTCGACTTCGCGTACAAGATCCACGGCCTGGACGGCTCGTACGTCACCGGCGGCTCCTCCACCGGCAAGGGCACCCGTATCGGCGTCCAGCCCCGCTGAACACGCTGAACCCCCTTCCGCCCCTTCCCCCTGTGGCGCCCGAACGGGCCCGGCGAATCCCCCCGCCGGGCCCGTTCGGCATGCGCGGGCGCCTTTCGCTGCCGCGGCAGCCGCCCGCCCGCCGCGGCCGCCACGGAAGCGGGGCCCGCGGCGCGCACCGGGAGGGTGTGCGCCGCGGGCCCCGCGGGCGGTACGGCGGAGGGGAGGCGGGTCAGGCGCCCCCGGCCGGCGGTGCGGGCAGCGCCGCGACGACGGCCTTGGCCTCGTCCTCCGTCAGCTCGATGCCGAACCGCTCGTCCAGCAGCGAGCGGACCTCGCCGTCCGTGATGTACCGGACCTCGCTGCCGCCGTCGGAGCGGGTCAGCGTGAGCTTGCGGTGGTTGAGGTTCAGCCGCCAGTCCTCCGCGATGCGCTCCAGGAAGACCCGCCCGGTGAAGGGCGAGCTGGAGTGCGTGGAGATGAAGTAGTTGGCCACCACGCAGTCGATGTGGTGGTGCCCCTCCGTGGCGTACCAGTACAGCGGGAACCAGCCGTCGCCCCGCTTCAGCCAGAGCACCCACTCCTTGTCGGAGCCCTCCGCCCGGGCCAGCCGGTACGTCCAGCCGCCCTGCTCGGAGACGGTCCCGTCGCGGACGGGGACCGGCTCCAGCGGGCCCTCGTCGCCGAAGCCGACGTCGGCGAGCCACGTCTCCCCGCCGACGGCCACGCTCAGCATCAGGTGCGTCCGCGGCAGCGGCTTCGGCGCGTCCAGGACCGGGCGGGCGTACAGGCGGGTCACCTCGAAGCCGAGCCGCTCCAGGAGCACCGCGAAGAGCATGTTGTGCTCGTAGCAGTAGCCGCCGCGCCGGCGGCGCACCAGCTTGTCCTGGACGGCCTCGATGTCGATGTCGATGCCGCGGCCCAGCAGGATGTCGAGGTTCTCGAACGGGATGGCCAGGGCGTGCGCCCGGTGCAGCCTGCGCAGGGTCTCCGCGGTCGGCTCCAGCGGGCCCGCGACGCCCAGGCGGTCGAGGTACGCACCGACGTCGAGCCTGTCGGCCTGCCACTGGGCGGCGCTGCCGATCTGCACCACCGGTCAGCCCGCCTGGCCCGAGGCGCCGGACTTCTTCTCGCTGTCGAGCATGGCCATGCCCTCGGCGTCGAAGCGGGTGCCGGCGACCTCCTCGGCGGGCACGGCCCGCTCGATCTCGGCGACGTCCTCGGCGGTCAGCTCCAGGGAGAGCGCGCCGAGGGCCTCGGCGAGCTGGTCGCGGCGGCGGGAGCCGACGACGGGGACGATGTCCGCGCCCTGGGCCATCGCCCAGCCGATCGCCAGCTGCGAGGTGGTGACGCCCTTGGCCTCGGCGACCTTGCCGAGGGCGGCGACCAGCTGCAGGTTGCGGTCGAGGTTCTCGCCGCTGAAGCGCGGGAAGCTGCTGCGGCCGTCGTCCTTGGCGGTGGCGCGCTGGTGGTTCCAGCGGCCCGACAGCAGGCCCCGGGCGAGGACGCCGTACGCCGTGACGGCCGTGCCCAGCTCGCGGGCGGTCGGCAGGATCTCGTCCTCGATCGAGCGGGACAGCAGCGAGTACTCGATCTGGAGGTCCGCGATCGGGTGCACGGCGGAGGCGCGGCGCAGGGTCTCCGCACCGATCTCGGACAGGCCGATGTGCCGGACGTAGCCGGCCTCCACCATCTCCTTGATCGCGCCGATGGTCTCCTCGATCGGCACCGCCGGGTCCAGGCGCGCCGGGCGGTAGACGTCGACGTAGTCGGTGCCGAGCCGCTGGAGGGTCTGCGCCAGGGAGTTCTTGACCGCCTCCGGGCGGTTGTCCACGCCCAGGATGCCGCCCGCCGGGTCGCGCAGGACGCCGAACTTGACGCTGAGGGTGAGCTGCTCGCGGTCGTGGCTCTGCAGCACCTCGCGCACCAGGAGCTCGTTGTGGCCGCTGCCGTAGAAGTCGCCGGTGTCGAGGAGGGTGATGCCCGCCTCGATGGCGGCGTGCGCGGTGGCGACCCCCTCGGCCCGGTCGGCGGGGCCGTAGAAGTCGGACATGGACATCAGGCCGAGGCCGAGAGCGGAAACCTCGGGGCCGGCCGAACCAAGTGATCGCAGCTGAGTCATATGGCAGAGCATTGCGCCGGTGTTCTGCGAAGCAGAAACAATTTCCGGCCGCTGTGTCAGGTCGCGGGAAAACACGAATGGCCGGATATCGACGGGTGCCCGGCTTTACAACCGGACACGCGCGCACAGATCATGGAATGCATGACAGAAACCATGCGCACGGTGCGTCAGGAAGCCCTCGGCGGCGCCGAAGTCCTCAACCTGACGGATTCTCCGATCCCCGCTCCCAATGCCACCGAAATTCTGGTAAAGACGCACGCCGCCGGCGTGAATCCGATCGACTGGAAGATCCGCGAATACGGATTGTGGCTGACCCCGCCGTTCGGTGTCGGCTGGGACGTGTCCGGCACGGTCGTGGCCGTCTCGCCCGGCGAGAACCGCTTCAAGGTCGGCGACGAGGTCTTCGGCCTGCCCGCCTTCCCGAACGAGGCCGCCGGGTACTCCGAGTACGTCGCCGGGCCCGCCCGCCACTTCGCCCGCAAGCCGTCCGCCCTCGACCACGTGCAGGCGGCCGCCCTCCCGATGGCCGCCCTGACGGCCTGGCAGGCGCTCGTCGACGGCGCGGACGTCCAGCCCGGCCAGCGCGTCCTGGTCCACGCGGCGGCCGGCGGCGTCGGCCACCTCGCGGTGCAGATCGCCAAGGCCCGCGGGGCGTACGTCATCGGCACCGCCAGCGCCGCCAAGCACGACGCGCTGCGCGGCCTCGGCGCCGACGAGGTCGTCGACTACACCGCCGTGGACTTCACCGAGGCCGTCAAGGACGTCGACGTCGTCCTCGACCTGATCGGCGGCGAGTACGAGGACCGCTCGCTGCGCACCCTGCGCCCGGGCGGCACCTACATCGGCGTCATCAACCCGCTCGCCCTGGACGAGATCAGGGCCAAGGCGGAGGCCCTGGGCCTGCGCGGCATCACAGTCAACGTGGCGCCCGACCACGCGGTCCTGGAGCAGGTGGCGGCCCTCGCCGAAGAGGGCCGGCTGCGCCCGCTGGTCGCCGGGACCTTCCCCCTCCAGGACGTCCGCAAGGCGCACGAACTGAGCCAGTCCCAGCGCGCCACGGGCAAGATCGTCCTCACCTTCTGACCCGGCCGGGGCGCAGGACGCCGAAGGGGCGGCGCGGACACGGAAGTGTCCCCGCCGCCCCGTCCGCGTGCGCCGTCCGGCGGTCAGCCGGCCTCCGGGGCCGCCGGGTCGAAGCCCTCGCGGCCGTGCAGCCAAGCCACCTCGTCGTACATGGCCGCGGGCGCAAGAGAGGAGAGCATCGCGTTGCGCTCCACGCGGGCCCCGCCCGCCGCGTGGTAGAGGCGGCGCCCCATCTCGCGGGCCACCAGCTGGACGCGGGCGGTGCGTTCGCGGCGGGCCGCCCCGTACTTCTCCAGGCGCTGCTCGAAATCGGCCGGGCAGCCGTCCAGCAGGCCCGACAGCACCACCGCGTCCTCGACGGCCTGGCAGGCCCCCTGGGCGGCGTACTGGAGCATCGGGTGCGCGGCGTCGCCGAGGAGGGCGACGCGGCCCTCGGTCCACCGCTCGACCGGGTCGCGGTCGCACAGCACCCACGCCTTCCAGTCCCGGCCCAGCTCCAGCAGCCGGCGGGCGGCGCCCGACAGCTCCGGGAAGGCCGCGAGGACGTCGCCGTCCCCGGTGGGGACGCCCGCCACCGCCTCGGCGGCGCCGTCGTCGCGGGTCGCGGCCAGGTTCACGTACCGGCCCGAGGAGACCGGGTAGTGGACGAAGTGCCACTTCGGGCCGGCCCACAGCGTCACCGCGTTCGGGCGCAGCTCCTGCGGAACCTCCTCCGCGGGGATCACCGTGCGGTAGATCGTGTGCCCCGACACGCGCGGCGCGCCGTCCCCGACGAGCTGCCGCCGCACCGCCGAGTGCAGGCCGTCGGCGCCGATCAGCGCGTCTCCGGTGATGCGGCGGCCGTCGGCCAGGACCGCCGCGGCCGTCCCGGCCCGCTGCTCGTAGCCGACGACGCGGTGGCGGCCCAGCAGCTCCACGCCGGGGTGCCGGCGGACCGCCTCCAGCAGCGGCAGGTACAGGTCCACGCGGTGCACGACGGCGTACGGGTTGCCGAAGCGGGCGCGGTACTCCGGCCCCACCGGCATCGCGGCGACCCGCTCGCCGGTCGTGCCGTCCATGAACCGCAGCTCGTCGACGACGACCGCCCGGTCGCGGACCTCCCGGCCCACGCCGAGCAGGTCCAGCGCGCGGAAGGCGTTCGGGCCGAGCTGGATGCCGGCGCCGACCTCGGTGAAGACCTCCCGGGACTCCAGGACCGTGATCCGGTGCCCGCGCCGGGCCAGCCCGAGCGCCGCGGCGAGGCCGCCGATGCCGCCGCCGGCGATGAGTATCTCGGCCATGGGATCTCACTCCCCTCTCGTTGTCAGTGGCGGACCGTGCTCGCGTGGGCCGGGAAGAGCCGGCCCAGTTCGGCGTGGAAGCCGGGGAAGGTCTTGCCGACGCAGGCGGGGTCGTCGAGCGTGATGCCCGCGGTGCGCAGGCCCAGCACCGAGAACGCCATCGCGATCCGGTGGTCCCGGCGGCAGGCGATCCGGGCGGGCGCCGGGGTCCCCGGGTGGATGGTGATCCGGTCCGGCCCGGACTCGGTGCGGATGCCGCAGGCGCGCAGGTTCTCCTCGACGGCGGCGATCCGGTCGGACTCCTTCAGCCGGGCGTGCCCGATGCCGTGCACGGTGATCGGGGCGTCGGCGAGCGGGGCGATCGCGCCCAGCGTCATGAACGTGTCCGAGATGTCGCCCATGTCGACGTCGAAGCCGCCGCGGAGCGCGCCCGTCCCGGTGACGGTGGTCGTGTCCTCGCCGATCTCGACGCGCGCCCCGGCCCGGCGCAGCACCTCCACGAAGCCGAGGTCGCCCTGGACGCTGGAGCGCCCGAGGCCCGGCACGGCCACGGTCGTGCCGGTGACGGCCGCCGCCGCGAAGAAGTACGAGGCGGTGGAGGCGTCCGGCTCGACGTCGAGCTGCGCGGCCCGGTAGCCGCCGGGCAGCACCTGGATCACGCCGTCGTCGAACTCGTCCACGTACGCGCCGAAGCGGCGCATCAGCGCCTTCGTCATGTCGATGTACGGGCGGCTGACCAGCCCGGCGCCGCGCACGGTCAGCGGTGCGCGCATCAGCGGGCCGGCCATCAGCAGGCCCGTCAGGTACTGGCTGCTCAGCGAGGCGTCCACGGCGAGGTCCCCGCCCGGCAGCCCGTCGGCGCGGACGGTCATCGGCAGCCCGCCGACCGGCTCCGACACCGCGGCGGAGGCGCCGAGCCGGCCGAGTGCCTCGGCGAGCGGGCGCAGGGGGCGGGCGCGCAGCTGGCCGGTTCCGTCGAAGGTGAACGTGCCGCGGCCGGCGGCCGCGAAGGGCGGCAGGAAGCGGGCGGCGGTGCCGGCGTCCTCGCACCACACGGAGCCCCCGGCGGCGGGGGCTCCGCCGGTGCCGGAGACCTTCCAGGCGGCGTCGCCGTCCTCGGCCTCGATGTGCACGCCGAGCCCGGCCAGGGCCTCGCGGAAGGCGAGGGTGTCGTCGCTGACGAGCGGGGCGCGCAGCAGCGAGACCCCGTCGGCGGCGGCCGCGAGGAGCAGCGCGCGGTTGGTGATGCTCTTGGAGCCCGGGATACGGGCGGTCAGTACGGGGTTCACGGGTGCTCCCGGTGTCGGTGTCCGGCGCCGCGGCCGGCGCGGAACGGGGCCCGGCCCGCGGGGCGGGACCAGCCCGGGTCGCCCGCACGGCGGTGGGCGGGACGGTGTCCGGGGGCGCCGCCGCCGTGGGCCGCGGGGGTCGTCGGGTGGGATCGGGGTCGGGGGCTGCTCACCGGTTCCTCAGGGCTCCTCTGCTCGGCCGGGGGCGGGGTGTGCCGGTCCGGCCGGTCGCGTCACTCGCCGGTCTTGCGGTCGAGCACCAGGTCGTGCCCGACGATGTACGCGGCGGCGTCGGAGCAGAGCCAGACGACGGTGTCGGCGATCTCCTCGACGCTGGCCCCCCGGCCGAGCGGGCAGGGGCTGATGGCGTTGATGCGGACGCCGCGGGAGGCGTACTCGCGGGCGGCGGTCCGCGTGACGGCGCTGACGGCGGCGGTGGAGGCCGCGTACGCGCCGAGCCCGGGCAGCATGCCCTGGGCGCCGATGTTGCTGGCGGTGTTGACGATGACGCCGCCGCCGGCGCCCTCCATGTGGGCGATCTCGTGCTTCATCGACAGCCACACACCGGTCAGGTTCGCGGTCAGGTTCTGCGCCCAGGCGGCTTCGTCGATGTCGGCGACCGGCTGGGCGGGGCCCAGCTCGGTGGTGTTGTTGAAGGCGACGTGCAGCCCGCCGTGGCGGCGGACCGTCTCGGCGACGGCGTGCACCGCACCTGCCCCGAACCCGGCGGTGGCGTCGGAGACGTCGGCGACGACGCTGTCGGCGAGGCCGCCCGCGTCGCGGATCAGCTTGACCGTTCCCTCCAGGGTCTCGGGGTGGCGGCCTGCCACCACGACGAGTCCGCCGAGCCGGGCGAAGGCGAGCGCCGCGGCACGGCCGATTCCCTCGCCCCCGCCGGTGACGAGGACGACCTTGCCGTCGAAGCGTTCAGACATCAGCGTGCTCCTGATTCTCCGCGTCGGATACCTCGGGAAGGCGCTCGGGCGAACGCCGCCGACCGACCGTCACCCTGCAAGGCGGCGGGGTGTCCTGGGCAGTCCGGCCGGTTCACTTCGTCAGGTTCCGGGAGCAGGTGACGTAATCCCCCGACCGTCTTTGACACCTTCGGCCGGGCGGTCGATGCTGCACGCCGGCCCACCGGCGGAAAAGGGAGACCAATGCTGACGCTTTCATGGACCCGACCGGTAGTCCGCGCAGGTCAGAGCGGGTCTCCCGGCCCCACGAGGGAGAGCCTGTGGCGGGCTCTGCTACACAAGGCGGAGTTTCCCACCGGATATGTTCCCGCCATTACGCAATGCCGGATCAACGAGCGCTACCCCGACGGATTCCTGCGGGAAATCCGGCGCGGGAACGCGACGTTCCTGCAGCGGGTCGTCCCCGAGGAGAGCGCCGGCCGCATTACCTACCGGCACCTGGACGACACCGACATCGCGGAGATACGCAACGAGATCGGCAAGGACGCCGACGGCCGCCTCACCCTGACGCTGAGCATCACCCTGACCGAGCGCCCGGCGGCGGCGGTGCTCGCCGGGAACACCTATCTGCGGGACCTCGACGCCGACTTCCACGCCACGCTGGACGCCATGACGGAGGGCCTGCACCGGGCCATGATGCACGCGGACGCGGAGGCGGCCCCCCACGGCCCGGGCGGGTCGTGAGGGGCCGCCTCCGCGTGCGCCGTCCCGGCGGCGGGTCAGACCGGGCCCGCCGGGGCGGCAGCCTCCGCGGCCTGCCGGAGCAGGCCGGGGCCGGGCAGCGCGGGCAGGGTGTGCACGCCCTCGACCACCGCCTCCACGTCGAAGACGGTGTACTGCACCGGGGTGCGCCCGATCAGCTCGGCCGCCCGCGGGGCGAGCGGCCGGGCCGCCGCCTCCGCGGACTCCCACAGCATCACCGCGCCCCAGCGCTCCGTCGCCGGGTCGGCGATCCAGAACTTCAGCCGCAGCCCCTCGACACCGGCGAACCGGTCGACCGCCTCGTCGCGCAGGTACTCCCGCAGCGAGGCGATGCTGTGCCCGGAGCCGGCCAGGTCCCACCAGGCGACGGTCGCCCTCATACGAGCTGCTCGCTGAGCAGTCCGGACAGGGCGTCGGCGACGATGCGGACGCCGTCCTCGGTGAGCACCGACTCGGCGTGGAACTGCATCGAGCGGAAGCCGGGCCCGCGCAGCGCGTGCACCTCGCCGGTCTCCGCCTCCCGGCACACCTCGACCGTGCCGATGCCGGGCACCTCGACGGTGTCGGCGGCGCTCTGCGCGGCGAAGGTGTTGTAGAAGCCGACGCGTTCGCGCCGCCCGAACAGCTCGATCTCCCGCTGCACGCCCTGGTTGGGCTGCTCGCGGCGGCGCAGCGGGAAGCCGAGGCGGGTGCTGAGCACCTGGTGGCTCAGGCAGACCGCGAGGAACGGCCGGTGCTCCGCGAGGAGCGTGTCGACCGCGGCCCGCAGGTGCGCGATCTTCGGGTGGTGCGCGTCGCGCGGGTCGCCGGGCCCGGGGCCCATCACGACGAGGTCGTACGGGGCGAAGCTGTACGGCTCGTCGAAGCGGGTGACCGTGACGTCGGCCTCCATGGCGCGCAGCTGGTGCTCGATCATCGCGGTGAAGGTGTCCTCCGCGTCGACCACGAGGACCTTGCGGCCCACCAGCAGCGGCACCGGCCGGGCCCGGGCGGAGTCGTCGTCCAGCCAGAAGCCGGCGATGGTCGCGTTGCGCCGGCTCAGGGCCTCCCGGACCTCCGGGTGGTCGCCGAAGCGGCGCGGCCCCGGCTGCTCGAACGCGGCGAGCAGCCCGGACGCCTTGGCGCGGGTCTCGGCGACCTCGGACAGGGGGTCCGAGTGGCGCACGAGGGTCGCGCCGACGCCGATGCTCATCCGGCCCGCCGCGTCGATGTCGGCGGTGCGGATGAGGATCGCCGAGTCGAGGGTGCGCTCGCTGCGCTCGTCCTGCCCGATGAGGGCGAGGACGCCGCTGTAGTAGCCGCGGCCCTGCGGCTCGTACCGCTTGATGACGCGGCCCGCGCTCTCCAGCGGGGAGCCTGTGACGGTCGGGGCGAACAGGGTCTCGTGCAGGATGTCGCGCGGGTCGCGGGTGGTGCGGCCCTCGATGAAGTACTCGGTGTGCGCGAGGCGGGCCATCTCCTTGAGGTAGGGGCCGACGACCCGGCCGCCGGACTCGCAGATGCGGGCCATCATCTTCAGTTCCTCGTCGACGACCATGTACAGCTCGTCGGCCTCCTTCCGGTCGGCGAGGAAGTCCATGACACCGGGCAGCTCCGGGCCGGAGGCCGGGAACCGGTAGGTGCCGCTGATCGGGTTCATCACCGCGCGGCCGCCGCTGACGCTGACGTGGCGCTCGGGGGAGGCCCCGACGAGCGTGCGGTCGCCGGTGTGGACGATGAACGTCCAGTACGCGCCGGTCTCGCGCTCCAGCAGCCTGCGGAAGATCCGCAGGGCGGCGGGGACGGAGTAGTCGCCGATGTCGGCGACGAAGGAGCGCTTCATCACGAAGTTCGCGCCCTCGCCGGTGCCGATCTCGTCCCTGATGACGCGGCGAACCGTTTCGGCATAGGTGTCGTCGTCGATGTCGAAGTCGCCGCCGGGCACCAGCTGCACCGGATCGTCCGGGATGCGCTCCAGGATGTCGGCGAGCGGCACCTGAGCCTGCTCGGCGATCGCCATGGCGAGCAGCGGGGCGCCGTCGTCGGGCGCCTCGAAGCCGCGCTCTGCGAGCTGGCGGTAGGGGACCAGGGCGAGGACGTCCTGGCGGGTGCCGGCGCCCTCCGCGACATCCCCGAGGGGGATGTCGGCGAGGGCCGCGGCCTCGGTGAACTGGCCCGTGAACAGGTCGACGGTGCGGCCGAGGGTGGTCTCGGGGCGGTGGACCAGCGCGAAGGCCGGCGGCCGGGGCGCCAGGATCCGGTCCAGCAGGTCCTCGGTCATGCGGTTTCCCTTCCGGCGTACGCGGCCACCCGGTCGGGCAGGGCCGTCAGGAGCTCCTTGGTCGTGGTGAGGCGGGCGCAGCGGCCGGCGGCGTACTCCAGGGCCATCCGGTGCTCCTCCCAGGAGAAGTCGGCGACGGCGTCGGCGACGAGGAACGGCTGGATGTCGTTGGTGAACGCGTCGACCGCGGTCATCAGCACGCCGACGTGGGCGTACACCCCGCAGATGATCAGCTGGTCGCGGCCGGACGCCCGCATCCGCTCCAGCAGGTCCGTCTTGAAGAAGGCGCTGTAGCGCCACTTGGTGAGCATCCAGTCGCCCGGGGCGGGCGCCACCGGGTCGACGACCCGGCGGTGGTCCTCGCTCGGCCGCATGCCCGGACCCCAGAAGTCCTTCAGCAGGCCGCGCTCCGCGGGCGTCATGCCGCCCGGCTGGGCGGTGTAGGCGACGGGGATGCCGAGGTCGGCGGCGCGGCTGCGCAGCTCCCCGGCGTTGGCGGCCAGGTCCACGACGGGCTGCTCGCCCTGCGGGAACGCGGCCAGGAAGTACTTCTGGAGGTCGTGCACCAGCAGGACGGCGCGGTCGGGGTCGACCTCCCAGTCGACGGCCGAGGCCGGCAGGTCGGCCGCCGACGGCATCGGGTACGGGCTGATCGCAGGTATCCCTGCCATGCGGGTTTCCCTCTCGTTCACGGTTGGCCGGCCGGTCGCGCCGCGCGCGGGTGCCGGATTCGTCGCACTCGGCTCACTCGGCTCACTCGGCTCGTCGGGCTCGTCCGGCTCGCGGTCTCAGACACCGAGCGCCGCACCGCCGTCCACGGTGAGGTCGTGCATGGTGATGTGGGACGCCTTGTCGGAGAGCAGGAAGACGACCGCCTCGGCGACGTCCTCGGGGCGCGCCAGCTTCCCCAGCGGGATGCCGACGCGGTACGCGTCCGGTACCCCGTCGATGGAGGCCCGCGCGCTGCTCTCGTCCTGCCACATCGAGTTGAGCATCGGGGTGTCCGTGGAGCCGGGGGCGACCAGGTTCGCGCGGATCCCGAACTTGGCGACCTCCAGGCCCAGGCACTTGGTGAACATGGTCGCGGCCGCCTTGGAGGCGGCGTAGGCGGACATCTCGGTGCGGGCGGTGCCCGCCGCGTTGGAGGCGATGGTGACGATGGCGCCCCGGCGCCGCGGCACCATCCGGTTGACGACGGCCCGGGAGACGAAGAAGACCCCCGTGGTGTTGACCGCGAACGTCGTGCTCCACTCCTGGTCGGTCAGCTTGCGCGCCTCGGCGAGCCGGAGCACGCCGGCGGCGTTGACGAGGAAGTCGAGCGGGCCCACCAGCGTCTCGACGTCGTCGACGAGGGCCTCGACGTCGGCGCTGGCGGTGACGTCCGCGGGGAACGGCTCGACACGGCCGCCGGTGTCCTCCTCGACGGCCTTCGCCACCTTCCGCAGGCGGTCGGCGTCCCGGTCGACCGCCACCACCCGCACGTCCCGGGAGGCCAGGGCGCGGACGATGGCCTCGCCTATGCCGCCGGCCGCACCGGTGACGAGAGCGATCTTTCCTTCCATGATGGAGAAACCCCCTTTTTTTCGTGGCCTCAGCCGCGCCAGGCCGAGACGACCTCGACGGCCTGGTCGGAATTGAGGCGCGGGTCGCAGAACGAGGTGTACTTCTCTCCCAGCTCGTCCACGTGGTATTCGTCGGCGACGCATTCGTGCACCTGGTCGGGGGTCGTCTCCAGGTGGAGCCCGGCGGCGACTCCGCCGTTTTCCACGACGGCCTTCTGGAATTCCTCGACCTCGCGCACCACGGTTTCGACGAAACGGGTCTTGACCCCGCCGGGCGCGCTGACGGTGTTGCCGTGCATCGGGTCGCACATCCACAGCACGGGGTGGCCCGCGGCGCGGACGGCGCGCACCAGCGCCGGCAGCCTCTCGGCCGCCTTGCCCTGGCCCATCCGGGAGATCAGCGTGAGCCGGCCCGGCTCCCGCCCCGGGTCGAGCCTCCCGCAGAGCTCCACGAGGGCCTCGGGCTCCATGGAGGGTCCGACCTTCGTCGCGACCGGGTTGGCGATGGACGCGAAGAACGCGACGTGCGCGCCGTCCAGCTCGCGGGTCCGCTCACCCATCCACGGCCAGTGGGTGGAGGTCAGCAGCTGCGATCCGTCGTCCTGGGTGCGGACCATGGGGCCCTCGTAGTCGAGCAGCAGGGCCTCGTGGCTGGTCCACACCGGGGCCTCCGCCGCCGACGGGCGGCCCCCGCCGTGCCAGCCGAGGACGGCCATGGCGCCGGCCGCCGCCCGGTACCCCGCGACCAGCCGCTGCGGGTCGGGCCGGCGCAGCTCGGGGTCGGGCTCCGGGCTGTTGACCATGTGCCCGCGGTACACCGGCAGCTCGACGCCGGCGACGGTCTCGACGGGGTTCGAGCGGGGCTTGCCGAACTGGCCGGCGAGCCGGCCGACGCGTATGACGGGCTTGAGCGAGCGGGCCTTCATCACGCCGGCCAGCACGTCCAGGAGCGCCGCCTTGCGGGCCACGTAGCCGGGGGTGCACTCGGCCGGGTCCTCGGCGCAGTCACCGCCCTGCACGATCTGCAGTTCGCCCCTGGCCGCCGCGGCGAGCAGGGTGCGCAGGGCGTCGACGTCCTCACGGCGTACCAGCGCGGGCGAGCCCGCGAGCTCGGCCCTGGCGTTCTCCAGGGCCTCTTCGTCCGGCCATACGGGCTGCTGGCCCGCGGGCAATGATTTCCAGCGTGCAACACCGTGCATGCGGCACCTCCCAGTGCTGTACCTGCCGTGACATCAGATGCATCGAGAAGTCTCTGGAACGGTGATTCCGGTGAACCACCAGACATTCCGCACTCCGTCAAGTGGAGTTGATTTCGGTCAGGTCCGAAGAGGTAATCCGAAATAAACCTGACGCATTGGCGGAAGGAAAAACGCGGGGCGTCCGCAAATCCCTTAAAGTCCGCGCCCGCCCTTCGCGGCGGCCGTTGAAATAGGCCGGAAAGCGACGGGATTCGGGGGATACTTGACACACCATCACCGGATGGTTTCCGGCGGGTGGAGCGGCGCCCTAGGGTGCTGTGCGTGGTTAGTCAAGGAGCTGGGGCACTGCTGAGGCAACTGGTGTCCGAGGGGGTCTCGCCGTGGTTGAGCGTGCAGGACCCCGCGGAGTTCGACACCGGCATCCGGTATCCGGTACTGGGCGGCCACTTCCACAACGCCTGCGCGCCTGCGGGCACGTCGCCCGCGCAGGCCGCGCGCGCCTGTGACGCCCTGCTGCCGGTGTTCGGGGACAGCGGCGGCACCGCCGGACTCGTCTCCGTGCCCGTGCCGGACCGCCGGGCCGGCGGCGGGACCGCGCTGGTCGCGGCCGCGCGCACGGTGCACGAGAAGGTCGGCCGCCGCAACGCGGTGGTGCGCCTGCCCGCGAGCCCGGACGGGATCCGGGCACTCGCCGACCTGCTCGCGGAGGGCATCGGCGTACACGCCTCGCTCGTGTTCTCCGGCGGGCGGTGCGCGGAGGTGCTCGACGCCTACGTGGCCGGCCTGGAGCGGGCACTGGCCGCGGGCCGGCCGCTCGGCGCCGCGCCGCTGGTGGTCTCGTTCCCCGTGGGCCGCTTCGACCGCGAGGTCGGGGCCCGGCTCGACGCCCTGGGCGTGCCGGCCGACGCCGAGGTGCGCGGCGCCGCGGGCCTCGCGGTCGCGCGCCGCATGTACCGGGTGCGCGAGGAGCGGCTGTCGGGCGACTGGTGGCGCGTACTGCGCGCCAACGGGGCCCTCCAGCCGCGGCTGCTGTGGGGGCCCGGTGCGGACGGCGGCGTGGGCGCGCTCGTCGGGTGGAACACGGCGCTCGCGCTGTCCGTGGAGACGCTGGAGGCCGCCGCCCTGGCCCCGGCGCTCACCGGGGACACGCTGCTGAACGCGGACGCCGAGGCCGCGTGCGCCCTGCGCGCCCTGGAGCGGCTGGGGGTCAGCGTCCCCGACGTGGCGGCCGTGCTGGAGGCGGCGGAGCTGCACCGACTCCGGCACGGCCGGCCGGTCAGGAGGGGATCCGTGCCGGCTGCCTCTCCGGGAAGCGGGTCTTCGTCAGGGCCAGCAGCGGAGCAGCCTTGACGGCGGTCTCCTCGTACTCGGCGTCCGGGTCGGACAGGGCGACGACCGCGCCTCCGACCCCGTAGGACACCGTGCCGGCGGTGACGGTGGCGGTGCGGATGACGATGCTGAGGTCCGCGGCGCCGGTGAGCGAGAAGTAGCCGATGGCCCCGGAGTACACCCCGCGCGGACCGGCCTCCAGCCGGTCGATGATCTGCATGGTGCGGATCTTCGGGGCGCCGGTCATCGACCCGCCGGGGAAGGCGGCGCGCACGCAGTCCACGGCCGTCAGCCCGGGGCGCAGCCGCGCCCGTACGGTGCTCACCAGCTGGTGGACGGTGGCGTAGCTCTCGACGCGGAAGAGCTCCTCGGCCTCGACGGTGCCCGGGACGGCGCAGCGGCCCAGGTCGTTGCGGACCAGGTCGACGATCATGAGGTTCTCGGAGCGGTCCTTCTCGTCGCCCAGGAGGTCGGCGATGAGGGCGGCCTCCTCCTGCGGGGTGGCGCCGCGCGGCCGGGTGCCCTTGATCGGCGAGGACTCGATCAGGCCGTCGGGGCCGACCCGCAGGAAGCGCTCCGGCGAGGTGCTGAGGACGGAGAGCCCGCCGAACTGCAGGAGCGCGGCGAAGGGCGCCGGGCTGGTGCGGCGCAGGGTGCGGTACGCCGCCCAGGGGTCGAGGGAGGTGTCGGCCTCGGCCATGTTGGTGAGGCAGACCTCGTAGCTCTCGCCGGCCGCGATCTCCTCCAGGCAGCGGTCGATCAGGTGCAGGTAGGAGCCGCGGTCGTGGCGCAGCCGTATCTCCCCGCCGCCCTCCTGCGGGCGGGGCGGCGGCAGCTTGTACCCGGCGAGCCGGGCGAGCCGGGCGGCGGTGTCGGCCAGCCACCCGTCGGCCGCGGCGGCGGAGCCCGGGACGCCGTCCTCGGCGAGGGCGAGCAGGTACGTGGTGTGCTCGGCGTGGTCGAAGACGACGGCGCGGTCGGCGAAGACCATGGTGGCGTCGGCGACGGGCGAGCGGTGCACCAGGTCGCCGCCGCACTCGGCCTTCAGCTCGTAGCCGAGGTAGCCGACCCAGCCGAGGGCGAAGTCGAAGGGCAGCTCGGGCACCTCGGTGTGCAGGGAGCGCAGGTCGCTGTCGATCCACTCCAGGAAGGGCGCGGCGACGAGCCGGCTGCCGCCCCCGGCCGAGCCGACGGTGACGGTCCTGCTCCACACGTCGGCGGAGGCGGTGCGGGCCAGCGGGCCGGTGGCGTCGCCCATGGCCGAGAACCGGCCGCGGTCGCCGCCGGGCAGGCTGCTGTCCAGCCAGTAGGCGTGGTCGTTGCCGCGGAAGAGCCGGTCGTAGACGGTCTCGGGGTCCCAGCGGGTGGGCAGGCGGTGCGCGGCGACCCGCAGCCTGCGCACCGGGGCGGGGGCCGGTGCCGCGGCCGGGGGCGCCGGGACCGCGGGGACGGCCGGGGCGGCGGGGACGGCCGGGGCGGCGGCGCCGCGGACAGGGCGGCGGGCCGGGGAGCGGCGGGCGGGCCCCTGGGCAGCCTGGTGCGCGCGGGTCAGCCCTGCGAAGTTTGCAAGCAGCTGCATCCCGTACTGACTGCAAATCGACTCGGGGTGGAACTGCACGCCCCACTGCGGCCGGGTGCGGTGCCGCAGGCCCATCAGGATGCCGTCGGGCGTCCAGGCGGTGGCCTCCAGGGCGTCCGGCAGCCCGGTCACCGTGAGCGAGTGGTAGCGGACCACCTCCAGCGGCGAGGGCAGGCCGGCGAACAGGCCCGTGCCGTCGTGCAGGACGGGCGAGGTGCGGCCGTGGCGGGGCTCGGGCGCCCGGTCGACCGTCGCGCCGTGGACGTGGCCGATGCCCTGGTGGCCGAGGCAGATCCCGAGGAGCGGCAGGTGGGAGCGGTGCACGAGCTCGGTGCAGATCCCGAAGTCGGACGCGCGGCGGGGCGTTCCGGGACCGGGTGACACCACGACGTTGTCGAACGCGTCCAGTTGTGCGATCTTCCAGTCCGGGTCGTCATTTCGGACTACTTCCGGCTCCCGGCCATTCACCTCGGCCAGATAGTGGAAGAGGTTATACGTAAACGAGTCGTAATTGTCGACAAGAAGCGTACGCACGGCGAAAAATCCCCCCAGTCCAAATCAAGCCGCGAGTGGCCTGATTTCGATCAGCATGTGCTCGACCATGTCCTCTCCGTACTCCCCCTCGCGGACCCGGCGGCCGGCCACCGTGACCAGCTCCCGGCCGCAGGCGTCGGCGATGTCGTACAGCGCCGGCAGGTCCCCCCGGTCGCTGAAGTGGAGCAGCACCCGGCCCCCGGGGGCCGTCCAGTGCACCGCCTGCTCGACGAACCTGCGGTGGGCCTGGTAGCCGGTGTCGACGTACGCCCGCTCGTGCACGGTCTTGTACTCGTAACTCGCTGGCCCCATCACGTAGTTGGAGCTCCAGAAGATCGTGTCGAACCGTTCCTGCTCGCGCAGCCCGGAGAACAGGTCGCTGTGCACGGCCCGGACCTGGCGGGTGACCCCGTGCCGGTCGGCGTTCACGGCGGCGTTCTCCACCGCGGCGGGGCTGATGTCCGCCGCGACGACCCGCTCGCATCCGGCCAGCGCGGCCGTGACGGCTATCACCCCGGTGCCGCAGCCGATCTCCAGGAACGAGCCCGAACGGCGGCCCGCGTCAAGGTCGTTGAGGCCGAGCAGGTCCAGCGCCACGCTCGTGGACGGCGAGTAGACCGGCGCGAAGACCTCGTCGAAGAGGTCCCACTCGCGACCGCCCAGGGAGAACACCCGCGGCCGGTCCGACCTGGTCAGGGACAGCCTGCTGCGGAGCAGCGACCTCTCGTAGCTCTGGAGTTGGGAAACCTGTACCGCCTGGGACATGCGTACTCCTCAAGGAAGCTGCGTGGCTGGCGGCCGCAGCGGTGGGGACGCCACCGGCTCGACCGGTGATCAGCCTGCCCTTGAGTGGTCCTCGACCAGAAGGTGTCCAGATGACAGCATCACTCCGGGAGCGTGGTGGCCCGATCACCCTCCGCACCGCTGACCTGGAGCGGGGCTCGAGCGATTCTTGACCACTTCTTGCCACAAGGGATACTTTCAGGCTCGGCCATGGATTGCGTAACCGCGTTGGTGCGATCCTCAACGGCTTTATGGGGGGTCGGGGGAAGCGTCGTGGTTGACCACGCTTACGAAATGCTGGAACTGCTGAACAGAGAGGCGCCCGCCGCTGCCTTCGACGACGTGGTCCGAAAAGCCCGGGACTCCGGCCTGTCCGGGGACGCCCTCGCCCAGCTGACCAGGGCCCGGGACCAGAGCCTCGGCATCCGCGCGCTCTTCGTGCGCCGCCAGCAGCGCGAGGCCGGCCTCGCCGCCCTCGTCGACACCGCCCGCGACCTCACCCTCCCCTACGACCTCGACGAACTGCTCAAGGTCATCACCCGCCGGGCCCGCCTGCTGCTGGGTCTCGACATGGCGTGGGTCAGCTTCGACGACCCGGAGGAGGGCATCTCCCGGGTCCGCTCCGCCGACGGGCACGCCTCCGCCCTCACCATCGGCTTCGCCATCCCGATGAGCGAGGGCGGCGTCGGCCGCCGCGCCGCCGAGGGGTCCGCGCCGTTCTGGTCGGCCGACTACATGAACGACACCAGCTTCACGCACAGCCCCGTCATCGACGAGGTGGTCCAGGCGGAGGGGCTGCACGCCGTGATGGCCGTCCCGCTGCGGCACGCCGGCGCCAGCCTCGGCGCGCTGTACGTCGCCGACCGGCACGTCCGGCACTTCACCCCGGACGAGGTCTCCCTGATGAGTTCGCTCGCCGACCTCGCAACCGTTGCAATCGAGAAGGCGCGACTGCTGGAGCAGACCCGGTACGAGGTCGTCGAGCTGGAGCAGGACACCTCCCGCGCCCTCGACTCCTCCTCCACCGCCCGCCAGCTCCGCGAGACCCACGGCCGGCTCCTCGACCTCGTCCTCCAAGGGGCGGGCCTCTCCACCCTGGCCGCCGAGGCCGTCAAGGGACTCGACGGCACCCTCGTCGTCCGCGACGCCTCCGGCCGCACCCTGGCCTGCCCCGTCGGCGCGGTCCCCGAGCTCGACGAGGCGGAGGTCCGCACCGCCCTCCTCGACGCCCACACCGACCGCCAGCCCCGCAGCACCGCCGGCGGCGTCTGGGTCGCCTCCATCGCCGCGGGCGACGAGATGCTGGGCACCCTGATACTCGTCTCCGAGGAGCCGGCCACCTACCTCCAGGTGCAGCTCCTCGCGCTCACCGCCCAGGTGACCGCCGTGGTCCTGCTGATGGAGCAGGGCATGGCGGCCGCGGAGGGCCACATGCGGGACGAGTTCTTCCAGGACCTGCTGCGCGGCACCTCCCTGTCCCCGGTGCAGATCGCCGAGCAGAGCCGCCGCCTCGCCCTCAACCTCGACGAGCCGCACGTCGTCGTCATCGCGCGGCCCGAAGGCGGCGTCCAGGGGCGGGTCGCCGCCTGGGCGGCCTCGTATGCCAACCGGCACCAGGGGCTCAAGAGCGTCGACGGCGACAGCGTGGTGCTGCTGCTGCCCGGAACCGAGGCCGGCGCCATCGCCCGGACCGCCTCGAAGGAGCTCTCCGAGGTGCTCGGAAGACCCGTCACCGCCGGCTCGGCGGGCCCCGTCGAGAACCCGGCGGCCATCGTCCACGTCCACCAGGAGGCGCGGCGCTGCCTCGACGCCGTCGCCGCCCTCACCGGCGCCGGCAGCACCGCCTCCCCCGACGAGCTGGGATTCCTCGGCGTCCTCCTCTCCGAGAAGCCGAACATCGACCGGTTCATCGCCGACACCATCGGGCCCGTCCTCGACTACGACGACCAGCAGTACACCGAGCTGGTCCGCACCATGGAGGCCTACTTCGCCTCCGCCAACAGCCCCTCCCGGGCCGCCGAGTCGCTGCACGTCCACCCCAACACCGTCTCCCGCCGGCTGGAGCGGATCACCGAGATCCTCGGCGAGGACTGGCAGAAGCCGACCCAGGCCCTCCAGGTGCAGCTCGCCCTCCAGCTCCAGCGCACCCGCCAGGCGCTCCGCCAGAACCGGCGCAGCGCCCCCCGGCACACCATCGGCTGACCGCGGCGCGGGAGCGCCCGGGCAGGTCGGCCCCGCGGCCCCGGTCCGCAGGACAGGCCCTACCGCTCCCCGCCCCGCTCCGTGAGGACCCGGACCGCGTGCGCCGCCGACGCCAGCGTGGTGTGCCGGTGCCAGCCGCCGAAGGAGCGGCCGCCGAAGTCGGTGATCCCGACCTTCTGCGAGACCGTCTCGAAGTCGTGCTCGACGTTCTGCGCCCGCTTCGCCAGGCGCAGCAGGGCCCCGGCGGGGGCCTGCACCATGTCGCTGACCCAGCACCGCTCGGGCCAGCCGCGCGGGTCGGTCCACTCGCCGAACAGCACCAGCGGCTCCGCCACCTGCGGCAGCTCCACCCGCACCCCCACGACGAGCGAGGTCCGCGGCCGGAGCGTCACCGGGTCCAGCCAGGTCACCGGCCGGCGCAGGGTCCGCGCCATCAGCAGCAGCTGGTGCGCGGCGAGCTCCCGGTTGCCGCTGCCGGGGAGCACCGGGTCGGTGCACCGCACCCGCATCGACCCGCGGGCCGTCGCCGTGAAGTGCAGCCCGGCCGGACCGAACCGGCGGGCCACCGCGGCCGGGTCGACGTCGGGCAGGTCGAAGACGACGGGGCGGTGGGGCTGCCCGACCCAGTCGCGCAGCTCCTCGACCGCCCCGGTGGCGCACTCCAGCGGGCTCGTCGCCAGCTCCGAGCGGTGCACGTTCGGCGACAGCGGGCCGACGCTCTCGCGCCACCGGTCGGTCAGCGCCAGCCGCCAGTTCACGGGGCTGCTCTGCTCCTCCCCGACGGCCCACACGCCGAACGCGACCTGGCTGTTGACCATCTGGCCCCGCTCGGGCACGAACCGGCGGGCCACCCCGACCGACTCGGTGCCGGCCTTGGAGATCACCACCGGCTGCACGACCCAGGCGCGCGGCCGCAGCGCCCGCTCCAGGTACCGGGCGAGAGCGGCCCGGACCGGGCCCCAGTCCCAGGTGGAGGACACGACGAAGTGGTGGAGGCTCTGCTCGGCGGCCCGGTCGCCGACGTGCGCGGCGATGTTCCTTATCGACTTGCGGCCCTCGGCCTTGAGCAGGCCGCGCAGGTACACCTCGCCCTTGCGGCGCTGGTCGCTGCGCGGCAGCGAGGCGAACAACTCGGCGCAGAGCTCGTCCACGACCAGATCCGGCACGAACCGGCTGCTCAGGGTCTCCAGTCGTTCGAGACTCGGTGCGCTCATGATGGATCCATCCCTTCCCCCGGCTTCTCCTCCAGCGCTTCAACCCTGCGCTCGGGGGCGGTTCGGGAACCAGGTGGAGCCGTCACACACATTCGCCCTGCGGTGCACGGCCGGTCATCAGGCCGGGACGGACCGCACACGGAAGTCGATCAGGCAGGCGAACACCCGCCGGGCCGTTGGCCTGCTCGGGAGCCGCTCGCCCCCGCATCGAGCGCCGCCGGACCGCCGGTGGACCACCGGCCGCGCCCGCCCCGCGACCCCCCTGACGACACGAAACGGTGGCCGGACCACCACCGCGCAAGCCGCGGATGGTGGTCCGGCCACCGTCGGACGCCCCCTGCGCCCCTCAAGAGGAAGCAGGCACTCCTCTGTTCACGCCCTGCCCCGCGGACTGCCCGGCCGCGGTACCCGGCCCACCCGCCGCCGCTCCTACCGCGCGCGGAGACCGCCCCCGCCGAGGAACACGGCCCAGGCGGCCTCCCCCACCACGACGACGGGCCCCCCGGCCCGCTTGCTGTCCCGCACGGCCACCGTGCCGGGCACGTTCAACGCCACCTCGACGCACTCCTGGTTCGCCTGGCCCCCGCTGTAACGGGACTTCCTGAAGTGAAAGTCGTCCATCGCCTACCCACCCCTGCGGATCGCATCGATCAGGTTCACCGAGGCCTGCGGCGCCAGGCTCGCGCGCGCCACCTGCTCGAAGGCCCGCATGAAGCCGGCGCTGGCCTCCGTCCCCTCGGCCCACACGTTGGAGGTCACGCTCTCGGCGTAGCCGACGTCCAGCGCTCCGGGCTCCGCGAACGACAGCACGTTGAACGCCCCTCCCACAGCATGATGCGCCCCTGCACCGAACGGCAGTACCTGTACGTGCACGTGGGGAAGCCCGGCCATGTCGATCAAATGCTGCAACTGGCCGCGCATGACCTCGGGCCCGCCGATCTGCTGACGCAACGCGGCTTCCCAGACCACCGCGTGGATTTCGAGGGGGTTCTTCCCCGACAGACGCGCCTGCCGCTTCGTCCGGGACTCCACCAGCATCTCGATCTCGCTCGGATGCGACCACGCGGAGGCGACACCCAGCGCGCGCACGTAGTCGGGCGTCTGAAGCAGTCCCGGCACCAAGGCGAGCTGCCAGGTGCGGACCCGCATCGCGACCTGCTCCATCGCCACGTACTCGGCGAACGCGCCGACGCGTGGCATGTCCTGCCACCATCCCTTGGCCTTGCGGCGCTCCCTGTCCAAACGGGCGAGCCCGAGCAGGCCGTCGACGAACTTCCTGTCCTCCACGCCGTAGAGGCTGCACAGGGCCACGATGTCGGGGTCCCGGAAAGGCACCCAGCCACGCTCCATCTTGGCGATCTTCGCGGCGGTCGCACTGAGGACGCGGGCCGCCTGCGGCTGGGTGAGTCCGGCTTCGCTCCGCAGGCGCAGCAGTTCACCACCCAGCCGGCGCCCCAGCACCGTGGAAACACGATTCCCCAACGCCGTCTGTTGTGGCGCCACTTGTACCACCTCCGGTGTACCGGCAGCAGTTTTGCCGGGGCAGCCCCCGGCACACAACTCACTCGTGGGGATAGATATCTCCGAGACAGCTTGCACCGTCCGTGGCGACCGCCATACCGTCGGTGACGAGCCGCTCACCACTGCGGCGCGACCTCGGCGGAAGTGCACCGTGCTGCCCGCACGGCAGAGCCACCGCCCTCACCGGGAAGGTGCGTGCTGATGGACGAGCCGATGCGGCGGGACGTACGGGACTACCCGCCCCGGCAGGACTCCGTTCCGGCGGCCCGGCGGCGAGCCGCCTGGCTCGCGGTGGCCTGGGGGCGGCCCGACGCGGCGGCCGACCTCGCGCTGGTCGCCAGCGAACTCACGACCAACGCCCTGCGCCACGGCTCGGTGCCGGGCCGGTTCCTGCGCGTCGAGATGCGGCTCACCGGATCGGTGCTGCGGATCGAGGTGACCGACCCCAGGGGTGAGAGCCGGCCCGTGGTGCGCGAGGCCGGGCACGACGAGCAGGGGGGACGCGGCCTCGGGATCGTCGGTGCCGTGGCCGACCGGTGGGGGTGCACCGGGCGGGTGGTCGGCAAGACCGTATGGGCCGAGTTCGGGGGTGCGGGGCGCCGTTAGGGTTCGACGCATGGGCAACTGGATCGCGCCGAGCGCCATAGAACGAGAGCTGTACGGGGCCAAGGCGGCGGGGGACTGGGGCGGCTACTTCGATGCGCTGGCCCGCGCCGAGTTGTTCGTCCCGCAGGACCGGCGGTTCCAGGACGCCAACCCGCGCGCCGTGTGGATGCAGCCCGTCTGGTTCCCGCAGGCGCGCGCCCAGTGCTTCGTCGCCTACACCGCCGGCATGCTGCCCCCGCCCACCGCCGACCAGGTGTTCTCCCGCCACAGCCTCAGCTGGTTCGCGCACCGCATCGACCCCGGCGACCCCCCGTACCTCGCCGTGAACCCCGGCACGCCCTGCGAGGCCTTCCTGCCGGCCTCGCCCGCCGACCGCGAGGTGTGGAAGGGCCACTGGGAGCGCGCCGACCGGTACGGCCTGGAGCAGGACGCGGTGCACGCCCTGCACGTCGGGGGCCCGCTGCACGGGCCCGTCGCGTTCGGGCTGGCCTGCGGGGCCCACCTGTCCGTCCACAACGGGCAGTTCTGGAACGCCCTCGGCTACCACGGCGCCGGCTACCTGAGGGAGCGCGAGAAGCTCCGGGAGTGGTGGGGGGTCGCCACCCGCGAGGAGTGGCTGTCCACGGTGGAGCAGCTGCTGGCCGCCGACATGGTCAGCTCGGTGTGGGAGTTCGCGCTGCGCGTCCGCACCGCGCTCGCCCGCGAGTTCGCCGGCCCCGTCGACATCGAGCACTGGCGGCACGCCACCGAGGCCACCCTGCGGGCCAACGCCGAGCGCGCCGCCGAGCCCCGCCTCACCCCGGACGGCGTGACCGTGTCCCGGCCGCGCTCCACCGCGGAGATCGAGGGCGAGGTCGCGGGCGTGCAGCGCGTCATCGGCCGGATCGCCCGCTACGAGCAGCGCTTCCGCGCCGACGGGATCCTCGGCGAGGGCCGCTGGGTCCGCTCCGTCGAGGCCTGGGACTACGGCCGGGCCTCCCAGATGGCCCGCTGGGGCGTCGGCGCCCGCTTCGGAACCGTCGAGGAAGCCGAGGCCCTCGTGGTCCGGGCCGGGCGGATGTGCCGGCTGGCGTACCGCTCCTGGGAGGACCTCTCCGCCGGCTTCATCCTCGGCCGCTGCCTCCAGTTCGACGAGGAGGAGTACGGGCACTGGTACACCGGCATGGCCGCCACCCACGAGGCGCTCACCACCGACCCGGGGAGCCCCTGGCTGAACATCCCCTGGAACTAGGGCGTCGCCCGGCGGGCGAAGTGGTCGCGGAGCCAGGCCAGCAGGGCTGCGAAGGAGGGGGACATGGCGGCGTCCGACCCGGTGAAGGCCGTCGGGGGGCCGCCGTCCTCGACCGTGATCGTGTAGCCCGCCGCGTCCCTGGCGCGGCCGGGCCCGTCCGTCCCGGGCGGCGGGGTGAGCGCCGCCACCAGCCGGGCCAGCTCCGCCGCCTCGGCGGCGGGCAGGTCGGCCGTGTCGACCACCTCGGGCGGGCCGCGGTGCGTCGTGGCCGCCAGCCCGCCGTGTACCGCCAGGCTCACCCTCATCGGGCCGCCTTCAGCGCGGCCACGTCCTTGGCCAGCGCCTTCACCGCGGCGTTCAGCTCGCCGACCTGCCGGCTCAGCGCCGCCAGGCCGTCCTGCCGGCCCGCGCCGGCCGGGCCGTGCGCCCGGCTCCGCGCGATCCCCGGCGGGACGCCCCGGATCCCGACCTCCACCTCCTGCCACGCCGCGAGCACGGCCGTCTGCTCGGCGCTGTCCGCGCCGAACAGCTCCCCGGCCTTCCGGAAGGTCGTGTCCGCGAAGTCCTGGAAGCCGGCGTCCCGGGCGGACGCCCGCAGCGCCTCGTACCAGATGGACCCGGCGGCCTCCCAGGAGAACCCGCCGATCCCCGTGGCTGCCAGGTAGAACGCCTTGTTCGGGATGCCGGAGTTGAAGTGCACCCCGCCCCAGTCCCCCTCCTCCGTGTCGGGCAGGTGGACGAACCTGCTCATCCGGTCCGGCTGCGGGTCCCGTCCGAACAGCGCGTTGTGGAAGGCCGTCCCCGGCGCCTTCATCGACCGCAGCGCGTCGGCCTCGATCTCCGGGGTGAAGACCTCCGCCCCGATCAGCCAGTCGGCCTCCTCGGCGGGCTGCTTCAGCGCCCACTGGACGACCATCGCCGCCATGACGTCCGACATCGACTCGTTCAGCGCCCCGGACTGGTTGTGGTACTCGAACCCCGAGGTGTGCTCGGTGACGCCGTGCCCCAGCTCGTGGACGGCGACGCTGCGGGATCCGGCGAGGTCGGTGAACAGGCGGCCGTCCCCGTCGCCGAACACCATCCGCCGCCCGTCCCAGAACGCGTTGTTGAAACCGGTGGCGAAGTGGACGTACCCGTCCAGGCGCATGCCCCGGCCGTCGAGGGAGTTGCGCTGGAGGACCTCCTTCAGGAAGTCGCGTGTCAGGCCGAAGTTGTCGAAGACCTGGTTGACGGAGTCGTCGGCGGACTCGGGCCCGTCCTCGGTCCTGGCCACCTCGGCGAGGGGCAGGAAGGTCCCGTGCCCGGCGTCGAAGACGGTGCGCCGGCCGGCGGCCGGGGCCGCGGCCGCGCCGGCCATCTCCGCCCATACCGTCCGCTCGCCCGCCAGGCGGGCGGTGGTCAGCATCGTGCTCAGGGCGGCCCGGCGCGCAGCGCCGTCCCCGCTCTCCAGCAGCTTTTCGAGGATGTACGGGGGCATGATGCAGTTGAGTCGGCAGGTGCTGCTCATGGGACACCTCCTGGGCGGGAGGACCGGCGGTCGGTCGGTCGGCAGCGCACCGGACGGCCGCGGCCGTTCGGCGCTCGACGCGGAGGGGCTGCGCGGCGGACACGGCCCTGCGCGGGACGGCAGGAGCCGGCGGGGGCAGCGGCGGGAGAGGGGGCGTCGCCTCCGCCCGGAACCGCATCCGGGAGCGGGGCACGCCGATACCACCAGTGTCCGGCCGCGGGCAGCGCCAGGCAACCGCGCGAACGCCCCTGCCGGGCCCGGTCAGCTGCCGGCCGGGAGGTAGGAGTCCACCGCCGTGTCGAAGACGGCGCGGGCCTCCTGCATGCGGCCGGTCGGCGCCGACACCCACACGCCGTGGAGCGTGCCGTCCTGCTCCCGGCAGATGTCGTACGTGTGCCGGGGCGGCGGCCGGCGGCGGCGCGGTCGGGGCCGCCGCGGACGGGCCGGGCGCGGCGCTCAGGGCAGCAGGGCCCGTACCCCCGCCCACTCCCCGACGGCCTGCACGACCGGGTCGTCCGACTCGGCCAGCTGCGGGCCCACCGAGGCCATCCGGTCCAGCAGCACCTTGACCCGCCGCAGGTGCCGGATGCGCCGCCGGGGCAGCTCCCGCCAGGCCCGGGCCTGCGCGGCCGCCTCCGCGGGCGCCAGGTCGATCAGGGCCAGCAGCTCCCGGCACAGCGCGGCCGGGTCCCCGCCCCGGCCGGGCCCGAACTCCCGGATCAGGTACGCCCGTACGCCCGCCCTGTCGGCGGCACGGTCCAGCGCGTGCAGCCCCGCCCAGTCGGCCCGGCGCTCGACCGCGGCCAGCGCCACCCGGCCCCAGCGCAGCCGACGCGCGTCGGGCAGCGCCTCGTCCTGCATCCCGGCGGCGGCCAGGCTGCTCAGCGTCATCGGGTGGGGTTCGTCGCCGAGCGGCGGCTCCGTGGCCAGCCAGGCCTCCAGCTCCTCCAGCGCGTGCCCGCCGGGCGGTACGGCGGTCAGCACCTGGCCGCCGGCGAGCAGGGCGGCCGCGGGGCCGGCGAGGTGCACGCGGGCAGCCCGGCCTGCGCCGAGCGAGGACTCCCGGCGGCCCTGCCGCTCGATCCAGCGCAGTCCGAGCCGGGCGTCGCCGGCGGCGTACACCTGGCCGGTGCGGGCGGCGCCGCCGATGCAGCGCACGCGGCACACCCCTCCCGAGCCGTCAGCCTCCTCGACGGAGTACACCTGCAACGCGGCGATGGGCACCGGTCCTCCTCTCA
Source organism: Streptomyces globosus (assembly GCF_003325375.1). GTDB lineage: Bacteria > Actinomycetota > Actinomycetes > Streptomycetales > Streptomycetaceae > Streptomyces > Streptomyces globosus_A. Next base: position 75,187 of record NZ_CP030862.1, on the reverse strand, counting down.
CGGCGGGGAGGCTACCCCGTCACCCGTCCGGCCGTGCGCCCCGGCGGACGGGCGGAACGCGGAAGCGGCCGGCTCCCCGCGCGGGGAGCCGGCCGCAGGCCGGTGCGGTGCGTGCGCTACGACCAGGTGACCAGGCGGCGCGGCTGCTCCAGCACGGCCGCGATGTCCGCCAGGAACTTCGAGCCGAGCTCGCCGTCGATCAGGCGGTGGTCGAAGGACAGCGCCAGCGTCGTGACGTGGCGCGGCTTCACCTTGCCCTTGTGGACCCACGGCTGGAGCTTGATCGCGCCGACCGCGAGGATCGCGGACTCGCCGGGGTTCAGGAGGGGCGTGCCGGTGTCGACGCCGAAGACGCCGACGTTGGTGATGGTGAGTGTGCCGCCCTGCATGTCCGCCGGGGAGGTCTTGCCGTCGCGGGCCGTGGCGACCAGCGCGGACAGGGCCTCGGAGAGCTCCGGCAGCGTCTTGGTGTGCGCGTCCTTGATGTTGGGGACGATCAGGCCGCGCGGGGTGGCCGCCGCGATGCCCAGGTTGACGTAGTGCTTGAGCACGATCTCCTGGGCCGCCTCGTCCCAGGACGCGTTGACGTCCGGGTTGCGGCGTACGGCGATCAGCACGGCCTTGGCGATGAGCAGCAGCGGGTTGATGCGCAGCCCCGCCAGGTCCGGGTCGGCCTTGAGCTCCTGGACCAGCTTCATCGTGCGGGTCACGTCGAAGGTGATGAACTCGGTGACGTGCGGCGCGGTGAAGGCGGAGCCGACCATGGCCTGGGCGGTGACCTTGCGGACGCCCTTGACCGGGATACGGGTCTCCCGGGCGCCCGGCTCGGCCGCCGGGGCGGCCTGGGCGGGCACGGCCGCCGGAGCCGCAGGCGCGGCGGCGGGGGCGGCGGCGGGGGCCTGCGGGGCGAGTGCGGCCGCGGCGGCGGCGTGCACGTCCTCGCGGGTCACGACGCCGCCCTCGCCGGTGGGCACCACGGAGGCGAGGTCGATCCCGAGGTCCTTGGCGAGCTTGCGGACGGGCGGCTTGGCCAGCGGCCGGTCGCCGCCGCCCGCGTGCCCGCTGCCGTTGAGCGCAGGCGCGGGCGCGGGCGCGGGGGCCGGCGCCGGGGCCGGGACGGCGGCGGCCGGCGCGGCGGTGCCGTTCTGCGCGGCCGGGACGGCCTTGCGCGGGCGGCGCTTGGTGGAGGACTGGGAGACGCCGTAGCCGACGAGGACGGGCTGGCGGCCCTCGGGCGCCGGCTCCTCGGCGGCCTCCGGCGCGGCGGCCGGGGCCTGCGCGGCCGGGGCCTGCGCGGCGGGGGCGGCCGTCTCGGTCTCGCCGCCCGGGCCGGTCTGCACCGAGATGATGACCTGGCCGACGTCGACCGTGGTGCCCTCCTCGAAGAGGAGCGCGTGCACGGTGCCGTCGAACGGGATCGGCAGCTCGACGGCCGCCTTCGCCGTCTCGACCTCGCAGACGACCTGGCCGTCGGTGACGGTGTCACCGGGCTGGACGTACCACTTGAGGATCTCGGCCTCGGTGAGGCCCTCGCCCACGTCGGGCATCTTGAATTCGCGGATGGTCACGGGGGCTCTCCTCAGTACGCCAGCGAGCGGTCGACGGCGTCGAGCACCCTGTCCAGGCCGGGCAGGTACTCCTCCTCCAGGCGGGCCGGCGGGTACGGGGCGTGGAAGCCGCCCACGCGCAGCACCGGCGCCTCCAGGTGGTAGAAGCAGCGTTCGGTGATGCGGGCGACGATCTCCGAGCCGACGCCGAGGAACACCGGCGCCTCGTGGACGACCACGAGCCGGCGGGTCTTCTCGACGGAGGCCTGCAGCCCGTCGAAGTCGATCGGGGACATCGAGCGCAGGTCGACGACCTCCACCGACTTGCCCTCCTCGGCCGCGGCGGCGGCCGCCTCCAGGCAGAGCTTCACCATCGGGCCGTAGGCGGCCAGCGTGATGTCGGCGCCCTCGCGGGCGGTGCGCGCGGTGTGCAGGGAGTCCGGGATGGCCTCGGTGTCGACCTCGCCCTTGTCCCAGTAGCGGCGCTTCGGCTCGAAGAAGATCACCGGGTCGTCGCTGAGGATGGCCTGCTGGAGCATCCAGTAGGCGTCGCTCGCGTTCGACGGGGACACCACCTTCAGGCCCGCGACGTGCGCGAAGAGCGCCTCGGGGGACTCCGAGTGGTGCTCGACGGCGCCGATCGCGCCGCCGTACGGGATGCGGACGACGACGGGCAGCTTGACCTTGCCGAGCGCGCGGGCGTGCATCTTGGCGAGCTGCGTGACGATCTGGTCGTACGCGGGGAAGACGAACCCGTCGAACTGGATCTCGACGACCGGGCGGTAGCCGCGCAGGGCGAGGCCGATCGCCGTGCCGACGATGCCGGACTCGGCGAGCGGGGTGTCGATGACCCGGTCCTCGCCGAAGTCCTTCTGGAGCCCGTCGGTGATCCGGAAGACGCCGCCCAGCTTGCCGACGTCCTCGCCCATGATCAGGACCTTCGGGTCCGTCTCCAGGGCCTTGCGCAGCGACTCGTTGAGCGCCTTCGCGACCGACATCTTCTCGACAGCCATCAGTGACCCTCCTCGAAGGACGCGAGGTAGGCGGCGAACTGGGCGCGCTCCTCGTCGACGAGCGCGTGCCCGTCCGCGTAGACGTTCTCGAAGATCGCCATGGTGTCGGGGTCGGGCATGGCGCGCACCACCTCGCGGACGCGCTTGCCCAGGGCCTCGCTCTCGGTCTCCAGCTCCTCGAAGAACGCCTCGTCGGCGCCTCCGGAGGCGAGGAGGTGGGCCTTCAGGCGCAGGATCGGGTCCTTGGCCTCCCAGGCCTGCCGCTCCTCGTCGCGCCGGTAGCGCGTCGGGTCGTCGGAGGTGGTGTGGGCGCCCATGCGGTAGGTGTACGCCTCGACGAGCGTCGGGCCCTCGCCGCGGCGGGCGCGGTCCAGGGCCCAGCGGGTGACCGCGAGGCAGGCGAGGACGTCGTTGCCGTCGACGCGGACGCCGGGGAAGCCGAAGCCCTCGGCGCGGCGGTAGAGCGGCACGCGCATCTGGCGCTCGGTCGGCTCGGAGATCGCCCACTGGTTGTTCTGGCAGAAGAACACCACGGGGGCGTTGTAGACGGCCGAGAAGGTGAAGGCCTCGGCGACGTCGCCCTGGCTGGACGCGCCGTCGCCGAAGTAGGCGATGACCGCGGAGTCGGCGCCGTCCTTGGCCACGCCCATCGCGTACCCGGTCGCGTGGAGCGTCTGGGAGCCGATGACGATCGTGTACAGGTGGAAGTTGTTGCCGTTGGGGTCCCAGCCGCCGTGGTTCACGCCGCGGAACATGCCGAGGAGGTTCGTCGGGTCGACCCCGCGGCACCATGCCACCCCGTGCTCGCGGTAGGTCGGGAAGACGTAGTCGTCGTCGCGCAGGGCGCGGCCGGAGCCGATCTGGGCGGCCTCCTGGCCGAGCAGCGAGGCCCACAGGCCCAGCTCGCCCTGGCGCTGCAGGGCGGTGGCCTCGCCGTCGAAGCGGCGGGTGAGGACCATGTCGCGGTAGAGCCCGCGCAGGTCCTCGGTGGTGATGTCCTCGACGAAGGCCGCGAACTCCGCGTTGTCGGGGTTCTCCGCCGCGCCGATGCGCTCGCCCTCGGGCGTCAGCAGCTGTACGAGCTGCGGCTCGGTGTTCTGCGGGGTGGCGGCGGCCTTGGCTGCGGGGGCCTTGGCGGCGCTCGCGGCGCCTGCCGCCCGCTTGGTGCCGCTGCTGCGTCGCGGCTTGCGCGCGGCAGTGCTCTCCACGGTCACGTGTTGCTCCTCCGTCGGTCCGGCTCCCGGGTTCTCCGGGGTCCAGTGCGGCTCACCCGGCTCCGTGTCCGCGCACGGGGTGGGTGCGCGTCGTGTACGGGATCCGAGCGTGACAGGTGCCCCGGCGACTGCCCTGCGCAATGCACGTTACCCAGTGCGCCGCATAACTGCGAAACCCCGCTGACCTGCGTTTTTGCTTGGATTTCCAAGTAAATCCGGGGTCGCGGGAACAACCACTGGTCACAGCCTTGCAGGGGGCCGGAACAACGGCACGTTATCCCGGGTAACGACCTGGGGGAAGGGGTGAGTGTGTGAAACTGAGTTCGTGCGCGAAGACGGAAAAATCAAGGTATTCCTCCTGGACGACCACGAAGTGGTACGGCGCGGAGTGCACGAGCTCCTGTCGGGCGAGGAGGACATCGAGATCGTCGGAGAGGCCGGCAGCGCAGCCGATGCCCTCGTGCGCATCCCCGCCACCCGCCCGGACGTGGCCGTCCTCGACGTGCGCCTGCCCGACGGCAGCGGGGTGGAGGTCTGCCGCGAGGTCCGCTCGCGGGACGAGCACGTGAAGTGCCTGATGCTGACGTCCTTCGCCGACGACGAGGCCCTCTTCGACGCGATCATGGCCGGTGCCTCGGGGTACGTCCTGAAGGCCATCCGCGGCAGTGAGCTGCTGGGCGCCGTGCGGGACGTGGCGGCGGGCCGGTCGCTGCTCGACCCGGTGGCGACGGCGCGGGTGCTGGAGCGGCTGCGGGACGGCGGGGGCGGCCGGGGCGAGGACCGGCTGGCGAGCCTGACCGGGCAGGAGCGCAGGATCCTCGACCTGATCGGCGAGGGCCTGACCAACCGGGCCATCGGCGAGCGGCTGCACCTCGCCGAGAAGACGATCAAAAACTACGTGTCCGGGCTGCTGTCGAAGCTCGGCATGGAGCGCCGGTCGCAGGCCGCCGCATACGTGGCGCGGCTCAAGGCCGAGCGCCGCGCCTGAGAAGTTCCCGACCGGTAATCACCGGAACGGCGCAATGGGCGGGCCTGCCGGCCCGGAAACGGAACTATTCAAACCGTTTCCGGGCCTGCTTTGCGTGCGGGCCGGCGGGTGTTCAGCCCGCGTCCTCCAGCTGCGGCTTCGGCGATTCCACCGGTACCGACGGGGGCTTGGACGACGGCGACGCCTTCGAGGGCGACGGCGAGGACGAGGCGGACTTCGACGCGGAGGGCGACGGGCTGGACGACGCCGACTGCGAGAAGGAGGGGCTCGGCGAGTTCCGCGTGCGGCTCGGCGGCGGCGAGAAGTCCTCCGAGGGGCGGGAGTTGCCCGAGGTGTCCGCCGAGGGGGTGTCCTGCGAGGACGACGGGCTGTTCTGCGCGCCGCCGGAGGAGCTCTGCACGGTCGCCGGCTTGCCGCCGTCCCCGCTGCCCTGCTGGCCGACGGACTTGACGGCGTACGCGACGCCGCCGGCGATGGCGACGACGGCGAGGACCGCGAACAGCCACAGCTTCCAGCGGCCGCCGCCGCGGTCGTCGTACCGGTCGTAGCCGTCGTACCCGTCGCGGCCGCCGCCCGCGCCCTGGCCGCCGTGGCCGTGGGCGTCGTACCCGCCGGGGAAGGCCGCGCCGTCGTCCGGGTTCAGCGGCGGCACCATCGGCTGCTGGAACTGCGAGGTGGTGGCGTGCGCGGGGTAGCCCTGCGCGCCGCCCTGGGCGACGGGCATCGCGGTGGTCGGCGCGGCGCCGCCCCGGCCGTGGGGCAGGGCCATGGTGACCGGGCCGGTGTTCCAGGTGCCCGAGCCCGACCCCTGGTCCTGGAGCATCTGGAGGGCGTACTGGACGAGTCCGCGCATCTCCTCGGCGCTCTGGAACCGGTCGTCCGGGTCCTTGGCGAGGGCGCGCATGACGAGCCCGTCGAGCTCCTGCGGGATGTCGGGGCCGTCCGGCAGCTGCGAGGGCGGCACCGGCGCGTCCTGGACGTGCTGGTAGACCACCGACAGGGGCGTCTCGCCCGTGAAGGGCGGCCGCAGCGCGAGCAGTTCGTAGAGGAGGCAGCCGGTGGCGTAGAGGTCGGAGCGGTGGTCGACGGCCTTGCCGAGGGCCTGCTCCGGCGACAGGTACTGCGGGGTGCCCATGACCATGCCGGTCTGCGTCATCGTCGACTGGGCGCCGTGCAGGGCGCGGGCGATGCCGAAGTCCATCACCTTGACGGCGCCGGCGCCGGTGATGATGACGTTGGCGGGCTTGATGTCGCGGTGCACGATGCCGTGCTGGTGCGAGTAGGCCAGCGCCTCCAGCACTCCGGAGACGATGATGAGGGCCTGCTCGGGGCCGGGCGGCTCGCCGCTGCTGAGGAGGAGGTCGCGGATGGTGCGGCCCTCGACCAGCTCCATGACGATGTACGGCACCGTGTTGGCGCCGACCTTGTCCTCGCCGGAGTCGTACACGGCGACGACGGCGTGGTGGTTGAGTCCGGCGACGGACTGCGCCTCGCGCGTGAAGCGGGCCTTGGAGACCGGGTCCTCCGCGAGGTCGGCCCGCAGCAGCTTCACCGCGACGGTCCGGCCGAGCCGGACGTCCTCGGCGGCGAACACCTCCGCCATGCCGCCGCGGCCCAGGCGGTGCGTCAGCCGGTAGCGGCCGTCGCCGACCAGGCCGCCGGCGCCCCAGTGCTCAGGACCATCTGCCATCCCGGCGCCGCGTTCCTCGGGTTCGGGTGCCATGAGTCCTCGCCGTCGTCTCTCTCGGCCGCCGCGCTCAGCGGTAGGTCCTTTTTACGGTGCTCCGATGAACGCTACAGCCTCCGCACACGTCGCCGTTCGGACAATGGCACGCCGTTGCCCCGCGGTCACGGAACGGGCACCTGGCTTGACGTGTGCTTGCCCTCCGGCAGACTGGGCCCGACATGCGCTCAGCCAGACGCGTCAGGACACACCCCGAGGGGAAGCAACAGTCATGAGCCAGGACGGCAATCAGGCCCGGTACGCGGGCGGATCTCTGGCCGGTGGCCGTTACCAGCTAAGGGATTTGCTCGGCGCGGGCGGCATGGCGTCCGTCTACCTGGCGTACGACTCGGCGCTGGACCGGCAGGTGGCCATCAAGACGCTGCACAGCGACCTGGGCCGCGAGCAGTCGTTCCGCGAGCGGTTCCGGCGTGAGGCGCAGGCTGTTGCGAAACTGTCGCACACCAACATCGTCTCGGTCTTCGACACGGGCGAGGGCGAGGTCGTCTTCCCCGACGGCCGGGCCGACGCGGCCGTCATGCCGTACATCGTCATGGAGTACGTGGAGGGCCGTCCGCTGGGCTCCGTGCTGGAGGAGGACATCCGCCAGTACGGGGCGATGCCCGCCGACAAGGCGCTGAAGGTGACGGCCGACGTGCTGGCCGCGCTGGAGACCAGCCACGAGATGGGCCTGGTCCACCGCGACATCAAGCCCGGCAACGTCATGATGACCAAGCGCGGCGTGGTCAAGGTGATGGACTTCGGCATCGCCCGCGCCATGCAGTCGGGCGTCACGTCGATGACGCAGACCGGCATGGTGGTCGGCACCCCGCAGTACCTGTCGCCGGAGCAGGCGCTGGGCCGCGGCGTCGACGCCCGCTCCGACCTGTACTCGGTCGGCATCATGCTCTTCCAGCTGCTGACGGGGCGGCTGCCGTTCGACGCCGACTCGCCGCTGGCGATCGCGTACGCGCACGTACAGGAGGAGCCGGTCGCGCCGTCCTCCGTCAACCGGTCCGTCAGCCCGGCGATGGACGCGCTCGTGGCGCGTGCCCTGAAGAAGAACCCGAACGAGCGCTTCCCCACCGCCGCCGCGATGCGCGACGAGATCGCGCGCGTCCTGGCGGCCGGGCAGACCGGCGCCCCGGCCATCGTCCCCGGCGCCCACACGGGCGGCAGCGGCGCGGGCGTCGGCTCGACCGTGTTCCCGCCGCTCGACCCGGGCCTCCAGGGACCGCCCGGGCACGCGGTGCAGCAGCCGTACGCGCCGACCCCGGCGCCCGCCCCGTACGCGCCGACGCCGCCGCCTGCGGCGATGGGCCAGGGCGGCTACGCCTACCCGCCGCAGCCGCAGACGGCCCAGGGCTACGCGCCGCAGACGCCTCCGCCGTTCGCCGGCTCCGGGCAGGTCGCCCCGGCCGCGTCCGGGGCGGGCGGCCGGAAGAACATGCCGGTCGTCGTGGGCGCGATCACCGTGGCGCTGCTCGCGGTGGGCGGGCTGGTCTACGCGATCTCCGGCAACGGCGAGCAGGGCGGCAAGGACGACCAGGCGACCGGCCAGACGGCGGGCGGCCAGGCCAGCCCCTCCGGCTCCGCCAAGGCCGGGCACAAGGGCCCGGACACGACGCGCACGATCGACCCGCAGAAGTGCAAGGAGCCCACCAAGCACTACAGCGACGCGACGAAGGTGATCGCGCCGGACTTCCGGTACAAGCACCTGCTCTCGGTGAAGGAGTGCATCCAGGCGGCGGGCTGGAAGTACAAGATCGAGAAGCGCGACGAGGCGGTCTACGGCGAGGACACCGTCCTCCAGCAGCTGCCCGAGGCGGGCGGCAAGGTCGACAAGGAGGGGACCGAGTTCACGCTGGTCGTCTCCACCGGCGACCCGCAGTAGCGCCTCCGGCGGAGGCCAGACGGGCCCGTACGGGGCCGTTGTGACGACACCGGCATCCCGGGCCACCCGTGTGGGGCGCCCGGGATGCCGCTTTTGTACCACCATGTGACTCTGGGCGGGACATCTCGGCCTCCTCCCGGGCTCCGTCCCGGGGGGACCCATGCGGACGGGAGGCGCTCGCCGTGCACCGACGCCGCGCATCGCATTGGGCGGCCGGGGCGGTCCTGGCCGCCGCGGCCGCCGTCTGCGCTCTCCCTGCCGCCCCGGGCGCGGAGGCGGCGGAGCCGGCCTCCGCCGCGGTGCGGCAGGACCCCGGGGAGGGCGCCGGCCCGAAGGCGGACGGCGCGGACGGCGCCCGTGAGGCCGGCGCCGGGGACCGGCGGGACGCGCGCGGGGGCCGGGGCGATCCGGAGGGCTGGGAGAACCTGGAAGGCACGGAGGACCGGGAGGGCCTGGAGGACCGGGAGGACCGGGAGGACGGCCGCCCCGGACCGGAGAGCCTCCCGGCGGAGCCGGAGGCCCGCCGCGAGCCGGTCGACCGGGACGAGCCGGCCGAGCGGAGCGGGCGCGAGCCCGGCGGCGACCGCAGCGGCGAGGACGCCGGCATGCGCGCCCAGCTGGCCGGCACCCCCGCCGGGGCGGGCCGGCAGCGGCCCGGGCGCCCCGCGGCCGAGCCGCCGAACCCGCGGACCGTACCGGCCTCCCGCCCCCTGCCGCCCGCGCCCGCGCGGCCCGTCCCGTACCCCCCGGCCCGCCCGCCGGACGCGCCCGACGCACCCAACGCACCCGTCCCGCCCGACGCGCCCGTCCCGCCCGCGCCGGTCACGGCACTCGGCACCGGCCCGAACGAGCGCGCCGCCGACCTGGCCGCCCACCTCCTGCCGCTCGGCACCGGATTCGCCCTGATGGGCATCGGACTCGGCTGCCTCGGGGCGCGGCTGCGACGCGGGCAGTGAACCCGCCGCGGGTGCCGCGCCGGAGCCCGCCTCCCCCTCGGGGACTACGCCGGACGATGGTTGCGGTGCACGACATACTCGGTATACATACTGAGTATGTCGATCCGCCACGGACTACTCGCCCTGCTGGATGACGGACCCCGGTACGGCTCCCAGCTGCGTACCGAGTTCGAATCCCGCACCGGCTCCACCTGGCCCCTCAACGTCGGGCAGGTGTACACGACCCTCGCCCGCCTGGAGCGCGACGGCCTCGTCGCCCCCGGCGGCGAGGACCCCGCCGGCCACACCCTGTACGCCATCACCGAGGCGGGCCGCGCCGAGCTGCGCCTCTGGTACGAGCGCCCCGTCGACCGCACCAGCCCGCCCCGCGACGAGCTCGCCATCAAGCTCGCCATGGCGGTCGGCTCCCCCGGCGTGGACATCCGCGCGGTCATCCAGGCCCAGCGGCACGCCACGGTCAAGGCGATGCAGGACTACACCCGCCTCAAGGCGCAGGCCCTGGCCGCCCTGGAGTCGGGCGCGGCCCGCGAACGCGACGACGTGGCCTGGCTGCTGGTGCTCGAACAGCTCATCTTCCAGACCGAGGCGGAGGCCCGCTGGCTGGACCACAGCGAATCCCGGCTCGTACGGCTCTCCCTGACGGCCGACCGGAGAGCCGACGGGGACCCGCCGCAGGCCGCCGACCCCGCCACCGCCCCGAAACCCCGCGCGTCCCACGCCCCGCAGCGCTGACGCCGCCACCGTCCCAGGGGGGACCCATGCCCGACCCGCACCCGCACACCGAACGACCCGTACTCCAGCTCCAGGACCTGGGCCGCACGCACGGCACCGGCGCCACCGAGGTGCACGCCCTGCGCGGCGTCGACCTGTCCGTCTACCCCGGCGAACTCGTCGCGGTCATGGGGCCCTCCGGCTCCGGCAAGTCCACGCTGCTCACCCTCGCCGGCGGCCTCGACATGCCGACCAGCGGACGCGTCCTCGTCGAGGGCACCGACATCACCACCGCGAGCCGCAGCCAACTCGCCGCCCTGCGCCGCCGCAGCATCGGCTACGTCTTCCAGGACTACAACCTCATCCCGGCCCTCACCGCCGCCGAGAACATCGCCCTGCCCCTCGAACTCGACGGGGTCCCGGCCCGCAGGGCCCGCACCAGCGCCCTGGCCGCACTCGACGAGATGGGGCTGCGCGCGACCGCCGACCGGTTCCCGGACGAGATGTCCGGCGGCCAGCAGCAGCGCGTGGCCATCGCCCGCGCCCTGGTCGGCGACCGCCGCCTGGTCCTCGCCGACGAGCCCACCGGCGCCCTCGACTCCGAGACCGGCGAATCCGTCCTCGCCCTGCTCCGGTCCCGCTGCGACGCGGGCGCCGCCGGCATCCTCGTCACCCACGAACCGCGGTTCGCCGCCTGGGCCGACCGCGTGGTCTTCCTGCGCGACGGCAGCGTCGTCGACTCCACACTGCGCAGCCACGCCGAATCGCTGCTGCCGGGTCAGGCGGGCGGCCGGTGAAGGCGTACCACTCCTGGGTCGCGGCCCTCCGCATAGCCCGGCGCGACGCCTGGCGCGCCAAGGGCCGCAGCTTCCTCGTCCTCGCGATGATCGCCCTGCCGATCATCGGTGTCAGCGCCGCGGACGTCACCCTGCGCAGCTCGGAACTCTCGCCCGCCGAGGAGGTCAGCCGCAAGATCGGCGCCGCCGACGCCCTGCTGACCTCCTCCGGCATCGGCGGCCCCATCTACCAGCGGCCCGACGGAGGCGGCTACACGGCCGTCTCCGACCACGCGTTCCAGCAGTCCCCCGAGCCCGGGGCGGACCACGCGAGGTCCGCGGTGCCGGCCGGATCCGAGGCCCTGAAGGTCAGCACCGGCCACACCAAGATCCGGAGCCGGTACGGGCTGCTGCAGACCGAGCTGCGCGAGGTCGACACCGCCAGCCCCCTGGTCAAGGGCATGATCGTCATGGACCGCGGGCGGGCACCCGAGGAGGCCGGGGAGGTCGTCGCCACCAACGCCTTCCTGGAGGCCTCCGGGCTCTTCGTGGGCTCGCAGTTCACCCCGCGCGGCTCCGCCACGTGGTACCGGATCGTCGGCGCGTACGAGCTCCCCTCCGACCTGCACAAGATCGAGATCACCGCCCCGCCCGGCACCCTGCTCACCCCGCTCGACAAGGAGCTGCGGGCCGCCGGGGTGCCCGGGGTGGTCGCCGACGACGCCTACCTGGTGAAGACCGGGCCGGGTGGTTTCACGTGGAACATGGTCAAGGAGGCCAACACCAAGGGCGTCCTGGTCCGCTCCCGGGCCGTCGCCCTCGACCCGCCCGCGCGGTCCGACGTCCCCCTGTACGCGCTGATGGACAGCACGGGCGAGCGCGACTTCGCATCGCTGCCGGCCAGCGAGACGGCCATCCTCGCCACCGTCGTCGGCCTCGCCATGCTGGAGATCTGCCTGCTCGCCGGCCCCGCCTTCGCGGTCGGCGCCCGCCGCTCGCGCCGCCAGCTCGGCCTCGTCGGCGCCAACGGCGGCGACCGGCGCCACATCCGGGCCATCGTCCTCTCCGGGGGCCTCGTCATCGGCGCCGCGGCCGCCGTCGTCGGCACCGCGGCCGGCATCCTCCTCACCCTGGCGCTGCAGCCCCTCCTGGAGGAGCGCATCGGCGTCCGCTTCGGCAGCTTCGACCTCCGGCCCCTGGAACTCCTCGGCATCGCCCTGCTCGCCGTGCTCACCGGCCTGCTCGCGGCCGTGGTCCCCGCGATCACCGCCTCCCGGGAGACCGTGCTGTCCTCGCTGACCGGGCGGCGCGGCATCCGCCGGGCCAACCGCGTCCTGCCCTTCGCCGGGCTCGCGGCCGTCGCCCTCGGCGCGGCCATCGCCCTCTACGGCGCGACCGCCGACGCGGGCGCCACCGTCGTCGCCGGCGGAAGCGCGCTCGCCGAACTGGGCGTCGTCGCCCTCACCCCCGTCCTCGTCGGGCTGTTCGGCCGGGCGGGGCGCTGGCTGCCGCTCTCGCCGCGGCTCGCCCTGCGCGACGCCGTGCGCAACCGGGGCCGCACCGCGCCCGCCGTGGCGGCCGTCCTCGCCGCCGTCGCCGGCACCGTCGCGCTGGCCACGTACCAGCAGAGCAGCGAGGCGCAGCAGCGCGCCGAGTACGTCGCCCAACTGCCTGCCGGCTCCGGCAAGGTGGAACTGCACGAGTCCGGGCACCAGAAGTCCATGGGGGCCGTCCGCCAGGCCGTGAGCCGGGAACTGCCCGTCTCCGTACGGGCGGACGTCGCCCATGTCCAGGTCGGCAAGCCCGGCTGCGAGCGGGTGACGGGACCGGGCGACTGCGGCCGGGCCCAGATCGTCCGGCCGAAGGACCAGCGCTGCCCGCTCTGGGAGGACGGGGCCCCCGAGTTCACCGCCGCGGAGGTCAGGAGGCTGCGCCGGGACTGGCGTTGCACCGTCTCACAGCACAGCTCGATGTACGAGCTGGTCGTCGCCGACGAGAAGCTGCTCACCGCGCTCGCCGTGACCGACCCGGGCACCGTCGCCGCGCTGAAGTCCGGCAAGGCCGTCTCCCTGGACCCGCGCGACGTCAAGGACGGCAAGGCCACCGTCCGGCTCATCACCTCCGAGGCGGAACGCACGTTCGCGGGACCGGGCGAGCCGCCCGGCGAGGACAAGGTGTTCGCCGTGCACCAGGCGCCCAAGGGCACCAACGGCTACGGCATCTCCGTGGTCCTGCCGCCCTCCGCCGCGCAGGCCGCCGGGCTCACCGCCCAGCCGTTCGCTTCCTACTTCACGCTGGAGGGACCGCCGACCGAGCGGCAGCGCCAGCAGCTGGCCGCCGAGATCGACCGGATCGGCGTGGAGGCGCCCGTGGCCATCGAGTCCGGCTTCGAGCCCGAGGACACCACGGCCATGCTCGCGCTGACCGTCTTCGCCGCCCTCGTCACCATCGGCGCCGCGGGCATCGCGACCGGCCTCGCGCAGACCGACGCCGAAGCCGACCTGAAGACCCTCGCCGCGGTCGGCGCACCCCCGCGGGTGCGGCGCACCCTCAGCGGCTTCCAGTGCGGCGTGGTGGCCCTCATGGGCGTCGCCCTGGGCACCGCCTCCGGCATCCTCCCCGCGGTCGCGCTGCGGCTCGCACAGCGGCGCGAGATCGCCGACATGGCGAAGGCGTCCGGGATCGGGGAGGAGGTGCCGTTCGTGCCGATCGTGCTGCCGTGGGACACCTTCGCGGCGCTCCTCGTCCTGGTCCCGCTGGGCGCGGCCCTGCTCGCCGCCGCGGTGACCCGGTCCGCGAGCGGGATCGCCCGGCGCGCCGCCGGCTGAGCCCGACCGGCCCGTGCCGCACGGCCGGTGCCCCCGTACAGGGTGGATCACGCCCGTACGGGGGCACACCGTGTGCGTACGCACGTGTGCGAGACAATGGCCGGCATGGAGATGCCGAGGAGTGAACGGTCGCAGGACAGTCCCCCGCACGTCCTGATCGTGGGACAGGACGGGATGGCGGTCGGCGGCGCCGATGACGAGTCGCGCGAGGTCCCGGTGACGGAGATGGTCGAACAGCCCGCCAAGGTCATGCGCATCGGCAGCATGATCAAGCAACTTCTGGAAGAAGTGCGCGCAGCACCTCTGGACGAGGCCAGCCGGGTCCGTCTGAAGGACATCCATGCGGCGTCGGTGAAGGAGCTGGAGGACGGCCTGGCTCCGGAGCTCGTCGAGGAACTGGAGCGCCTCTCCCTGCCGTTCACCGAGGAGACCGTGCCCTCCGAGGCGGAACTGCGGATTGCTCAGGCACAGTTGGTGGGCTGGCTGGAAGGCCTGTTCCACGGCATCCAGACCGCCCTGTTCGCACAGCAGATGGCCGCGCGGGCCCAGTTGGAGCAGATGCGCCGCGCGCTGCCGCCCGGCGGCCTGCACGACGACGAGGGCGACGGGCCGCACGGCGCGATCCGCTCCGGCCCCTACCTGTAGCCGGGCGGCGCCGCCGCCCCGGCCGTCCCTGCCGTACCGGCCCGCGCCGGGCGGTGCCGGCCCGTCCGCCGGCATCCCGCCCGGCGCGGGCGCGTGTCCGGGGCGGGCGGCCGGGGCGCGTGTCCGGGGCGGGCGGCCAGGGCGGGCGGGAGCCCCGTCGGCAGGGGAGATCAGAGGGTCCGGCAAGTGCGGCTCCCACCGCGGAACATGGTCCGCGCATACTCGTGGGCATGAGCTACGACGCGATCGTCCTCGCCGGCGGCGCCGCGCGGCGCCTCGGCGGAGCGGACAAGCCTGGTCTGCGGGTGGGCGGCCGCACGCTGCTCGACCGCGTCCTCGACGCCTGCCCCGACGCCGCGGCCACCGTGGTGGTCGGCGGGCGCCGGCCCACGGCCCGGCCCGTCTCCTGGACCCTGGAGAGCCCGCCCGGCGCGGGCCCCGTCGCCGCGCTCGACGCGGGGCTGCGGCACACCACCGCCGACACGGTCCTCGTCCTCTCCGCCGACCTGCCCTTCCTCGACCGCGGCACGGTCCGCGCCCTCCTCGGCCGCCTCGCCCCGACCGGGGATGCGGAGGGCGCCCTGCTGCGCGACAGCGCCGGGCGGGACCAGCCGCTCGTCGCCGCCTACCGGGCCGAGCCGCTGCGCCGCGAGATCGCCCTGCTGGCCGCCGAGCACGGAACCCTCACCGGTCTGCCGCTGCGGGCGCTGACCGCCGAACTGGTTCTGGCCCACGTGACGGATACTGGGCCACTCGCCTCGTTCGACTGCGACACCTGGGACGATCTCGCATCGGCCCGCGCCACGATCAGGGAGCATGGGAACGTGCTGGACCAATGGATCACCGCCGCCAAGGCCGAGCTCGGCATCGACATCGACGTCGACACCAAGGCCCTGCTCGACCTCGCCCGGGACGCCGCCCACGGCGTCGCCCGGCCCGCCGCCCCCCTGACGACCTTCCTCGTCGGCTACGCAGCGGCGCGCGCCGAGGCCGCGGGGGCCGACCCGGCCACCGCCCTGGCCGAGGCTGTCCACAAGGCCGCCGCGCTCGCGCAGCAGTGGGCCTCCGAGGCCGGGGCCGGGGAGAACGGGGCGGCACCGCAATGACCCCCACGGACGCCGACCACGCCATGCGGGCCCTCGACGAGGCGCTCGCCCTGGTCAACCCCGCCCCCGCCGGATCGGGCGGGAGCGGCCCCGCCGGATCGGGCGGCTCCGGGGGCGGCGGGCACCGGGCCGCGGCCTGGCCGCAGGCCCGTGACGCCGCCGCCCGCGCCGGCGCCGGCGTCCGGCCGCGCACCCGCCGCGTCCCCCTCGCCGACGCCCTCGGCGAGGTCCTCGCGGCGCCCCTGGACGCCCTCACCGATCTGCCGTCCTTCGACACCTCCGCCATGGACGGATGGGCCGTCGCCGGACCGGGCCCCTGGACCATCCGCGCCGACGGCGGCGTGCTCGCCGGCTCCGGGCGGCCCGAGCCCCTCGCCGACGGCGAGGCCGTGCGGATCGCCACCGGCGCCCGGATCCCCGCCGAGACCACCGCCGTCCTCCGCAGCGAGCACTCCCGCGAGGCCGGCGGGCAGCTCTACGCCGACCGGCCCGTCACCACCGGCCAGGACATCCGCCCCCGCGGCCAGGAGTGCCGCTCCGGCGACCTGCTGCTGCCCGCCGGCTCCCTGGTCACCCCCGCCGTCCTGGGACTCGCCGCGGCCGCCGGGTACGACGAGCTCGCCACCCGCCCCCGGCCCCGCGTCGAGGTGCTGGTCCTCGGCGACGAGCTGCTCACCGAGGGCCGCCCGCACGACGGCCTGATCCGCGACGCCCTCGGCCCCATGCTCGGCCCCTGGCTGGAGCGGCTCGGCGCCGAGGTCACCGCCACCCGCCGGATCGGGGACGACGCCGCCGGCGCCGAGGCGCTGCTGGAGGCGGTCACCGGCTCGGGGGCCGACGTCGTCATCACCACCGGCGGCACCGCCTCCGGCCCCGTCGACCACGTCCACCCGGTCCTGCGCCGGGCCGGCGCCGAGCTGCTCGTCGACGGGGTGGCCGTACGCCCCGGGCACCCCATGCTGCTGGCCCGCCTCGGCGACCCCGCCGACGGCCGGCACGTGGTCGGCCTGCCCGGCAACCCGCTGGCCGCCGTCTCCGGCCTGCTGACCCTCGCCGAGCCACTGCTGCGCGCCCTGGCGGGCCGCCGCCTGCGGCCCCGCTACGGGGCCCCCGTCCAGGGCGACGTGCCGGGGCACCCGTACGACACCCGGCTCGTCCCGGTCCGGCTGACCGACGAGCACGCCGTACCGCTGCGCTACAACGGGCCCGCGATGCTGCGCGGCATCGCGGCGGCCGACGCGCTGGCCGTCGTACCGCCGCACGGTGCGCGGTCGGGACAGGACCTGGAGATCCTCGACCTGCCGTGGGTCTCGGGAGGATGTTTCACGTGAAACTGCACGGCCATGACGCCATGGCGCGGGCGGCGGACGAGCAGCTCGTCTCACGCCGCATCAAACTGCCGCGCAGGGTGGTGGAGAAGCCGCTCCGGCAGGTCGCCAAGCGGCTGCTGATGGCGCTGTTCGTCCTGCTCCTGACGGTGCTGATCGTCTGGCTCGACCGGGACGGCTACCACGACAACGCGAACGAGACGGTCGACCTGCTCGACTGCTTCTACTACGCGACGGTGACCCTGTCGACGACGGGCTACGGCGACATCGTGCCGTACAGCGACAGCGCCCGCCTGATCAACATCCTGCTGATCACGCCGCTGCGCGTGCTCTTCCTGATCATCCTGGTGGGTACCACCCTGGAAGTGCTCACGGAGCGCACCAGGGAAGAGTGGCGGCTGAGCCGCTGGAGGAAAAACTTGCGCGAGCACACGGTCGTGGTCGGCTTCGGCACCAAGGGCCGCTCGGCCCTCCAGACACTGCTGGCCACGGGACTCCAGAAGGAGCAGGTCGTCATCGTCGACCCCAGCTCCAAGGTCATCGAGATCGCCAACTCCGAGGGCCTCACCGGCGTCGTGGGCGACGCGACCCGCTCCGACGTCCTGCTGCGCGCGGAACTCCAGAAGGCGCGCCAGGTCATCATCGCCACCCAGCGCGACGACACCGCGGTCCTCGTGACCCTGACGGCCCGGCAGATGAACCGCGGCGCGAAGATCGTCGCGGCGGTCCGCGAGGAGGAGAACGCGCCGCTGCTGCGACAGTCGGGCGCCGACGCGGTCATCACCAGCGCGAGCGCGGCCGGGCGGCTCCTCGGGCTGTCGGTGCTGAGCCCCAGCTCCGGCGAGGTGATGGAGGACCTCATCCAGCAGGGCAGCGGCCTCGACATCGTGGAGCGGCCCGTGAAGAAGTCCGAGGTCGGCAAGGGGGTCCGGGAGACCGAGGACCTGGTCGTCAGCGTACTGCGCGGGCACCGGCTGCTGCCGTACACCGACCCGCACGCCAGTCCCCTCCAGCTGACCGACCGTCTGATCACCATCGTGCGCGCCGCCCCGCCGGCCCAGCCCCCGATCAACCTCGGCCCGACCGGCTGAGCACACCGCTGCACGGACCGGCCCGGGGCGGGGCTGGCGTACGCTCCGGGCCATGCATGCGATCACGATCGAGCAGCCCGGCGGTCCCGAGGCCCTCGTCTGGGACCGGGCACCCGACCCGGTGGCGGGCGAGGGAGAGGTCCTCGTCGACGTCGCCGCGAGCGCGGTGAACCGCGCCGACCTCCTCCAGCGGCAGGGCTTCTACGACCCGCCGCCCGGCGCCTCCCCCCACCCCGGCCTGGAGTGCTCGGGGCGGATCGCCGCCGTCGGGCCCGGCGTGTCCGGCTGGGCCGTCGGGGACGAGGTGTGCGCCCTGCTCAGCGGCGGCGGCTACGCGGAGCGGGTCGCCGTCCCCGCCGGCCAGCTGCTGCCCGTCCCCGCGGGCACCGACCTGGCGACGGCCGCGGCCCTGCCCGAGGCCGCCTGCACCGTCTGGTCGAATCTCTTCATGGTCGCCCACCTGCGCCCCGGCGAGACCGTGCTGGTGCACGGCGGTGCGAGCGGCATCGGCACCATGGCCGTCCAGCTGGCGAAGGCGGCCGGGGCAACGGTGGCGGTCACCGCGGGCGGCCCCGAGAAGCTCGCCCGCTGCAGGGAGCTCGGCGCCGACATCCTGATCGACTACCGGACGCAGGACTTCGCGGCGGAGGTGAAGGCCGCGACCGGCGGCGCCGGGGCCGACGTCATCCTGGACATCATCGGCGCCAAGTACCTCGCACGGAACGTCGACGCCCTCGCCGTGAACGGGCGGCTCGTCGTGATCGGCCTCCAGGGCGGTGTGAAGGCCGAGCTGAACCTCGGCGCACTGCTCGCCAAGCGGGCCGCGGTCGCCGGGACGACGCTGCGGGCGCGGCCCCGGGAGGAGAAGGCCGCGATCGTCGCGGCCGTACGGGAGCACGTGTGGCCGCTGGTGGCGGCCGGCCGCGTCCGGCCCGTCGTCCACACCGTGCTGCCGATGCGCGAGGCCGCCGAGGCCCACCGGCTGGTGGAGTCCGGCGCCCACGTCGGCAAGGTGCTGCTGGCCGTCTGAGCCCGCCGCGCACCGCGGGGGCCGGGGGCAGGGCGCGGCAGCGCGCCGGTCCGGGCGGTCTGACCCCCGCCCGGACCGGCCGCCCCGCCCGCGGGCGGGCCTACAGGGTGCGCAGCAGCACCGCCGGGTTCTCCACGCAGTCGGCGACGTACCGGAGGAAGCCGCCCGCCGTGCCGCCGTCGCACACCCGGTGGTCGAAGGTGAAGGACAGCTGCACGACCTGGCGGACGGCGAGCTCGCCCCGGTGCACCCACGGCTTCGGGGTGATCCGGCCGACCCCGAGCATCGCGGCCTCCGGGTGGTTGATGATCGGCGTCGAGCCGTCCACCCCGAACACCCCGTAGTTGTTCAGGGTGAAGGTGCCGCCCGTCAGGTCGGACGGGGCGAGCTTCCCGGTGCGCGCCAGCTCGGTCAGCCGCGCGAACTCCGCCGTCAGCGACTCCGCGCTGCGCTCGTGGGCGTCGCGGACGACCGGGACGACCAGGCCGCGCTCCGTCTGGGCGGCGAAGCCCAGGTGCACGGAGGGCAGGCGGACGATTTCGTTCGCCGCGAGGTCGACCGTGGAGTTGAGCTCCGGGTGGCGGGCCAGCGCCGCCGTGCAGATCCGGGCCAGCAGGGCCAGCACCGAGACCTTCGGGCCGCCCGCGGCGTTCATCGCCGCGCGCGCCGCCATCAGCTCGGTCGCGTCGGCGTCGACCCAGCAGGTCGCGTCGGGGATCTCGCGCCGGCTGCGCGAGAGCTTGTCGGCGACCGCGCCGCGCAGCCCCTTGAGCGGGATCCGCTCGGCGCCGGCCGGCGCCGCGGCGGCGGTCGCCGGAGCAACGGCGGGTGCGGCGGAGACGGCGGCCGGCGCCCGGAGCGCCGCCTCGACGTCCGCGCGCAGGATCAGGCCTTCGGGCCCGGACCCGGTCAGGACCCGCAGGTCGATCCCGTTGTCGCGGGCCAGCTTGCGCACCAGCGGCGAGATGACGGGCACCGGCCCGGCGGGCCGGACGGCAGGCGCGGCCGGAGCGGCCGCTGGGGCCGGAGGGGCCGGAGGGGCCGGAGGGGCCGCGGGGGCGGCGGGAGCGGGGGCCGGAGCCGCGGAGGCGGGTCGCACCCGCCTCCGACGCGCCGTGCGCGAGTGGTCCGTGCCGTAGCCGACCAGGACGTTGCCCGAACCGGACTCCTCCGGCTCCTGCACCGTGCCGGCGCCGGCCGCGTCACCCGCGCCCGCACCCACCGCCACCGTGATCAGCGGTGCTCCGACGGGGAGTTCCGTGCCCTCCTCCCCGAAGCGGGCGGTGACGACACCGCCGTAAGGGCACGGCACTTCCACCATCGCCTTGGCCGTCTCGACCTCGACCACGGGCTGGTCGACGGCGACGACGTCGCCGACCGCGACCAGCCAGCGGACGATCTCGGCCTCGGTCAGTCCCTCCCCGAGGTCGGGGAGCTTGAACTCCATCACCTGCGCCATCAGTCCTCCCACTGGAGGCGGGCCACGGTGTCCAGGATCCGGTCCACACCGGGCAGGTGGTGCTTCTCCAGCATCGGCGGCGGGTACGGGATGTCGAAGCCCGTCACACGCAGCACCGGCGCCTCCAGGTGGTGGAAGCACTTCTCCTGGATGCGGGCGGCGATCTCCGCACCGGGGCCGCCGAAGCCGTTCGCCTCGTGGACCACCACGGCGCGCCCGGTGCGGCGCACCGAGGCGACGACCGCCTCCTCGTCCAACGGAACCAGCGAGCGCAGGTCGAGGACCTCCAGGTCCCAGCCCTCCTCGCGCGCCGCCTCGGCCGCCTCCAGGCACACCGGCAGCGACGGCCCGTACGTGATCAGGGTGGCGCCGGTGCCGGCGCGGCGGACGAGCGCCTTGCCGATGCCGGGCACGCCGGCCGGGGCCTCGGGGTTCCAGTCGGCCTTCGACCAGTAGAGCCGCTTCGGCTCCATGAAGACGACCGGGTCGTCGCTGGCGATGGCCGCGCGCAGCAGCCCGTACGCGTCCTCGACGGTCGCCGGGGTCACCACGTGCAGCCCGGGGGTGGCCGTGTAGTAGGCCTCGGAGGAGTCGCTGTGGTGCTCGACGCCGCCGATGCCGCCGCCGTAGGGCACGCGGATGGTGATCGGCAGGGGCATCGCGCCGCGGGTGCGGTTGCGCATCCGCGCCACGTGCGAGACGAGCTGCTCGAACGCCGGGTAGGCGAACGCGTCGAACTGCATCTCCACGACCGGCCGCAGGCCGTACATGGCCATGCCGACCGCCGTGCCCAGGATGCCGGCCTCGGCGAGCGGGGTGTCCGTGCAGCGGTCCTCCCCGAACTCCTTGGCGAGCCCGTCGGTGATGCGGAAGACGCCGCCGAGGGTGCCGACGTCCTCGCCCATCACGTGCACCGCCGGATCCGCGGCCATCGCGTCGCGCATGGCCCGGTTCAGGGCCTGCGCCATCGTCGCGGGCTTCGCCGCCACCGTCGTCACGACTGCTCCTCCGCGTCGAGCTCGGCGCGCAGCATGTCCGCCTGCTCGCGCAGCCGGCCGGTCTGCTCCGCGTAGACGTGCGCGAAGATGTCCATCGGGTTCAGGACCGGGTCGGCGTTCATCCGCTCGCGCAGGTCGGCCGCCATCTCCTCGGCGGCGTCCCTGGCCGCCTGGACGGCCTGCTCGTCCAGGATCCCGCGGGCGGTCAGCTCGCGCTCCAGCAGTGCCACGGGGTCGTGCGCCTTCCATGCCTCGACCTCGGCGTCCCCGCGGTAGCGGGTCGCGTCGTCGGCGTTCGTGTGGGCTTCGATGCGGTAGGTGACGGCCTCGACCAGGGTCGGGCCGCCGCCCGAGCGGGCCCGCCGGACGGCCTCGGACAGCACCTCGTGGACGGCGGCGATGTCGTTGCCGTCGACCAGGCGGCCGGGCATGCCGTAGCCGACGGCCTTGTGCGCCAGGGTCGGGGCGGCCGTCTGCTTGGACAGCGGGACGGAGATCGCGAAGCCGTTGTTCTGGACGAGGAAGACCACCGGGGCCTTCCAGACGGCCGCGAAGTTCAGGGCCTCGTGGAAGTCGCCCTCGCTGGTGCCGCCGTCGCCGACCATGGCGAGCGCCACCACGTCGTCGCCGCGCAGCCGGGCCGCGTGGGCCAGGCCGACCGCGTGCGGGAGCTGGGTGGCGAGCGGGGTGCTGAGGGGGGCGATGCGGTGCTCGCGCGGGTCGTAGCCGGTGTGCCAGTCGCCGCGCAGCAGGGTCAGCGCCTGGACGGGGTCCAGGCCGCGCGCCACGGCTGCCAGGGTGTCGCGGTAGCTCGGGAAGAGCCAGTCCTGCTCCTGGAGGACCAGGGCGGCCGCGATCTCGCAGGCCTCCTGGCCGACGGTGGAGGGGTAGACGGCGAGCCGGCCCTGCCGGGTCAGCGCGGTGGCCTGCGCGTTGTAGCGGCGGCCGCGGACCAGTTCCGCGTGGCAGCGGCGCATCAGGTCGGCGTCGAGCTTCTCCGCGGCCGGGGTGCCCAGCACCCGGTACGGCTCGGGGTCCGGGAGCAGCGGAGCGGCGTCCGTACGGGGCCTCCAGGCGGGCGGCGGGGTCGACCGGTGGGACGCACCTGCGCCGGGCAGCTCTTGGACCGTCATGGCGGCGTACACCTCCTCATGGGAAGCGGGCTGGGGTACCGCCCAGCGGGTGGGCTGGGGGAGGGGCGCGGCCACGGGTGTGAGGCGCCTCACCAACCGATTGTTCGGTCGATGGCGCAATTTGGCTACAGGCGGGTGCAGGCTGTGGACAAAGTGGCGCCGGGGCCCTGGGATGGATGCAGGACGTCCAGGACAGGGAGGCAGTGGGCAATGCCGGATGAACAAATGGCCGCGGCGGGCTCCGCAGCGGGATCCGCACCCGCCCCGGCCGGAGGTGCCGCTCCCGCCCCTCAGGCCCCTCCCCGCCCACTGGACCCGATCGACCGCTCGATCATGCGGCTGCTCCAGGCGGACGGACGGGCCTCCATACGGTCGGTCGCCGAGCAGGTGCACGTGTCCCGGGCGAACGCCTACGCCCGCATCAACCGGCTCATCGACGACGGCGTGATCCGCGGGTTCACGGCGCGCGTCAACCACGAGCGGGCGGGCCAGGGCGCCTCCGCCTACATCACGCTGAAGATCGTGCAGAACTCGTGGCGGACGGTCCGCGAGAAGCTCCGCGAGCTGCCGGGCGCGGCCCACATCGCGCTGGTCAGCGGCGACTTCGACGTCCTGCTGCTGGTCCACACGCCCGACAACCGCACCCTGCGCGAACTGGTCCTCACCCGCCTCCAGGCGATCCCGGAGGTGCTCTCGACGCGCACCCTGCTGGTCTTCGAGGAGACCGACCTGCTCGATGCGGGCCCCGGCGGCGGAGCCCGGGCCATCGCGGAGGAGTGACCGCCCCGCCGGTCCTGCACCGGACACGGCGGCGCCCCGGAGGCGGCCTCGCGGGCCTGCCTCCGGGGCGCCGTTTCACCGGGTCACTTCGTCTCGTAGTACCCGAACATATCGACGATCAGGTCGATGTCGCCGAAGCTCTGGTTCCAGAGGTCGATGGTGCCGTTGGTGCCGCCGGAGCTCGCCTGCACCAGGTTCGGGACCGTCTTGCCCGGCGTGAAGTTCAGCGACGAGGACCGCGGCGGGTCCTGCCAGACGGCCGTGTTGTCGAAGTAGGACGCCGGCGAGTTGACGTCGGGGGCGACGGAGAGGAAGCCGCTGTCGCGGGTGTTGGTCACCGTCGTGTTCAGCACGTACCCGGCGATGCCCGGCTCCCCGTGGGAGATGTCCATCCAGATGTAGTCCTGGCCGGGCAGCGGGCCGCTGCCCCACTCGCGGGTGTCCAGGCGGCGGTGCGGGGTGGTGGCCATGAAGGCGCCCGAGCTGTCGGGGCTGTAGTAGCCGACCACGTCGACGATGACGTCGACGCCCGCCCAGGCGCCGTTCATGACGCTGATCCGGCCGTCGGAGCCGACCGGGACGATCACCGAGTTGGCGACCGTCTGCCCGGCCGTGAAGTTCACGTTCGAGGTGTTCGGGGCCGCCTGGCCGCTCGGGTAGACGGTCAGGTGGCCGGCCTCGCGCGGGGCGGTCGCCGTCACGTTCAGGGCCACGGCGGTGGCGTTCGAGGGCACGTACAGGCCGCCGAGCTGGGTGGAGAAGCTGGCCCGGCCGGCGACCTGGCCGCGCGGCGCGCCGAGGCCGGAGCGGGTGTCGACGGTGCGGACCGGCGTCATCGGCGTGAAGCCGCTGGAGGCGCTGCGGCTGAAGTAGCCGGTGACGTCGGCGATGAGGTCCACCGCCTCCCAGCCGCCGTTGTACAGCTCGACGGTCCCGTCCTTGCCGACCGGCACGATCACCATGTTCGGGACGGTCTGGCCCGCCTCGAAGTTGAGGTTCGAGGTGGTCGGGCGCTTGCCGCCGCCGGGGAAGGCGGTGACGTGGCCGCCCGTGGCGGTGTTGGTGACGGTGACGTTCAGGGCGACCGCGGTGGCGCCGGCCGGGATCTTCGCGTTCCCGGCGATCTTCACCCGGGTGGAGGTGTAGGGCGCGACCTTGCCGCCGCCGGTACGGGTGTCCAGCAGGCGGGTCGGGGTGTGCGGGGTGAAGTCCGAGCCGCTGGTCGAGAGCGGGACCTCGTTCACGACCTGGGCGTTGTTCGCCGCGTCGGTCACCGTCACCTTGACGTTGTACTCGCCCACCTCGGCGTAGCGGTGCTCGCGCTTGACCTCCAGGCCGGGCAGGCCGTCGGCGGTCTCGACGGTTCCGTCGCCCCAGTCGAAGGTGACCTTGAGGGTGGTGCCGGGGGCGCTGATGATCGCCGCCTGCAGCTCGACGCCGTGGGCGGTGGTGGTGCGGCCGTTCAGGACGACGGCCAGCTCCTCGTTGGCGGCGGGGGCGGGCTCCGCCTGCGCCGTGGCGTCGGACTGCGCGGTGGCGCCGGCCTCCGCACCTGCTCCCGCCTTGCCCTTCGTGCCGGGCAGGGCCTTGCGGACCGACCGCTCGGCCGGGCTGTGGAAGGTCTTGGCCTCGGGCTTGGCCAGCGGGCCGGCGTCCACGCCCCCGGCAGGCCCCCCCTTGGCCGCGGGTCGGACGGGAGCGGCCTGCGCCGCTGCGGGCACCAGGACCGTTCCGAAGCTGGCCGCCGCAACGACGGCAGCGGAGATGACAAGACGGCGGTTGCGCACCGGCCCCCCATGATGATTTTTGAACGCGCTCAGGATCGAGTCGGGCCCAGCGTACATGCCGCCGAGCCCTGTTGATCGCACAATTTTTCGGCCAAAAACCGCAGGCCAGGACGGAAGGACCCAGTCCGCTACGGCCGGGCGGTGCGCAGCCCGTCGAAGGCCATGTGGACGACCGCGTCGGCCAGCTGGCCGGGGGTGGTCCCCGGGTGCGGCCGGTACCACTCGACGAGCGAGTTCACCATGCCGAACAGCAGGCGCGTGGCCAGCCTGATGTCCACGTCCGCGCGCAGGTCGCCGTCCGCCGCGGCGGCCTTCAGCAGCTCCGCGACCTGGTGGTCGAACTCGCGGCGCCGCTCCAGCGCCCACCGCTCGGTGCGCGTGTTGCCCCGCACCCGCAGCAGCAGCGTCACGTACGGCAGTTCGTCGACCAGCACCTCGACGGTGCGCCGGGTCACGTACTCCACGCGCTCCACCGCCCGGCCGCGTACCGCGCCGGGCTCGTCGAGGACGGAGAACAGCCCGTCCAGGGCCCGGCTGACGGCGCGCTGCAGGAGCTCCTCCTTGCCCGCGACGTGGTGGTAGATCGAGGACTTCGAGATGCCCGCCGCCTTGGAGAGGTGCTCCATGGAGGTGCCGTCGTAGCCGCGCTCGTTGAAGACCTGGACCGCCACGGAGAGGAGGCTCTCCGGGGTGTAGGTGTCGCGCCTGGCGGTGGTCATGCGCCGTCCCCGTCCTGCCCGTCCGCGCCGTCCCCGGCCTCGCCGGCGTCCGCCGCGTCCTCGGCGTAGCCGAGCCTGAACAGCGCGAGGGAGGGTGCGTACCGACCGCCCGGGCAGCGCTCGTCCAGGTGGTGCAGCAGGTCGTAGGCCCAGTCGCGGCCGAGGCGGCGGTGCCATTCCAGCGGGCCGAGCGGGTAGTTCACGCCCAGCTTCATCGCGGTGTCGATGTCCTCGGCGGTGGCGACGCCGCGGGCGACGGCGTCCGCGGTGAGGTCGATCAGCATCGCGACCGTGCGGGCCACGATCATGCCGGGCACGTCGCCGATGACGGAGACCTGCTTGCCGAGCCGCTGGAAGAGGCCGACGGCCTCGGCGAGGGTGCGCTCGCTCGTGTCCGCCGAGGCGGACAGGGCGATCCGGGCGGCGCCGCGGTAGTCCGGCGAGAGGTCGAAGTAGACGACGTCGGTGAACTCGACGGACGTCCTGCCGTCGGCGAGGACCAGCTGGCCCTCGCCGGGCAGCTGGATGTACGGGCCCCCGCTGCCGGCGGCCGTGACGGCCACGCCGGCCTCCTCGATCAGGTCCACCAGCTCCGCGGCCGGCCCGAGGTCGCCGACGACGGTCACCTTCTCCGGCGCCTCCTCGGGCGCGGCGGTGTGCGGCTGCGGAAGCTGTGCGTCCGGCCCGTACGGGAACCAGCCGTGCCCCGACTTGCGGCCGAGGCGGCCCGACTGGACCAGGCGGCGCTGCGCGAGCGAGGGGGTGAACTTCGGGCTGTGGTGGAAGGACTCCCACACGGAGCGCGTGACGGCCTCGTTGACGTCCTGGCCGATCAGGTCGGTCAGCGCGAAGGGCCCCATCCGGAAGCCGCCGCACTCGCGGAGCACGGCGTCGATCGTCGCCGGGTCCGCGCCCTGCTCCTCGTACACGGCGAAGGCCTCGGCGTAGAAGGGCCGGGCGATCCGGTTGACGATGAAGCCGGGGGTGTCGGCGCAGCGCACCGGCGTCTTCCCCCAGCCGAGGACGGTGCGGTACGCGGACTCGGCGGCGGCCGGGTCGGTCGCGAAGCCGCTGACCACCTCGACGAGCGGGAGCAGCGGGGCCGGGTTGAAGAAGTGCAGGCCGAGGAAGCGGCCCGGGTGGGCGAGGCCTCCCGCGAGCTCGGTGACGGAGAGGGAGGAGGTGTTCGTGGCGAGCAGCGCGTCCGGCGCGACCACCTCTTCGAGGGCGGCGAACAGCGCCCGCTTGACTGCGGTGTCCTCGACGACGGCCTCGATGACCAGGGCGGCGTCCGCGAGGTCGGCCAGGGTGGCCGCGGATCCGATCCGGGCGGCCGCGTCTGCGGCCTCGGCGCGCTCGATGCGGCCCTTGGCCGCCATCCGCTCCACGCGGTCCCGGACGATGCCGACGGCGTCGGCGGCGAGGCCGGCGCTCACGTCGTGGACCAGGACGCGGTGGCCCGCCAGCAGGGCGACCTGGGCGATTCCCTGGCCCATGGTGCCCGCGCCGACGACCGCCACGGTGCGGGACCGCTCGATTGCTGTCATGTCCTGATCCTCCCGCACCGGGTTGTCCACAGGCCGGTCGGGCCCTCTTGTCCCGACCGATCGTTCGGTTACTCTAACTCCAGTCTGCTCGTCTTCACCCGCCCTTGCCTGAACCCAGCCGCGATCCAGTCCGATCTTGCCCGGCTCAACGAGGAGTTGGTCCCTGATGGCCGCCGAGCCCACCCGCCCCCAGACGACCGCCCTGTCGGAGCTCTCCGCCCGGCACCGGCCCACCCTCGACCAGGCGCTGGAGGCCATCCGCAGCCGCGCGTACTGGTCCCCGCACCCGGAGCACCCCAAGGCCTACGGCGAGACCGCCCCGGCCGACGGCCTGGCGGCCTTCGAGGCGCTGCGGGGCACGCGCCTGGAGCTGGACCAGCCGGGGACGGACGGCTGGACCGGCGGCGAGGTCTCCCCGTACGGCCCGGAGCTGGGCGTGGAGTACCCGCACGCCGACATGGACGTGCTGCTGCCCGCGATGAAGGCGGGCATGGCCGCCTGGCGGGATGCCGGCCCGGAGGCGCGCGCCCTGGTCTGCATCGAGATCCTGGCCCGGATCAGCGCCCGGACGCACGAGTTCGCGCACGCGGTGATGCACACCAGCGGCCAGGCCTTCATGATGGCGTTCCAGGCGGGCGGCCCCCACGCCCAGGACCGCGGCCTGGAGGCCGTGGCGTACGCGTACGCGGAGCAGACCCGCGTGCCCGGCGAGGCCGCCTGGTCCAAGCCGCAGGGGAAGCGTGACCCGCTCCGGCTGGACAAGACCTTCAAGGCAGTCCCGCGCGGCATCGCCCTGCTGATCGGCTGCAACACCTTCCCCACGTGGAACGGCTACCCGGGCCTCTTCGCCTCCCTCGCCACCGGCAACCCGGTGCTGGTCAAGCCCCACCCGCGCGCGGTCCTCCCGCTCGCCCTGACCGTGCAGGCGGCCCGTACCGTCCTGGCGGAGGCCGGCTTCGACCCGAACCTGGTGGCGCTGGCGGCCGAGCGCCCCGGCGAGGGCATCGCCAAGGCCCTCGCGGTCCGCCCCGAGATCAAGGTGATCGACTACACGGGCTCCACGGAGTTCGGCGACTGGCTGGAGGCCAACGCCCGCCAGGCTCAGGTCTACACGGAGAAGGCCGGCGTCAACACGGTCGTCGTCGACTCCACGGACGACTACAAGGGCATGCTGGCGAACCTGGCCTTCTCGCTGTCCCTGTACAGCGGCCAGATGTGCACGACCCCGCAGAACCTGCTGATCCCGCGCGACGGCATCGACACCGACGCCGGCCGCAAGACCTACGACGAGGTCGTCGCGGACCTCGCGGCCTCGGTCGGCGGCCTCCTCGGGGACGACGCCCGGGCCAACGCCCTGCTCGGCGCCCTGGTCAATCCGGACGTCAAGGCCCGGCTGGAGGCGGCGGCCGGGCTCGGCGAGGTGGCCCTCGCCTCCCGCGAGGTCGCGAACCCCGACTTCCCTGACGCCGTGGTCCGCACCCCGGTCATGGTGAAGCTGGACGCGGCCAAGCCGGACGACGCGGCGCCCTACCTCTCCGAGTGCTTCGGCCCGGTCTCCTTCGCGGTCGCCGTGGACTCCACGGCGGACGCCCTGGAACTGCTGCGGCGCACGGTCCGCGAGAAGGGCGCCATGACGGTGGGCGCGTACACCACCTCGGCGGACACCGAGCGGGCCGTCGAGGAGGTCTGCCTGGAGGAGTCGGCGCAGCTGTCGCTGAACCTGACCGGCGGGGTGTACGTCAACCAGACGGCCGCCTTCTCCGACTTCCACGGCTCCGGCGGCAACCCCGCGGCGAACGCGGCGCTGTGCGACGGGGCGTTCGTCGCGAACCGGTTCCGCATGGTGGAGGTCCGCCGCCAGGCCTGACGGCTGCGGCGGGGGCAGGGGTAGGGCAGGGGCAGGCTCAGCCGGCCTTGGGCCCGCCCCAGTGGAAGAGGGACATGGCCACGCTGGTGGCCAGGTTGTAGCTGGACACCTGGGGCCTCATCGGCAGCGACACCAGGTGGTCGGCGCGGGCGCGCAGCTCGGGCGAGATGCCGTGGCGCTCGGAGCCGAAGGCCAGCAGGGCGTCGTCCGGGAGGGCGAGGGCGCGGATGTCCTCGCCCTCCGGGTCGAGCGCGTACAGGGGGCCCTCGGGCAGGGTGTCGAGGGTGACCCGGTCCACGGTCGTCGCGTAGTGCAGCCCGGCGCCGGCCCGGACCACGTTCGGGTGCCAGGGGTCGAGGTCGCCGCGGGTCACCACGCCCGTGGCTCCGAAGCCGGCGGCCAGCCGGACCACGGCTCCGACGTTCCCGAGGTTGCGGGGGTTGTCCAGCACCACCACGGGCGCGCTCCGCGGCCGCCGGTCCAGCAGGGCCCGCCCCCGCGCCGCGTCCGGCCGTACGGCGAGGGCGGCGACCCCGGTGGGGTGCACGCGGGCGAGGAGCCCGCGCAGGTCGGCGGGGCGCAGCAGCCGCCGTACGTCGTCGAGGACGTCGGGGGCGAGCTGCGCGGCCAGTGCGAGGGCGGCGCCGGGGTCCCGGGCCACGGCGATCCGCACGTCCGCACCGAACCGCAGGGCGTGCTTGAGGGCGTGGAATCCGTCGAGCAGCACGAGCCCGTCCTGCTCCAGCCCCGCCTGCCACTCCCGCACCGTCTCGTCGCTCATGCCCCGACCCTACGGCGCCGCGCTCACCCCGCGGTGCGCACATCCGGCGGAGCGGGACCGGGGCCGGTCCCCGCCCCGCCGCCGGGGGCCCGCTGCGAGGGGAGGACCGCGGCGTCCGGTCCGCCGCCCGGCCGCGCCCGGCGCAGCCGCCGCGCGAGCCCGGTGCGCGCGCCTGCGGCCCGCGCCCCGAGCCACAGCAGGAACGCGGTCGGCAGGAACACCGCGTCGGCGGCGATCATCGCCATGGAGAAGAACGGCAGCCCCAGCAGCACCGCGATGCCCGCGTGCTCCAGCACCATCACGGCGAGCAGGACGTTCTTCACACGCCGCTGGAAGACCGTGAACGGGAACGCCACCTGCACCGCGACCGTCCCGTACGTCAGCAGCATCACCAGCGTGCCGCTGCCCGCCAGCAGCGACGACAGCTCCGGCCAGGGGCTGAAGTAGTCGAGGCCGAGCGGGTAGTACAGCGCGGTCCCGTCCTGCCACCGCGACCCCTGGACCTTGTACCAGCCGGCGGTCGCGTAGATCAGGCACACCTCGGCCGCGATGACGAGCATGCCGGCGTTGTGCACCGTGTTCGCGAGGACGTCGAGGACGGCCCGGGCCTCGCTGCGCGGCTCGTACCGGTCGGCCGTCCACCACACGGCGCAGACGACCCACAGGGCGGCGAAGGCGGCGACCCAGCCGTAGCCGAGCCGCCCGGTCACCGTGCCGAACGCGAACACCGCGCCGAGGAGGCCCCACAGCACCGGCCCGGCCGCCCCGGCGGAGGCCGAGCCGTGCCGCCGCGCCCGGCGCGCGTCCAGCGACCACACCTGCGCACACCGGGTCAGGACCAGGTAGATCGCCATCAGGTGGATGACGTTGTCCCCGCCGTCGCCCATGAACACGCTGCGGTTCTGCAGGGACAGCACCCCGGCCGCGAACACGGCGGACACCGCCCTGGTACGCCAGCCCAGGGCGAGCAGGGCGCTCGACGCCGCCGACAGCGCGTACACGGCCTCGAA
This sequence comes from Streptomyces globosus, assembly GCF_003325375.1. Taxonomy (GTDB): domain Bacteria; phylum Actinomycetota; class Actinomycetes; order Streptomycetales; family Streptomycetaceae; genus Streptomyces; species Streptomyces globosus_A. The sequence continues at coordinate 44,256 of NZ_CP030862.1, read as the reverse complement.
CCACAGGGCCGAGTCCGACCACAGCAGGACGGTGAAGGCGTGGTTGGAGTCGACGAGCCGCCGGGCCAGCTCCCAGCTCCACGGGCCGTCGGGCCCGTACAGCTCGTGCCGGTGGGGGAACTCGCGCAGCAGGAAGCACAGCCAGGTCGTCGCGAAGCCGATGCGGACGACGGCGCTCTGGTAGGGGCCGAGCGCCTCCCCGGTGGCGCGGGCCAGGGCGCGGCCGGCGGCGGCCCGGGCCCTCCTCACACCGTCCACCACGACAGCTCCCGGTGGTGGGTGCGGGTGTCGGTCTCCTCGTCGCTCCACGCGGGGGCCTCGACGGCACGCGTGGCGGAGCGCAGCTGGACCCGGACGATCTCGCCGCCGTCGGCGGGGCGGGCGGCCCGCAGCCGGTTCAGCGCGATCCGCTTGAGGTACTGCTCCGACAGTCCGCCGCGCTCGCCGACGGGCTGGTCCTCCTCGTCGTGCGAGGCGGTGAAGAAGTCCCAGGCCCGCCGCAGCTCGTTCTGGCGGGTGTGGCTGGGGAAGAAGCTGTGCCGGATGGCCTTGCCGTCCTCGGCGGAGAGGTCGCGCCACTCCTCGGTGACGAGGCCGCCGTCGCGGGTGCGGACCTGGGCGCGCGCCTCGACGGCGATGTTCTGCTGGAGGGGGTTGGGGGCGAAGAGCTTCCAGTTCTGCTCGAACTCGGGGTAGATCCAGGCGTCCACGGCCCCCGCGTGCCGCTTGCTGAGCGTGTTGGCCGGGGCGACGTGCAGGAAGACGGCCGCGAGGTGCGCGCAGGCGGTGAGGGCGACGGCGGCCAGGGCAGCCGAGGCGACGACGCGGCCGGGGGTGCCGAGGCCGGCGATGCCGGGCGCCCGGACGGGCGGCGGCGGATCGGGTGGAAGGGGCTCCTCCGCGGCCTCGCGCCCGTTCGCTTCCATCCCGCCCCGATCGTTTCGCCGTCCACAGGGTCGACCTCAGAGGTTGACACCCTACGGGGCGCCGTCTCACCATTGAAGAGCATGAACCGAACGATCGGTCGGTCGGGCGGTCAAAGGACTCTGGCAGGGGGCCGGGATGGTGGCAGTGACCCCGGAATCGGGGCAGGACTCGGGCCTCGGGGCTGACCTCGGAGCACAGCTCGCGGCGGCCTTCGACGCCGCGGTCGCGGCCGACGAGCGCGTCGAGCCGCGGGACTGGATGCCCGAGGAGTACCGTGCCTCGCTCGTCCGCCAGATGGCGCAGCACGCGCACTCCGAGATCATCGGCATGCAGCCCGAGGCCAACTGGATCACGCGCGCGCCCTCACTGCGGCGCAAGGCGATCCTCATGGCCAAGGTGCAGGACGAGGCCGGGCACGGCCTGTACCTGTACAGCGCGGCCGAGACCCTCGGCACCAGCCGGGACGAGCTGCTCGACAAGCTGCACTCCGGCCGGCAGAAGTACTCGTCGATCTTCAACTACCCCACGCTGACGTGGGCGGACGTCGGCGCGATCGGCTGGCTCGTGGACGGCGCGGCGATCACCAACCAGGTGCCGCTGTGCCGTTGCTCCTACGGCCCGTACGCCCGCGCGATGGTCCGCATCTGCAAGGAGGAGTCCTTCCACCAGCGCCAGGGCTTCGAGCTCCTCCTCGCCCTCTCGAAGGGCACCCCGGAGCAGCACGCGATGGCGCAGGACGCGGTGGACCGCTGGTGGTGGCCCTCGCTGATGATGTTCGGCCCGCCGGACGACGAGTCGGCGCACTCGGCGCAGTCCATGGCCTGGCGGATCAAGCGCCACTCCAACGACGAGCTGCGCCAGCGGTTCGTGGACATCGCCGTCCCCCAGGCCGAGACCCTCGGCCTGACCCTGCCCGACCCGGACCTGAAGTGGAACGAGGAGCGCGGGCACTACGACTTCGGACCGATCGACTGGGCGGAGTTCTGGGACGTCCTCAAGGGCAACGGCCCCTGCAACGAGCAGCGGCTGAGCCAGCGCCGCCGGGCGCACGAGGAGGGCGCGTGGGTCCGCGAGGCCGCCGCGGCCTACGCACGCAAGCACGCGGCGGCACCGGCCGCGGCGGAACGGAACGAGGAGGCACGGGTATGACGCAGAACTGGCCGCTGTGGGAGGTGTTCGTGCGCTCGCGGCGAGGTCTGTCGCACACGCACGCGGGCAGCCTCCACGCGCCGGACGCCGAGATGGCCCTGCGCAACGCCCGCGACCTGTACACCCGGCGCAGCGAGGGCGTCTCCATCTGGGTGGTGCCCTCCGCCGAGATCACCGCCTCCTCGCCGGACGAGCGCGACCCCTTCTTCGCGCCCGCCGCCGACAAGGCGTACCGGCACCCGACCTTCTACGACATCCCGGAGGGGGTGAGCCACCTGTGACCGCCACCGGCACCGCCGTCTCCGCCGCCCTCGCCCTCGGCGACGACGCGCTGATCCTCTCGCACCGCCTCGGCGAATGGGCCGGCCACGCCCCCGAGCTGGAGGAGGAGGTCGCCCTCGCCAACATCGCGCTCGACCTGCTCGGCCAGGCCCGCTTCCTGCTGTCCATGGCGGGCGACGAGGACGAGATGGCCTTCCTCCGCGAGGAGCGGTCCTTCCGCAACCTCCAGCTCGTCGAGCAGCCGAACGGGGACTTCGCGCACACCATCGCCCGTCAGCTGTACTTCAGCCTGTACCAGCACGAACTGCACACGGACCTCGCCGCCGGGGACGGCCCCTTCGCCGGGCTCGCCGCGAAGGCCGTCAAGGAGACCGCCTACCACCGCGACCACGCGGTGCAGTGGACGCTCCGCCTCGGCGACGGCACCGAGGAGAGCCGGCGCCGGATGCGCGCCGCCCTGGACGCCCTGTGGAAGTTCACCGGAGAGATGTTCCAGCCGGTGGAGGGGCTCGACGGCATCGACTGGGCAGCCCTGGAGGGCCGCTGGACCGCCGCCCTGGCCGAGGTGCTGGAGCGGGCCGGCCTCGCCCTCCCCGAGGGGCCGCGCACCGGCGCCTGGGCGGCCGGAGCGGGCCGGCAGGGCCTGCACACCGAGCCTTTCGGCAGGATGCTCGCCGAGATGCAGCACCTGCACCGCAGCCACCCGGGGGCGTCGTGGTGACCGGCCCGGCCGGCTCCGGATCCGGCACCGCGACCGCGACCCGCCTGGAGGAGGAGCTCGCGGCCCTCGCCGGCTCCGTCCCGGACCCGGAGCTGCCCGTGCTCACCCTCGCCGACCTCGGCGTCCTGCGCGGGGTGCGGGTGCACGAGGACGGCCACGCCGAGGTCACCCTGACCCCCACCTACACCGGCTGCCCGGCGGTGGAGGCGATGTCCGCCGACATCGAGCGCGTCCTCGCCGGCCACGGCATCCCCGACGTGCGGGTCCGCACCGTGCTCTCCCCGGCCTGGTCGACCGACGACATCACGGCCGAAGGACGCCGCAAGCTCGCCGAGTTCGGCATCGCCCCGCCCCGCCCGCACGCGGCGGGCGGACCGGTGCCGGTCGCCCTGTCGGTGCGCTGCCCGCACTGCGGGTCCACCGAGACCGAGCTGCTCAGCCGCTTCTCCTCCACCGCGTGCAAGGCGCTGCGCCGCTGCACCGCCTGCCGCGAACCGTTCGACCACTTCAAGGAGCTGTAGATGGCCGCGACGACGCCGGCGCCCGCGCCGAGCCCCGCGCGACCCGCGCGCCACGGCGCCTTCCACCGGCTGGCGGTGTCGGCGGTCGACCGGCTCACCGACGACTCCGTGGCGCTGACGCTGTCGGTCCCCGAGGAGCTGCGCGACGCCTACCGGCACGCTCCCGGCCAGCACCTGACGCTGCGCCGCACCGCCCCCGGCGGCGCCGAGGTCCGGCGCACGTACTCGATCTGCTCCCCGGCCCCCGACCCGGCCGGGCCGGGCCCGGCGTCGCTCCGGGTCGGCGTCCGCCTGGTGGAGGGCGGCGAGTTCTCCACCTTCGCGCACAAGGAGGCCGCCGCCGGGGACGTCCTGGAGGTGATGGTCCCGGCCGGGCGCTTCGTCCTCGACCCGGCGGCCGCCCCGGCCGGCGCCCACTACGCGGCCGTCGTCGGCGGCAGCGGCATCACCCCGGTGCTGTCCATCGCGGCGACGCTGCTCGCGGCCCGGCCCGACGCCCGGTTCTGCCTGGTGCGCAGCGACCGCACGGCCGCCTCCACGATGTTCCTGGAGGAGGTCGCCGACCTCAAGGACCGCTACCCGGACCGCTTCCAGCTGGTGACGGTGCTCTCCCGCGAGGAGCAGGAGGCGGGCCTGCCCTCCGGCCGGCTCGACCAGGAGCGCCTGACGGGCCTGCTGCCGGCGCTGCTGCCCGTCGCCGACGTGACGGGCTGGTACCTGTGCGGCCCGTACGGGCTGGTCGTCGAGGCGGAGCGCGCCCTCGGCTCGCTGGGCGTGGTCCGCACCCGGATCCACGAGGAGGTCTTCCACGTCGAGGACACGGCGGCGCCCGCCGCGCCCGCGTCCGCCGCCGCGCCGGCCCACGGCCGGGTCACCGCGCGCCTGGACGGCCGCGCCGGCACCTGGCCCGTGCAGGCCGGCGAGTCCCTGCTCGACACGGTCCTGCGGAACCGGGCGGACGCGCCGTACGCCTGCAAGGGCGGCGTCTGCGGGACCTGCCGGGCGTTCGTGGTCTCGGGCGAGGTCCGGATGGACCGGAACTTCGCCCTGGAGGCCGAGGAGACGGAGGCCGGGTTCGTGCTGGCCTGCCAGTCGCACGCGCTGACCGAGGAAGTCGAGATCGACTTCGACCGCTGACACCCCACCGCCGACCGCGGCCTGTCCAATTGCCGGAACCTGCCCTATCTTGACGCTCCGTCAGATACGGGGCGGGTTCCGGCGCATCGGGAGGACGGGCAGTGGACTTCACCTTCACCGAGGAGCAGCAGGCTGCCGCGGAGGCGGCCGCAGCCGTCTTCGCGGACACCGCACCGGACGTGGTGCCGAGCCCGGCCCTGGTCTCCGGCGCCGTCGCGGACGACTTCGACCGCGCCCTGTGGTCCCGCCTCGCGGCCGCGGACCTCCTCGGCCTGGTCCTGGCCGAGGAGCACGGTGGGGCGGGCCTCGGCGCCACCGCCCTCTGCCTGGTGCTGCGCGAGGCGGGCAGGGTGCTCGCCCGGGTGCCGCTGCTGGAGCACTGCGCCACCGCCGCGGCGCTCCAGGCCCACGCCGGCCCCGAACTGGCCGCCGCCCTGCTGCCCGGCGCCGGCGCGGGCCGGCCCGTCCTGACCGCCGCCGCACACGGCCGCACCGGCCACGACCCGGCGGAGCTCGCCGTCACCGCACGCCGCGACGGCGCCGACTGGCTCCTGGACGGCATGCAGACCGCCGTCCCCTGGGCGCACGGCGCGGACTGGATCGCCGTACCGGCGCACACCGGCGGCGGGGAGGCGGTTCTCGCCCTGGTACCGCGCGGCGCGCCGGGCCTCGCCCTCGCCGACCAGTTCTCCACCAGCGGGGAGCGGCTCGCCGAGCTCACCCTGAACGGGGTGCGCGTCCCCGCGGCACACCTCATCCAAGCCCCGCAGGCCTGGGAGCGGCTGCGCGGTCTCCTCACTCTCGGGACGTGCGCGCTCGCCCTCGGCGCCGGCTCGGCCGTCCTCGGCATGACCAGCCGGTACACCGCGCAGCGCGAGCAGTTCGGTTTCCCTGTCGCCACGTTCCAGGCGGTCGCCGTGCAGGCCGCCGACCGCTACGTCGACCTGCGCGCGATGGAGGCCGTCCTCTGGCAGGCGGCGTGGCGCCTCGACGCCGACGGGGCAGGCGGCCCGCTGCCCGCGGCCGGCGACCTCGCCGTCGCGAAGATCTGGGCGTCAGAGGGCGTGCGCCGCATCGTCCAGACCGCCCAGCACCTGCACGGCGGCCTCGGCGCCGACACCGGCTACCCGCTGCACCGCTACCACGCCTGGGCCAAGCAGCTGGAGCTCCAGCTCGGGCCGGCCGCCGCGCACGAGCAGGAACTGGGCGACCTGCTGGCCGCCCACCCGCTCTCCTGAGCCCCCGCCGGGGCGCGGCGCCCCTGCCAGGCCCTGTCGTCACACTCGCGTCGTCGCCCGAAGGGCAGACGGGAGTGTGACGACAGGGCCTAGAGCACGAAGGCGTCGGCGCCGGTCTCCGCCACCATCGCACGGCCGGCGCCCTGCCAGGCCTGCATGCCGCCGTCGACGTTGACCGCGTCGATGCCCTGGCGGACCAGGTACTGGGTCACCTGGGCGGAGCGCCCGCCGACGCGGCACACCACGTGGACCCGGCGGCCGTCCTCGACGGCCTCCGTCAGCTCGCCGAAGCGGGCCACGAAGTCGCTCATGGGGATGTGCAGCGCGCCCTCGACGTGGCCCGCGGCCCACTCGTCGTCCTCGCGGACGTCCAGGACAAACCCTTCAGCGGGCACCGCGGCGGCGTCCACCGAGGGAAGCGGCCCGAAGTTCATACGTCGCCCTCTCTCGTCACAGGTCAGGCCCCCCAACTTAGCCGAGCCGGAGGCCCTGCGGCCCCGCTACGGCCGGCCGGCCAGCTCCGCGAGCAGGGCCTCCTTTTCGGAGACCTGCGCGAGCAGCTGCTCCGCGATCTCGTCGAGCAGCCCGTCCGGGTCCTCGGGCGCCATCCGCAGCATGGCGCCGATCGCACTGTCCTCCAGCTCCCGGGCCACCACCGACAGCAGCTCCTTGCGCTGCGCCAGCCACTCCAGGCGGGCGTACAGCTCCTCGCTCTCGCCGTACCCCTGCGCGGGGGCGGCGGCCGGGCCGGCCTCCCACTCGGCGGCCAGCTCGCGCAGCTGCTGCTCCTCGCCGCGCCCGTACGCGGCGTTGACCCGCGCGATGAAGGCGTCGCGGCGCTCCCGCTCGGCGTCGTCCTGCGCGAGGTCGGGGTGCGCCCGGCGGACCAGCTCGCGGTAGAGGCGGCGGACCTCCTCCGTGGGCCGGACCCGCTGCGGCGGCCGCACCGGCCGGTCGGTGAGCATCGCGGCGGCGTCGTCGGAGATGCCGCCGGAGTCCATCCAGTCGTGGAAGAGCTCCTCGACGCCCGGCATCGGCATCACCAGCGACCGGGCCTCCCGGGCCAGCCGCAGGTCCTCCTCGTCGCCGGTGCGGGCCGCGCGGGCCTCCGCGATCAGCGCGTCCAGCTCGTCGAGGCGCGTGTACATCGGGCCGAGCTTCTGGTGGTGCAGCCGGGAGAAGTTCTCCACCTCCACCCGGAAGGTCTCGACCGCGATCTCGAACTCGATCAGCGCCTGCTCGGCCGCCCGCACGGCCCGCTCCAGGCGGGCCTCGGGCCGCTCACCGCCGTCCGCACCGCTGCCGCCGGCGCCGCCGGGCGCCCCGGCGGCGGTTTCCTCAGTCTGCTGCTCGCTCACCCGGCCAGCCTAAGGCCGGTGCGCCCGGACCGATGTTTCACGTGGAACATCGGTCCGCGAACGTGACCCGGACGGACGCCGCACCGCCGGGGCACAGCCCGGCAGCGGCCGCGGCGCCCGCCTCAGACGCCGGACTCCGCGGCGATCCGCCCCGCCCGCACCGCCGCCACCAGGTCGGCGTGGTCGGCCTCGCTGCGGTCCGCGTAGGCCACCGCGAACGCGGCGACCGCCTCGTCCAGCTCGCCGTTCTTGCCGCAGTAGCCGGACAGCAGCCGCGGATCCGCCGTGTGCGTGTGCGCCCGGGCCAGCAGCGCGCCGGTCATCCGGCCGTAGTCGTCGAGCTGGGCCGCGGTCAGCGCCGCCGGGTCCACGCTCCCCTTGCGGTTGCGGAACTGCCGCACCTGGTACGGGCGCCCCTCCACGGTCGTCCACCCCAGCAGGATGTCGGACACCACCTGCATCCGCTTCTGCCCCGACACCACCCGCCGGCCCTCGTGCTCCTCGGCGCGGGCGGCGAATCCCACCTCCGGCAGGTGCGGCAGCAGCACCGACGGCCGCGCCTCCTTCACCTGGAGCACCAGCGCCTCGCCCCGGTGGTCCACCAGCAGGACCACGTACGAACGGGTGCCGACACTCCCGGTGCCCACGACCCGGAAGGCGACGTCGTGGATCGCGTACCGGGCCAGCAGCGGCAGCCGGTCGCCCTGGAGGGTCCGCAGGTAAGGGTCCAGCGACGACGCCACGGCGGCCGCCTCCGCGTCCCCGACCCGGCGCAGCACCGGGAGGGCGTCGACGAAGCGCCGGCCCCCGTCGGGGCCCTGCTCGGTCGACTTGGCGGCGAACCGGGCGGAGGTGTTGTTGCGGGCCTTCGCCATGACCCGCTGGAGCGTGCCCAGCAGGTCGCGGGCGTCGGTGTGCGAGACGAGCTCCTCGTCCGCGATGGCGTTCCACGCATCCAGCGCGGGCAGCTTCGCCAGCAGCCGCAGGGTGCGCCGGTAGGCGCCGACCGCGTCGAGGGCGGCCGCCCGGCAGGCGTCCTCGTCGGCGCCGGCCACCCGGCCCGCCAGGACGAGCGAGGTCGCCAGCCGCTTGAGGTCCCACTCCCACGGGCCGAAGACGGTCTCGTCGAAGTCGTTGAGGTCCATGACGAGCCCGCCGCGGGCGTCGCCGTACAGCCCGAAGTTCGCCGCGTGCGCGTCGCCGCAGATCTGGGCGCCGATCCCGGTCACCGGCCCGGCGGACAGGTCGTGCGCCATCAGCCCGGCCGCACCCCGCAGGAACGCGAACGGGTTCGCGGCCATCCGGCCCACCCGTATCGGCGTGAGCGCGGCCACCCGCCCGGCGTTGGACTCCTCCACGGCCTGCACCGCGTCGGGCCGTCCGGCGGGCGGCTCGAACCGGGCGTGCGCGGACCGCGGGACGCGCTCGCGCAGCGCCTTGCCGGCCTCCCTCGGCGAGCCCGCCTCGTGCCGCGGCGCGAAACCGCGGACGGCCGGGATCCGGCCGCCGTCCGCCGCCCCGAGCACCGATGCGGCCAGGCCCGCGCCCGCCGCGTACTGCTCCGCCACCGTCATCCGTGCCCCCGCCCCGACCGCCGCACTCCGCCGCGGTCCTGTTGCCTTCCGATGCCGGCGAACCTACCTACAGCCCGGCGTCCCTGGCCAGCAGGGCCGCCTGCACCCGGTTCTCGCAGCCCAGCTTCGACAGGATCCGGCTGACGTACGTCTTCACCGTCGCCTCGCTCATGTGGAGCCGCCGGCCGGCGTCCGCGTTGGACAGCCCCTCCCCGAGCAGCGCCAGGACCCCGCACTCCCGCTCGCTCAGCTCGGCGATCCGCCGCCGCGCCTCCTCGCTGCGGGCGGCGGCCCTGCCGGAGGCCAGCTGGTCGACGACGTGCCGGGTCGCCCCGGGCGAGAGGTAGGCGTCGCCCGCGGCGGCCGCCCGGACCGCGCCGATCAGCTCGCCCGGCGCCGAGTCCTTCAGCAGGAACCCGGCACTGCCCTGGCCGAGCGCCCGCAGCACGTTCTCCTTCTCCCCGAAGGTCGTCAGGACCAGCGCCCGCACCTCGGGGGCGGCCCGGCGCAGCTCGCCGAGCGCGGTCAGGCCGTCCATCACCGGCATCTGGATGTCCAGCAGCACCACATCGGGCGTGTGGGCGCGGGCGAGGTCCACCGCCTGCCGGCCGTCGGACGCCTCCGCCACGACCTCGATCGCCGGGTCCGAGGTCAGGATCATCCTGATCCCCGCCCGGATCAGCGGCTCGTCGTCAGCGATCACGACGCGGATCACCTTGGCTGTCACCCGTGCTCCTAGTGCTCGGCCTCGTACGACTGCTTGTCGACGAGCTTGCCGTCCTTGAAGCAGAACCGGAAAACCGTATCGGTTCCGAAGTCCGAGTCGTCGACCGACATCAGGGCCAGGCACTCCGAGCCCCCGGGCCGCGGCGGCCCCTTCCGGTCCAGGCCGTCCGTCAGGAAGCTGTCGCCGTCGGGCAGCCGGTCCCGCACCGACTGCTCGGAATCGCCGACGCGCACCCGGTCGTAGTCCGCCCGGCTGATCATCGCGTTGTTCGCCGACCCTATGAACAGGGCGATCATGGCCGCGAACACGATCAGGAGCGCCACCACGGCCGCCACCGCTATGCCGCAGCCCAGCGCGAGCCCCCCGGCCCGGCTGCGCCCCCGCACCGCCAGCTCCCGGTCGACGGCCGCCCAGTCCATCGGCGGCCCCCCGGCGAGCCCCCGCTCCTGCTGGCCGAAGTCGTCGGCGGCGTCCTCGGCCCCGGCCGGCTCGGCCCCGTACGGCAGCACGCCCGCGATCCGGAAGCCGCCGTCCCCGGTCGCCCCGGCGTGCACCATCCCGCCGACGAGCCGGGCCCGCTCCCGCAGGCCGGTCAGCCCCTGCCCGCCGGAGACCACCGCCCCGGCAGCCGCCGCGGGGGCCGGCCCGTTGGCGACCTCCACGACCAGGGAGTCGTCCTCGTAGCGCAGCTCGACCGCGATCGCCGCGCCCGGCGCATGCTTGTACGCGTTCGTCAGCGCCTCCTGCACGATCCGGTACGCGGCGTGGTCGCACGCCGCGGCCAGCGGCCGCGGCGTGCCCGCCGTGCCGAGCCGCACGTCGGTGCCGGCGCTGCGCGCCGCCTCGACGATCCCGGCGATGCCGGCGACCCCGCGGGCGGCGGGGTGCGCCTCCTCGACCGGGGCGGGCGCCTCCACGCCGTCGCGCAGGATGCCGACGGCCTCGCGCAGTTCGTGCATGGCCGACACCGAGGCCTGCCGCAGCACGCCGACGGCCTCACGCTGGCGGTCCGTGAGCTCCGGATCGACCTCCAGGGCGCCGGTGTGCACCGAGATCAGGGCGAGCTGGTGGCCCAGGCTGTCGTGCATGTCCTGGGCGATCCGCTGGCGTTCGCGCAGCCGGGCCTGCCCGGCGACCATCGCCCGCTCCCTCAGGAGCTGCCTGTTGCGCTCCTGCAGGGCCTGCAGCAGGGTCCGGCGCTGCGACCAGTACCGGCTGGCGAGGCCGGGCATCACGGTCGTCACCAGGAACATCAGCGTGGTGAACACGACGACCAGCAGCGGCCGCATCCCCGACCACTGTTCGAGGACGCCGAAGCCCACGGAGGCGAGGAAGGCGAGGACGAACGCCGCCAGGGCCCGCCCCGCCCCGACGATCCGCCGGCCCGCGGACCAGCCGAGCGGGAGGGTGACCAGCACCGTGCCCGGCAGGAACGGGCCGACGGCCGCTGCGGCGACGAGGGTCGCCGCGGGCAGCCGCCGGCGCAGCAGGACGAGCGGGAACACGGCCGCGGCACCGAGCGCCATGCGCACCGGACCGCCGCTGTCGAGCTCCTCCACCCCGAGGCCGAGCAGCGCGACGCCCGCGGCCAGCGCCAGGTCGGCCGCGAGCATCCGGCCGGTCCAGGGCTCGGGGCCCCGCAGCCACCGCAGGCCCGCACGTGTCTTCGCCGTCACATCCACGCGACGACCCTAGACACCCGAGCGGGCACGGGTCCGCCCTCTTTCGTCGCGTTCCGGCCGACGAAAGTCGGCCGCGTCACACGGAATTGGGGCCACGACGAAAGAACCCCCGGTGCGGATTTCTCCGAACCGGGGGTTCTGTCAGTGGGCGAGGGGGGATTTGAACCCCCACGTCCCGAAGGACACTGGCACCTGAAGCCAGCGCGTCTGCCGTTCCGCCACTCGCCCGAGCAGCGTCCCAGTGGTTCTTCCCTTTCGGTCCGTCCCCCTGGCGACGTCGAAACATTAGCACGTCATCGGGGCTGGATTCACATCGCTTTCCGGGGGCACCCGGGAGGCGACCCGGAACGCCCCTCCCGCACAGCGCACCGGGTGCGGGACACTGTCCCTTGCGCACCCCTACGATCCCTTGTGAGGACCAACACTCGTCCGCACAGGTCCCAGGGGGAACCACCCGAATCCGCCACGCGTGGATACGATCAGTAAGCAGTACAGGGCGACAGCGACGGAGGAGGTGCCCCATGGGAGTTCTGAAGCGGTTCGAGCAGCGACTCGAAGGTCTGGTGAACGGCACCTTCGCCAAGGTCTTCAAGTCCGAGGTCCAGCCCGTCGAGATCGCCGGCGCCCTCCAGCGGGAGTGCGACAACAACGCCACGATCTGGAACCGCGAGCGGACGGTCGTCCCCAACGACTTCATCGTGGAGCTGAGCACCGGCGACTACGAGCGCCTGAGCCCGTACTCGGGCCAGCTCGGCGACGAGCTCGCGGGCCTGGTCCGCGACTACGCCAAGCAGCAGCGCTACAGCTTCATGGGCCCGATCAAGGTCCACCTGGAGAAGGCAGAGGACCTGGACACCGGCCTCTACCGGGTCCGCAGCCGGACCCTGGCCGCCAGCACCTCGCAGCCCCAGGCCCCGCAGAACCAGCCGGGCGGCTACGGCTACCCGCCGGTCGCCGCGCCGCCCATGCCGGCCGGACCGCCGCCGGGCGCCCCCGGCCACCGGCCCGGCGCCCCGGCCGGGCCCGCCGCCCCCGGCGGCGGCCCGCGGCGCCACTGGATCGAGATCAACGGCACCCGCCACCAGATTTCCCGCCCGACGCTCGTACTCGGCCGAAGCACCGAGGCCGACGTGCGGATCGACGACCCCGGCGTCTCGCGCCGGCACTGCGAGATCCGGACCGGAACGCCCTCGACGATCCAGGATCTCGGGTCCACCAACGGCATCGTGGTGGACGGGCAGCACACCACCCGCGCTACGCTCCGCGACGGCTCGCGGATCGTCGTGGGCAGCACCACCATCATTTACCGGCAAGCCGAAGGGTGAAGCGGGGGCAATGTCAGAGCTGACCCTGACGGTCATGCGGTTGGGTTTCCTGGCCGTTCTGTGGCTGTTCGTCATCGTGGCCGTCCAGGTCATCCGCAGCGACCTCTTCGGTACGCGCGTCACGCAGCGCGGCTCGCGCCGCGGCAGCGGCTCCGCGCCGCAGGCGCCGGGCCGCCAGGCCGCCGGGCCCCCGCAGCAGCGCCAGCGCCGCGGCGCGCCCACCAAGCTCGTCGTCTCCGAGGGCACCCTGACCGGCACCACGGTCGCCCTGGCAGGCCAGACGATCACGCTGGGCCGGGCGCACGACTCCACCATCGTGCTGGACGACGACTACGCCTCCAGCCGCCATGCCAGGATCTACCCCGACCGTGACGGCCAGTGGATCGTCGAGGATCTCGGGTCCACGAACGGCACGTACCTCGACCGGACCCGGCTGACCACCCCGACGCCCATCCCGCCGGGCGCCCCGATCCGCATCGGCAAGACCGTCATCGAGCTGCGGAAGTAGTACGAGAATGAGCGAGCGGAGCGAGCGAGCCGCGGCAGTCCGTCCCGCCCGGGGCACGGACCCGAGCGCGCTCCCGACCGGAGGGTGGGCAGTGTGGCTCGAGACCGGCTGTACCCCGACGAGGCGTCGACAGGGCAGGTGCACATGAGTCTGTCCCTGCGGTTCGCCGCCGGATCCCACAAGGGCATGATCCGCGAGGGCAACGAGGACTCCGGGTACGCCGGCCCGCGCCTCCTCGCGGTCGCCGACGGCATGGGCGGCCAGGCCGCCGGCGAGGTCGCCAGCTCCGAGGTGATCTCCTCGCTCGTACAGCTCGACGACGACGTCCCGGGCTCCGACATCCTCACCTCCCTCGGCTCCGCCGTACAGCGCGCCAACGAGCAGCTGCGCATCATGGTCGAGGAGGACGCCCAGCTCGAAGGCATGGGCACCACGCTGACCGCCCTGCTGTGGACGGGCCAGCGGCTCGGCCTGGTCCACGTCGGCGACTCCCGCGCGTACCTGCTGCGCGACGGCGTCCTGACGCAGATCACACAGGACCACACCTGGGTGCAGCGCCTCGTCGACGAGGGCCGCATCACGGAAGAGGAAGCCACCACCCACCCGCAGCGCTCGCTGCTCATGCGGGCCCTGGGCAGCGGCGACACCGTCGAGCCCGACCTGTCGATCCGCGAGGTCCGGGCCGGCGACCGCTACCTGATCTGCTCCGACGGCCTCTCCGGCGTCGTCTCCCACCAGACCCTGGAGGAGACCCTCGCCGACTACCACGGCCCGCACGAGACGGTGCAGTCCCTGATCCAGCTCGCCCTGCGCGGCGGCGGACCGGACAACATCACCTGCATCGTCGCCGACGTCCTCGACACCGACAGCGGCGACACGCTCGCCGCCCAGCTGAACGACACCCCGGTCGTCGTCGGCGCGGTCGCCGAGAACCAGCACCAGCTCTTCGACGGCGGCGCCATGCAGACCCCCGCGGGCCGCGCCGCCGGCCTCGGCCGGCAGGCGCCCCCGCCCGCCGGCGCCTTCGGGCCGCCCGGCAGCGGCGACGTCCCCGGCTACGGCTACCCCGACCAGAGCCAGTCCGGGGGCGGGTACGGCAGCTTCGGCGACCCCGAACCCTACGACGACGGCGCCGCCTTCGACGACGGGTACGACAACCCCCGCAGGCGCCGCGGCAAAGGGCGCAAGTGGACCACTCGCACCCTGCTCCTGCTGCTCGTCGCCGGCGTCGTCGGCGGCGGCCTCTACGCGGCCCACCGCTGGACGCAGACGCAGTACTACATCGGCGTCAAGGGCGACCACGTGGCGCTCTTCCGCGGCATCAGCCAGAATCTGGGGCCGCTGGAGCTCTCCAAGGTGGAGACCGACCGCCCCGACATCGAACTGAAGTACCTGCCGCCCTTCAAGCGGAAGCTGGTGGAGGACACCATCGGCGAGGCCAGCCTCGACGGGGCCCGCAAGAAGGTCGATGAACTCGGCACCCAGGTCGCCGCGTGCAAGAAGGAAGAGGAGCGCCGCAAGGCCGAGGCGCAGAACAGCCCGACACCCGGTCCCAGCCTGACTCCCGAGGAGCAGCAGCTGGTCGGCCAGTGCCAGAAGCAGTAGACCCACGCGGGCACAGGGGGCCTGCCACACCATGAGCGTTGTCACCAACACGACCACCATCGGTGCCATCGAGCTGCCGAGCCGGCGGAACACCGAGCTCATGCTGCTCGTGTTCGCCGTGGTCATCCCGATCTTCGCCTACGCCAACGTGGGGCTCGCGATCCACGGCGAGCTGCCCCCGGGCATGCTCGCCTACGGGGGCGGCCTCGCCGTCCTGGCAGGCCTCGCCCACTTCGTCGTACGCCGCTACGCCAAGTACGCCGACCCGCTGCTGCTGCCGATCGCCACCCTGCTCAACGGCCTCGGCTGCGTGCTGATCTGGCGGCTCGACCAGTCGGAGCGGCTCCAGAACCTGGCCAAGCGGAGCTTCGGCGCGTTCTCGGAGTCGGCGCCGCGCCAGATGATGTACACCGCGGTGGCCATCGCCCTGTTCGCGGCGGTGCTGATGCTCCTGAAGGACCACCGCACGCTCCAGCGGTTCACGTACATCTCGATGGCGGCGGCGCTCGTCCTGCTGATCCTGCCGGTCATCCCGGGCCTCGGCGCGGACGTCTTCGGCGCGAAGATCTGGATCAGCGTCGCTGGCTTCTCCATCCAGCCCGGCGAGTTCGCCAAGATCGTCATCGCGGTCTTCTTCGCCGGCTACCTCATGGTCAAGCGCGACGCCCTGGCCCTGGCCTCCCGCCGCTTCATGGGCCTGTACCTGCCGCGCGGCCGCGACCTCGGCCCGATCCTGATGATCTGGGCGATGAGCCTGCTCATCCTCGTCTTCGAGAACGACCTCGGCACCTCGCTGCTCTTCTTCGGCATGTTCGTGATCATGCTGTACGTGGCGACCGAGCGGACCAGCTGGATCGTGATCGGCCTGCTGATGAGCGTCGGCGGCGCCGTCGTCGTCGGCACCTTCGCCAGCCACGTCCAGGCCCGCGTCAACGCCTGGCTCGACCCCTTCGGCTGCTACACCACCTCGGGCGCCTGCGAGCAGGTCGGCCAGTCGATCATGAGCTTCGGCTCCGGCGGCGTCCTCGGCACCGGCTGGGGCCAGGGCAACTCGGACCTCATCGGCTTCGCCGCGAACTCCGACTTCATCTTCTCCACGGTCGGCGAAGAGCTCGGGCTCTCCGGTGTGATGGCCTTCCTCCTGCTCTACGGCCTGATCATCGAGCGCGGTGTGCGCACCGCACTGGCCGCCCGCGACCCGTTCGGCAAGCTCTTCGCCATCGGCCTGTCCGGAGCCTTCTCGCTCCAGATCTTCGTGGTCGCAGGCGGCGTCATGGGACTCATCCCGCTGACCGGTATGACGATGCCCTTCCTCGCGTCCGGCGGTTCGTCCGTCCTCGCCAACTGGGCCCTGATCGGCATCCTCATCCGGATCAGCGACACCGCGCGCCGCCCCGCGCCCGCCCCCGCGCCGTCCCCCGACTCCGAGATGACCCAGGTGGTCCGCCCGTCATGAACAAGCCGCTGCGCCGCATCTCGATCTTCTGCGGACTGCTGGTCCTCGCCCTGCTCGTGCGCACGAACTGGCTGCAGTACGTGCAGGCCGAGGAGCTCAGCACCCGCAAGGAGAACCGCCGGGTCCAGATCGCCCAGTACGCGATCCAGCGCGGCAACATCATCGTCAAGGGCGGTCAGGCGATCACCGGCTCGACGGCCACCGACGGCAGCGACTACAAGTACAAGCGGACCTACGTCAACGGCGAGCTGTGGGCGCCGGTCACCGGCTACGCCTCGCAGGCCTTCGGGTCCACGCAGCTGGAGGCCCTGGAGGACAAGATCCTCACGGGCAACGACGACCGGCTGTTCTTCGACCGCACCATCGGCATGTTCACCGGCGAGAAGAAGGCCGGCGGCAACGTCGTCACCACGCTCATGCCGGACGTGCAGGAAGCCGCCTTCAAGGCGCTCGGCAACAACAAGGGCGCGGTCGCGGCCATCGACCCGCGCACCGGCGCGATCCTGGCCCTGGTCAGCACCCCGTCGTACGACCCCGGCAGCTTCGCGGGCAACTCCAAGGCGGACGAGAAGGCCTGGGTCGAGCTGAAGGACGGCGAGGACAAGAAGCTCGTCAACCGCGCCCTGCGCGAGACGTACCCGCCCGGCTCCACGTTCAAGGTCGTCACCGCGGCCGCCGCGCTGGAGCACGGCGTCGTGAAGGACGTCAACGAGCCGACGGACACCCCGGAGCCGTACATCCTGCCGGGCACCCGGACCCCGATGGTCAACCACGCCCAGGGCTGCGAGAAGGCCAGCCTCCTCGCGGCGATGCGCGTCTCCTGCAACTCGGTCTTCGCCAACCTCGGCGACAAGGTCGGCCGCGACAACATGGTCGAGACGGCCGAGAAGTTCGGCTTCAACAACGACAAGATCGACACCCCGGTCCGCGCCTTCGCGAGCGTCTACGACAAGACGATGAACCGCGACGGCAACGCCCAGAGCTCCATCGGCCAGTTCAACACCGCGGCCACCCCGCTGCAGATGGCCATGGTGACCGCCGCCATCGCCAACGACGGCAAGCTGATGAAGCCGTACATGGTCGACCAGCTGACCGCGCCCAACCTCGACGTGGTCGAGAAGCACGAGCCGCAGGAGATGAGCCGCCCGCTCTCCGCCGCGAACGCGCAGAAGATCCAGCAGACGATGGTCGACGTCGTCGAGAACGGCACCGGAAAGTCCGCGAAGATCAAGGGCGTCACGGTCGGCGGCAAGACCGGCACCGCGCAGCACGGCGAGGGCAACAAGAAGCGCCCCTACGCCTGGTTCATCTCCTACGTCCAGAACCCGGACGGAACCTCCCCGGTCGCCGTCGCCGTCGTCATCGAGGACAGCAATGCCGACCGCGAGGACATCAGCGGCGGCGGCCTGGCCGCCCCGGTCGCCAAGGCCGTCATGGACGCGGTCCTGAAGAGCAAGATCTGACGGACGCGGTGCACCGGCGGACGGCACGGACAATGGAACGACCGCGGCGGGGCGCGAGGGCCGCCGCGGGGGACCGGGCCGCCGGCGGCGCCGCCGGGCGAGCGCACTGTACCGGTCCGGTATCAGGCTGTGGCCGCCAACCGATCACCGACGATCGGCCGGTAGCCTTTGCGCGGACAGCACACCGCCGGACCACACACGGGTGCGGTCGGGACTGACGGAGAGGGCTGGAACGTTATGGAAGAGCCGCGTCGCCTCGGCGGCCGGTACGAGCTGAGCCACGTGCTCGGCCGCGGTGGCATGGCCGAGGTCTACCTCGCCCACGACACCCGGCTCGGCCGTACCGTCGCCGTCAAGACCCTGCGCGCCGACCTGGCCCGAGACCCGTCCTTCCAGGCCCGGTTCCGGCGCGAGGCCCAGTCGGCAGCCTCGCTCAACCACCCGGCGATCGTCGCGGTCTACGACACCGGCGAGGACTACGTCGACAACATCTCCATCCCGTACATCGTGATGGAGTACGTCGACGGCTCGACCCTGCGCGAGCTCCTGCACTCCGGCCGCAAGCTGCTGCCCGAGCGCACGCTGGAGATGACGATCGGCATCCTCCAGGCACTGGAGTACTCGCACCGCGCCGGCATCGTCCACCGCGACATCAAGCCCGCCAACGTCATGCTCACCCGGACCGGCCAGGTCAAGGTCATGGACTTCGGCATCGCCCGCGCCATGGGCGACTCGGGCATGACCATGACCCAGACCGCGGCCGTCATCGGCACCGCCCAGTACCTCTCCCCGGAGCAGGCCAAGGGCGAGCAGGTCGACGCGCGCTCCGACCTCTACTCCGCGGGCTGCCTGCTGTACGAGCTGCTGTGCGTGCGGCCCCCGTTCATCGGCGACTCGCCCGTGGCGGTCGCCTACCAGCACGTCCGCGAAGAGCCCCAGCCGCCGTCGAACTTCGACCCCGAGATCACGCCCGAGATGGACGCGATCGTGCTGAAGGCGCTCGTCAAGGACCCCGACTACCGCTACCAGTCGGCCGACGAGATGCGCGCCGACATCGAGGCCTGCCTGGAGGGCCAGCCGGTCGCCGCCGCCGCGACGATGGGCGCGGCCGGCTACGGCTACCCCGACCCGAACCACGCGTACGGTCCGCAGGGCTACGACCAGCCGACCACCGCCATGCGCCCGGCCGACGCCGGCCAGACGTCGATGATGCCGCCGATGCCCCCGGGCGGCGACGGCGGCTACTACCCGGACCAGGGCCCCGGCTACGACCAGGGGCACGGCCGCGGCCGGCAGCAGAAGAAGAGCCGGGCCTCGACCATCCTGCTGGTCACGGCGGGAATACTGGTGCTGGTCGGGGCGACCCTGATCGGCCGCTCCCTCTTCAGCGGCGGGGTCGACAACCGGCCCGCCGTGCCCAAGCTGGTCGGCCAGACCTTCGACGCGGCGCAGCGCAGCGCCGACAACGTCGGCCTCAAGGTGGAGAAGGCGGGCGACGAGCCCTGTGCGGACCAGCCCAAGGGCAACGTCTGCAAGCAGGACCCGGCGCCCGACACCCGTGTCGACGAGGGCACTGTGGTCAAGCTGACGATCTCCGCGGGCGCTCCGCTCCAGTCCCTGCCCGACGTCCTCAACATGCCGTTCGAGGAGGCGGAGAAGGCGCTCAGGGACAAGAAGTTCCAGGTCGAGAAGAAGCTCCAGGAGTCCGAGCGGACCCCCGGCACCGTCCTGGAGCAGAGCCCGAAGCCCGGCGCACAGGCCCAGCAGGGCTCGACGGTCACCCTGACGGTGGCGAAGGAGCCGGCGAAGTCCGAGATGCCGAACATCATGGGCAAGACCCGCGAGGAAGCGACCAAGCTGCTCAACGCCGCCAAGCTGAAGCTGGGCAGCACGACCGAGGTCGACTCGCCGGGCGCCGCGCCGAAGACCATCGTCCAGCAGCAGTACCCGGCCGGGGAGCAGCTGGCCCCGGGGACGACGGTCAACGTGCAGATCAGCAAAGGAGCACAGCCGACCCAGGTCCCGAACCTCGCCGGACGGACCCTCGAACAGGCCAAGCAAGAACTCGCGGCGCGGGGACTGACCTTCGGCCGGGTGCTGTCGGGTCCGACGGACGACAAGGCGCAGGTCGTCGGCTCCGACCCGAACGCCGGCTCGCCCGTCCAGACCGGCGCCACGGTGAACCTGTTCACCATGCCCGGCGGCAACCAGCAGGGCGGCGGCTTCTTCGGAGGCCTGACCGGCGGCCGCTGACCGGCACCCGGCCCCCGAAGAGGCCCGGCCCCTCCCCCGCGGGAGGGGCCGGGCCTCTTCCGTGCGCGCCGGACGGCGCCGGCGGCCGCGTCAGCGCAGCTCGGCCGGCGGCGTCCGCTTCGCGTCGACCTTCTCGGTGCGCACCAGCTCGCCCCACACCACGTAGCGGTACTTCGAGGTGTAGACGGGGGTGCAGGTCGTCAGGGTGATGTAGCGGCCCGGGGCGGTCTTGCCCGACTCCTTGGGCACGGGGGAGATCACGTCGACGTTGTACTTGGAGGTCTGGCGCAGTTCCGCGAAGACCTTGTAGACGTACCAGGTGTCCCGCGTCTCGAAGACGATCGCGTCGCCCCTGCGGATCCTGTGGATGTCGTGGAACTTGGCGCCGTGCCCGTCGCGGTGCGCCGCCAGCGCGAAGTTCCCCGAGGCCTCCCAAGGCAGCGCCGACTTCACCGGCTCCGTGTAGTAGCCGGCGACGCCGTGGTTCAGCACCTCGGGCGACGTGCCCCGCTTGACGAGCACCTCGCCGCCGCCCATCGCCGGCACGTGCAGGAAGCCGGCGCCGCCCTGCGTGTCCAGCGCGCCGGGCTCGGCGGGGGCGCCGGCGGCGGGGGCGCTCAGCCACTGGCGGCGGATCTCGTCGCCGCGGGAGGAGGCCTGCCGGTCGGCGAGGACGTTGGTCCACCACAGCGAGTACGCCACGAACAGGCCGAGCACCAGGCCGACCGTGATCAGGAACTCGCCCAGCAGGCTCAGGAACCCGGCGAGCAGACTGCGGTTCCGGGGCGGCGCGGTAGGGGGCACTGCGGTTCGTCCTTCGGGCGGGAGAGCCGCTGCGGGCTCAGCGGGCGGCCAGCGCGGGCGGAGCGCCCTGGCCGCGGGGGCGTTCTTCGACCATCCTGCCCCATACGATCAGGCGGTAGGTGCTGGTGAACTCGGGCGTGCAGGTCGTCAGCGTGATGTACCGGCCCGGCGCCGTGAACCCGGAGCCCTTCGGCACCGGTTCGAGGACGGACACGTTGGTCGGCGGCGTCTGCGGCAGCACCGAGGCCATCTCGTACGTGTAGTACGCGTCCCGGGTCTCGACCACGATCGGGTCGCCCGGCACCAGCCGGTTGATGAAGCGGAACGGCTCGCCGTGGGTGTTGCGGTGGCCCGCCACCGCGAAGTTGCCCTGCTTGTCCGAGGGCATCGCCGTCTTCAGCGCCCCGTCCGCGTAGTGCCCGACCATGCCGCGGTCGAGCACCTTTGCCTTGCTGGTGCCCTCGGCCACGGGCACCTTCACGTCCAGTTTCGGGATGTGGAGGATCGCGAAGCCCTGGCCCGGCTCGAAGGCCGCCGGGGGCGGGGCGGCGTCCCCCTGCGGCAGCCGCTCCCAGGTCTGGCGCAGCGAGCCGGCGGCCCCGTCGGCCGTGCGCTGCGCGAGCACGTTGGTGTACCAGAGCTGGTAGGCGACAAACAGCAGCATCACCACTCCCGTGGTGATCAGCAGTTCGCCCGCCAGACGGCTCAGGACGACCACAGGGCCGCCCGAGGCGGGCCGCTTGCGCCGCCGCCCGCCCCCGCGCCTGCGGGCCCGTCTGGCGGCCTGCTGGGCGGCCCTGCGCCGCGCGGCCCGGCCCTCTGCGGGGGCGGACGGCGCGAGCGAGGTCACGCGACGGCCTTGCCCACCACCGGGGCCAGCCCCGCCGAGCGCTCGACGGCGCCCTCGTCGCCGCAGCGGACGAGCCAGTTGGCGAGCATCCGGTGGCCCCACTCGGTGAGCACCGACTCGGGGTGGAACTGGACGCCCTCGACATCGTGCTCGCGGTGCCGCAAACCCATGATGATCCCGTCCTCGGTCCGCGCGGTGACCTCCAGCACGTCCGGCAGGGTCTGCGGCTCGGCCGCCAGCGAGTGGTAGCGGGTCGCGGTGAAGGGCGAGGGGAGCCCGCGGAAGACCCCGAGCCCCTCGTGGACCACCGGGGAGGTCTTGCCGTGCAGCAGCTCGGGCGCGCGGCCGACGACGCCGCCGTACGCGACGGCCATGGACTGCATGCCGAGGCAGACGCCGAAGACGGGGACGCCGGCGGCGGCGCAGTGGCGGACCATGTCGACGCAGACGCCCGCCTCCTCGGGAGTGCCCGGCCCCGGGGAGAGGAGCACGCCGTCGAAGCCGTCCTGGGCGTGGGCGGGGGCGACCTCGTCGTTGCGCAGCACCTCGCACTCGGCGCCGAGCTGGTACAGGTACTGGACCAGGTTGAAGACAAAGCTGTCGTAGTTGTCCACGACCAGAATGCGCGCGCTCACGGAGTGGCTCCCGATCCCTCGTCCACCGTTACGTCGTTGAACGGAAGGAGCGGCTCGGCCCACGGGAAGACGTACTGGAACAGCACGTAGACCACGCCGAGGACGAGTACGAGGGAGATCAGCGCGCGCACCCACGCGTTGCCCGGCAGGTGCCGCCAGATCCAGCCGTACATCCCGTCCGCGTCCCTTTCGCTCTCGCACCGCGTGGGCGGTACGCACACAGGGTAAAGCCAGCGGGGCTCCGGGGAGGGCCGCCTGCCCGAACCCCGGACGGGACCGGCGGGGCGGTCCCCCGGCGGGTCAGGGCGTGCCCGGCGCGGAGGGGCCGTCGGCCGGCTTGGCGTGGTGCAGGTCGACGGTGCCGGCGTAGCCGGGGAGCTTCAGCTCCTTGTGCTCGTCGACCTTCCAGCCGAGCCCGTACGCGGCGACGTACATCTGGTAGTTCTGCAGCGCCGGGGAGGCGGCGAGCGCCCGGCGCAGCGCGGCGGGGTCGCCGACGGCGCTCACCTTGTAGGGCGGCGAGTAGACGCGGCCCTGGAGGATCAGGGTGTTGCCGACGCAGCGCACCGCGCTGGTGGAGATCAGCCGCTGGTCCATGACCTGGATGCCCTGGGCGCCGCCCTGCCACAGGGCGTTCACGACGGCCTGGAGGTCCTGCTGGTGGATGACCAGGTCGTTGGGCTGCGGCTCGGGGATGTTCGGGATGCGGGCGGTGGCGTTCGGCGGGGCGTCGTTGAGGGTGACGGTGAGGCCCTTGCCGGCCAGCGGCTCCAGGCCTGCGGTGGCGCGCAGGGCGGCCAGCCTGGCGTCCTCGGCGCGGGTGCTGCCGTCGTCGCGGTCGGCGAGGGCCTCGACGCGGCCGCGGGCGGCCGCGGTGGACTGCTCCAGCAGCGCGTTGTTCTGGCTGCGCTCGTGGATGAGGTCGGTGAGCCGCAGGAGCGAGGCGTCCGTGCGGATGTTCGTACCCTTGGAGGTGTTGAAGCTGGTGACGAAGAGCAGCCCCGCCAGGGCGAAGACGGCGGCCGTGAGCAGCCGGACCGCCCGGAACCGGCGACGGGGACCCGCGGAGGAGTCGGCGGAATCGCTCAACGTACCCTTCTCCTTCAACGCCACAGGTCCACTACGCTAACGGACGCCCGGGGCAGGCAGGTCCCCAGCGCATCGACAGGAGAGCCCCTCGTGCCGAAGTCACGTATCCGCAAGAAGGACGAGTTCACCCCGCCGCCCGTGAAGGCGCAGCCGATCAAGCTGACGAACCGGAGCTGGGTCGCCCCGGTCATGCTGGCGTTCTTCCTGATCGGCCTCGCCTGGATCGTCGTCTTCTACGTGAGCGAGACCCAGCTGCCGATCGAATCCCTCGGCAACTGGAACATCGTGGTCGGATTCGGGTTCATCGCGGCCGGATTCGGCGTCTCCACGCAGTGGAAGTAGGCAGGTCGCGGGGCCCGGGCGGCTGAGCACACCGGCCGCCCGGCCCGCAAGTTCTCCCCATGAGTTATCCACAGCGTCATCCACACCTGAGGAAAAGACAGAAGATCTGTGGATAACCTTGTGGAGGGTTGACGCCGGTGTGATCAGGTGAGTGCCGCCGTCCGGACCAGCACCAACGCCGTGACCAGCACGAACACCACCGCGCAGGCACCCCACTGGATGAGCGGCCGCTTTCCCCCGGCAGCGGGCCGGATCATGGCCGCCCCGAGCAGCAGGCCCGTGACCAGGCCTCCCACGTGCGCCTGCCAGGACACCTCCAGCCCGCCCCCGTACGGCGCGAAGGTCAGCACCAGCATCAGCGCGAGCATGACCACGACCGGGCGCATCTCCTGGCGCGTGCGCCGCACCAGCACCACCGTCGCCCCCAGCAGCCCGAACACCGCGCCCGAGGCGCCGAGCGTCGGCGTGTTCGGCGGCGTCAGCAGGTACACCACGGCGCTCCCGCCCAGCCCGGACAGCAGGTAGAGGGCGAGGAAGCGGGCCCGGCCGAGCACGGCCTCCAGCGGGCTGCCGAGGAACCACAGGGCGAGCATGTTGCCCGCGATGTGCCACCACTCCACGTGCAGGAACACCGAGGTCAGCAGCCGGTGGTACTCCCCGGTGGCCACGCCCTGCACGGGAGCGCCCCAGAACTGCACGTACAGGCCGAGCAGCTCCAGCTGCACGGCCAGGCCGGGCACGGCCAGGGCGGCGAGGAACACGGCGGCGTTCAGCCCGATGAGGACCTTGGTGACGAGGTGGGGGTCGGACTCGACCCGGCCCCCCGCCAGCGTCCGCGGGGCGTTCGCCGCCGGCCGGTGCCCCGTACCGGAGCCGCCGCGGACGCAGTCGGGGCACTGGAAGCCGACGGCTGCGCTGATCATGCAGTCCGGGCAGATGGGCCGCTCGCAGCGGGTGCAGCGGATGGCCGTGTCGCGGTCCGGGTGGCGGTAGCAGCCCGGCAGACGGTCGGTGTCCATCGGTCCCCTCGATCAGCGGCGGGGCACGGCGCGCCCCGCCGGTCCGGTATGCCCTCAGGACGGACGGGCGGGGCGGAAGGTTCCCGGCCCGGCGTCAGCGCCGCTCGACCGCCACGGACTGGATGACGACGTCCTCCAGCGGCCGCTCGGTCCGGGGGTTCGTCGGCAGCCCGGCGATGGCGTCGACGACCTTCCGGCCGGCCGCGCCCGTCACCTCCCCGAAGATGGTGTGCTTGCGCGTCAGCCACGCGGTGGGGGCGACGGTGATGAAGAACTGCGAGCCGTTGGTGCCCGGCCCCGCGTTGGCCATGGCCAGCAGGTACGGCTTGGTGAAGGCCAGGTCGGGGTGGAACTCGTCGGCGAACTGGTAGCCGGGGCCGCCGGTGCCGTTCCCCAGAGGGTCGCCGCCCTGGATCATGAAGCCGCTGATGACCCGGTGGAAGACGGTGCCGTCGTACAGCGGGTCCGTCGTCTTCTGGCCGTCGGTGGGGCGGGTCCACTCGCGCGCGCCGGTGGCCAGCTCCACGAAGTTCCGCACGGTCTTCGGGGCGAAGTTCTCCAGCAGCTCGACCTCGATGTCGCCGTGGTTGGTCTTCAGGGTGGCGTAGAGCTTGTCGGCCACGGGTCCGCCTTCCTAGTCGGCACTGTCGGTTCCCGATCCTCCCACGGAGGGCGGTACGGAGCGGAAATCGCCCACCCGGATGCCCTGTCGTGCATGCCGCCCGCCCCCAACCCAGGCATGATCCGACAAAGGGTGGAAAGGTGAACTGTGTCCGCCACCGATGAGGAGGATCACGTGACCCGCAAGGACAGCGTGCGCCTGTGCGCCGACAGCGCCCGGGACACCATGAGGCACGCAGCGGAAGTGGTGGCGCCGTACGCAGAGACCGCCAAGGAGGCGGCGGTCCACTACGCGCACGAGGCGAACGACCGGCTCGCGCCGCTGGTGGCCCAGACGGCCCACCAGGCCTCGCGGCAGGCGCGCACGGCGTACGAGTGCCATCTGCACCCGCGGCTGAAGGCCGCGCGCACGCATGTGCCGCCGAACGTCGACCGGGCCGCCGTCCAGGCCGTGCACGAGACGCGCCGCGCCGCCCGGCAGGCCGCCGACTACGCGGGCCCGCGGCTGGAGCACGCCATCGCGGCGGGCCGCCCCGTGGCCGAGGAGGCCGCCTCCCGGTCCGTGGCGGCGATCGCCGCGCTGCGCGGCCAGGTGTCGGCGCAGGAGGTGCAGCGGCTGATCAGGCGCCACGAGCGGCGGGCCCGCGCCGGGCACGTCCTCAAGGGCCTCGCGGTGGCCGCGGCCGTGGCCGGCGCCGCGTACGCCGCATGGCGTTGGTGGGACCGCCAGTCGAGCCCCGACTGGCTGGTCGAGCCACCCGCCGCGACCGAGCTGTCCTCCCGCCGGGACGCCCCGGCGAGCTTCGACGACGAGCTCGCCGAGAAGGAGCGCGAGGCGACCGAGGAGGAGTGAGCAGTTCCGCAGGCCGAACCGCGCGGGGCCCGGATCCGGTGGATCCGGGCCCCGCGCGTTCCCCGAAGGCTCAGCCCGGCAGGGTGAGCACCTGGCCGGGGTGGACCTGGTGCGGGTCGGTGCCGATGACCCCGCGGTTCACGGCGTACAGCTCCCGCCAGCGGGCCTCGTTCCCCAGCTCCCGGCGGGCGATCAGCATCAGCGTGTCGCCCTTGCGGACCGTGTACGTGCGCCTGGCGGCCCCTGCCCCGGCCCCGGGCAAGGGCGCGTCGGGGGCCGCCGGGACGGCCTTGTGCGCGGCCGAGGACGGCGTCGGCGTGTGCGGCGGCCGGCCCGCCGCGGCGGGGCGGCGCGGGGCCGCGGCCCTCGGCGGGGCGGGGGCGGCCTTGGGCGGGGCCGCCGCGGCCATCCGCTCGGCGGCGGCGCGCGTCGCGTTGACCGCGTCGGTGTAGGTCGCCGCGTAGTCGGCGGAAGCCTGCCCGGCGGCCTTCCGGGCAGCGGCCTGTTTCCTCTTCTCGGATCTCAGGAAGTCGAAGAGTCCCATGTCATGCGCCTCCGGCGTGGTCTCGCCCCCCGGCTCGGTGCCTGCTGTCCCACTGTCCGCCAGGTCGCTCCCGCGGGCCCCGCGGCCGACCCGTCCGGGGGACGTCCGGCGCCCCGGAACAGCGGCTACCGGAGCCCGGAGATGTCCACCGACTGCTCCGGCGGCGGCGTGCGGGCCGGCACCGGGGCGCCGTAGTCGAGGAAGTCGGCCCGCGCGCTCCGCCCGTCCTCGCGGCCTTCGAGGCGCAGCAGGCGGGGCTCGCCCTCGGTGGCCACGTAGAAGGTGGCCGTGTCGCCGCCGCGGGTGGCGGTGACGGTGACCGCCGGGCTGCCGCCGACGGTCGCGCGGCCGCCCTTGCTCAGGTCCCCGGTGGCCAGGTGCGAGGCGTAGGCCCGCTGGAAGTCCTTCAGGTCGCAGACGTCGGTGAGCTTGCGCAGCAGGGCGTCGCCGGACGTGCCGTGCAGCCAGCGGTCGCCGATCAGGGCGGCGGCGCCGTCCGCGGCGGGCGCGGGGACCTGCGACCGGAGGAAGGCCCCGTCCGGCTTCACCCAGATGTCCTGGCCCCGCTTGACGATCTCGGCGCGGCCGCCGCCGCGCGGCAGGGACACCGACCCGGCGCAGTTGCCGTCCACGTCGAAGCGGAGGTCGAGGGCGGCCTCCCCCTCCTCCCCGGCGGCGTGCGCCACCATGTGCACGGAGCGCGCCTCCGCCAGCTCCGTCCGGGCCTTGTCGACGATCGCGCGGGCGCTCTCGTCCTCGATGCCGTTGCCGGCCGGGGCGAGGCCCGTCAGCAGCGCGGCCGAGCAGCCGGCGGCCAGTACGGCGGCCGCCTTGCGGAACCGGGCCATCTCGTCACCTCCGCAGGGGAACGCCCCCCGCCCAGCGTAGGCCCGCGAGCATGGCCGCGCACATGCAAAAAAGGCCCCTGGCCTGCATGTTCGCAGGCCAGGGGCCTCTCTTCCGGTGGAGCTTAGGAGATTCGAACTCCTGACATCTGCCTTGCAAAGGCAGCGCTCTACCAACTGAGCTAAAGCCCCGGAACGCGGACGCGACCATCCCCCGGCAGAGGAGTGGCCGTTCCGCACAACAGAGTACCGGGTTCTCGGCCGCATCCCGCAAAATGATGGGGACTCCCCTCGCGCGACCACTCTCCGTAAGATGCTCGGCGAGGTTCGCACCAGCGAAGGGGAGTAGGAAGAGTGGATGCAGTTCAGCAAGAGGCCACGGCCAGAGCCAGGGAACTCCAGCGCAGCTGGTACGGCGAGCCCCTCGGTGCCCTCTTCCGCCGGCTCATAGACGACCTCGGGCTGAACCAGGCCCGCCTCGCCGCCGTCCTCGGCCTGTCGGCGCCCATGCTGTCCCAGCTGATGAGCGGCCAGCGCGCCAAGATCGGCAACCCCGCGGTGGTGCAGCGGGTGCAGGCGCTCCAGGACCTCGCGGCCCAGGTCTCGGACGGCAGCGTCAGCGCCGCCGAGGCCACCGACCGCATGGACGAGATCAAGCGGACCCAGGGCGGCTCCGTACTCAGCAGCAGCACCCAGAACAGCACCGGTTCGGGCGCCCCGACGGTCAAGCGCGTCGTCCGCGAGATCCAGTCCCTGCTGCGGTCGGTCTCCGCAGCCGGCGACATACTCGACGCCGCGAACAGCCTCGCGCCCAGCCACCCGGAGCTCGCCGAGTTCCTCCGGGTGTACGGCGCCGGCCGCACGGCGGACGCCGTCGCGCACTACGAGGCGCACCAGAACTGACGCCGCCGGGCGCGGACGGACACCACAACGGGGGATGCACAGCCATGGGTGAGGTCTTCGCCGGCCGGTACGAGCTGGTCGACCCGATCGGCCGCGGCGGCATGGGCGCCGTCTGGCGGGCCTGGGACCAGCGGCGGCGCCGGTACGTCGCCGCCAAGGTCCTCCAGCAGGGCGACGCCCACACCCTGCTGCGCTTCGTGCGCGAGCAGGCCCTGCGGATCGACCACCCGAACGTGCTGGCGCCGGCCAGCTGGGCGGCGGACGACGACAAGGTCCTCTTCACGATGGACCTGGTCGGGGGCGGCTCGCTCGCCCACCTGATCGGCGACTACGGGCCGCTGCCGCCGCGCTTCGTGTGCACGCTCCTCGACCAGCTCCTCGCGGGGCTGGCCGCGGTGCACGCGGAGGGCGTCGTCCACCGCGACATCAAGCCCGCCAACATCCTGCTGGAGGCGACCGGGACCGGCCGGCCGCACCTCCGGCTCTCCGACTTCGGCATCTCGATGCGCAAGGGCGAGCCCCGCCTCACCGAGACCGACTACGTGGTGGGCACCCCCGGGTACTTCGCGCCCGAGCAACTCCTCGGCGCCGAACCCGACTTCCCCGCGGACCTGTTCGCCGTCGGGCTCGTCGCGCTGTACCTGCTCCAGGGTGCCCGGCCCGACTCCCGCGCCCTGGTGGAGCACTTCCGCGCCCACGGCACCCCGGGCGCCCCCGAGGGCGTGCCCGCCCCGCTGTGGGACGTCGTCGCGAACCTCCTCCAGCCCGACCCGCAGAGCCGTTTCAAGACCGCCACGGGCGTCCGCAGGGCCCTTGCCGAGGCCGTGGAGCTGCTGCCGGCGGACCCGCCGGAAGCGGCCGACGTGGAGGTCTTCGACCAACTGGGCCCGCTGCCGCCGGGTTTCGGCCCGCAGGGCCCCAAGAGCGGCGCCGCGGGCGGCGGCCCGGACCCGCGGAAGGCGGCGGGGGCGGCGGCCGCGGCCGGCCCTGCGGCGGCTCCCTCGCCGCCGGGCGGTGTGCCGACGGCCGGCGCGGGGGCCGGCGAGCCGACGCGTACGGACCCGCGGGCGGCCGCGGCCGCACCGGCGTGGACACCCGCGGCGCAGCCGGCTCCCGCGCCCGCCCCGGCCGCCGCGGCGCCCGCGCACCCCGGCTCCTCCGCGACGGGCAGCTTCCACCTGGCCCCGCCGGCCCACCCCGTACCGCAGCCCGCCCGGCCGGAGCCTGCTTCGGCGGCGGCCGCGACCGCCCTGCCCGGGCCGGCCGGCCGCGGCCGCGTCGCCCCGCCGTCGAAGGCGGCCGCCGCGGCCCTCCTGGCGGCCGCGCTGCTGTGCTTCGCCGTCGGCGTGTGGGCGCTCACCCAGACGTGAGAAGGGGCCTGGGACAGGCCGTGGGCCGCGCCCGGTCGCGGGCCCGTCAGCCGGTGCGCCCGCGCCGGGCCAGCAGCAGCCAGCCGCCCAGGACGAGCAGCAGCAGCGTGCCGGTCCCGAAGCCGCCCGCCGCGACGGTGCCCATGGTCGCGCGCCGGTCCGCGGCCTGGGCCGCCTCCGGCTGCGTCAGGCCCTCCCGGGCCGCCGCGCGGTCCGCGTCGTCGACGCCGAAGCCGGACCGCGCCAGGCCCTCCGCGTACGGGGGCGGGGCCGCCGCCTTGCCCTGCACGGTCAGCCGCAGCGTCAGCGGCACGGGGACGGCGTCCTCGGTGAACTCGCCGACCTTCTCGCCGAGCGTGACCGCCAGGTAGTACCAGCCGGCGACCCGTGCCCCGCCCGCCCCGGAGCCCTTCGCGAACCGGTTCTCGTAGGCGACCGGCGCGGTGGGCGGGAGGGTGAGGCCCGCCTGCCTGCCGTCGTAGCCGGTGTCCTTGTCGTCGACCACGCTGCGGTAGGGCGTGTACAGGGTGACGCCGAGCCCGGTGGAGGCGGAGGCGAAGTCCTTCGTCAGTCTGGCCGCGGCCAGCTCGGCACCGACCGACAGCTGCTGCCCCCAGTCCAGCGGGACCCGGTAGAAGCGCGTCTGACCGGGCCTCAGGCCGTCCCGCCATACGCCCGTGCCCAGCGCGCGGGCGTCGTTGAAGCCGGTGCCGCCCTCGCGGGCCACCGGCTCGGACGCCGGCGGCTGCGGCGGGGTGGAAGGCCATCCGCTGGGGGCTGCTGCGGGGGCGCTGCCGGTCTTCAGGCCGGGTTCGCGCGAGACGGTGAGTTCCACGGGCCACGGGGACCGGTCGGAGTTCCTCGAGGCCTCCCGGGTGACCTTCACGTAGTAGACGCCGGCCTGCTGGCAGTCGCCGTCCTCCTGGAGGAGGCGCACGGCCGCGGCGCCGATGGGCCGGGCGCCCAGGCCGTAGCCGAAGGTCGTCCGGCCGGGGCTGCCCGGGCAGGAGCGGCCGGCGGTGGTCATCAGCGAGACCTCCAGGCCGTCGCCGCCGGAGTCGATCCGGGCACCGGGCTTCGGCACCAGCACCGCGGAGACGTACACGCTGGAGGTGTCGTCGAGGTTCAGCCGGTAGAAGCGGCTGCCGGGGGCGAGGGTGTCGCCGTACACCGCGCCCGGCTCCAGGGCCGGGGCGTCGGCCGAGGACTCCGCGCCCTGCACCGGGCGCGCCCCGTCGGCCGTCCGGTACGCAGGCAGCGGCTCCCCGGCCGCGTACGCGGTGCCCGGCAGCCCCGCCGCCAGGCCCAGGGCCGCGGCCACCGCCGGCAGCGTCCTGCTCAGCCGTCCCATCACACCCACCCCCGCTTTTGCCGCAGCAACCACAATCTTTGCATAACGGAATAATTCGTCACAGAACAGCACGAAGCCCCGGCCGCAAGGGCAGCCGGGGCTTCGTGGATCGGCCTTCGGGTCTCACACGCCGGAACCGGAGGGCACGGAGTCGGTTGCCTCCGTCCACAGGTCCTGCTCGGCGCGGTCCGCCTGGATCTGGCGGTACACGAGGAGACCGCCGATGGCGGCCAGTGCGACCAGGAGCAGCTTCTTCACCGCGCGACCTCGTCTTTCGTCGTCGTTGGGGTACCTCTGGCCGCCAACAATACACACCGATCGATACCGTTCGGTGACCTGGGAGGCCCCGGACGGCCGAACGGCGAAGACCCCCGGGCCTTCCGGCCTGGGGGTCTTCGCCATATGTGGGGCTAACAGGATTTGAACCTGTGGCCTCATCCTTATCAGGGATGCGCTCTAACCAACTGAGCTATAGCCCCTCCGCGCTGCGCGCTGACTCCTGAAGATTAGCGCACAGACGCTGGAGTTCCCAAATCGCTGATCAGGGCCCTACTCGTCCTCGGCGAGCGTGAGCTCCACACCGCCGACGAAGCCCGCCGACAGGTTGTAGATGAACGCGCCGAGCGTCGCGAGCGCCGTCGCGAGCACGACGTCGATCACGGCGATGACCGAGGTGAAGACGAGCACCCGCGGCAGCGACATGAACGCCTGGAGGTCGAAGCCGTTGCTCTCGCTGGAGCCGGTCGCCTCGCTGATCGTGCTGCCCACGGTCGAGAAGACGCCCATGGCGTCCATGACCATCCACAGCACCGCCGCCGCGACGACCGTGCACACGCCGAGCGCGATCGACAGCAGGAAGCTGACCTTCATCACCGACCACGGGTCGGCCTTGGCCACCCGCAGCCGCGCCTTGCGCGTCCTCGGCGTCGTACGCACCCCCGGGCGCGGCGCGCGCTGCGAGGTGCCGCCCGGGGCGCTGCCGCGGGGCGCGCCGGCACCCGAGGGGGCCTCGTACGCCTGCGGCGGGTGGTACGGCTGGGGCTTCTGCTGCTGGGGCTTCTGCTGCGCCTGCGACTGCTTGCCGGCCTTCTCCTGCTTCGGCTGCGGCTTCGACTGCGGCTTCGACTGGGATTTCGCACCGCGCGCGTCCGTCACGGTCGTCGCCCCGCCCTCGGCGTCCGCGGCCCCGGCCCGGGAGTCCGCGGCGGGGCCACGGGCACCGTCCTCCCCAGTCTTGGCCGGTCCGGCGCCCGTGGCTCCACTCACGACTTACTCCTCGTGCTCCCCGGCCGGAGGCTGTGCGCCCCCGGCTGCCTCGGCGGCCTGTGATTCGGCGGCCTCGGTCTCGTCGACCTCGTCAGCATCCTGACCCGCCTCGGCGTTCCGCGCGATACCGACCACGGCATCCCGCTTGCCCAGATTGATCAGCTGGACGCCCATGGTGTCACGGCCCGTCTCCCGGACTTCGCTGACTCGCGTACGGATCACACCACCGCCGAGCGTGATGGCGAGGATCTCGTCCGTCTCGTCGACCACGAGCGCCCCGACGAGCGAACCGCGGTCTTCCACGATCTTCGCAGCCTTGATGCCGAGACCGCCACGCCCCTGGACGCGGTATTCGTCGACCGGGGTCCGCTTGGCGTATCCGCCGTCGGTCGCGGTGAAGACGAACGTACCGGGCCGGACCACGCTCATCGAGAGCAGCTCGTCGCCCTCGCGGAAGCTCATGCCCTTCACGCCGGAGGTGGCGCGGCCCATCGGGCGCAGCGCGTCGTCGGTCGCGGTGAAGCGGATCGACTGCGCCTTCTTGCTGATCAGCAGCAGGTCGTCCTCGGCGGAGACCAGCTCGGCGCCGATCAGCTCGTCGTCGCTGCCGTCCTCGCGCTCGCGGAGGTTGATGGCGATGACACCGCCCGAGCGGGGGGAGTCGTAGTCCTTCAGCGGGGTCTTCTTCACCAGGCCGGCCTTGGTGGCCAGGATCAGGTAGGGCGCGGCCTCGTAGTCGCGGATCGCGAGGATCTCCGCGATCTGCTCGTCCGGCTGGAACGCCAGCAGGTTGGCCACGTGCTGGCCGCGGGCGTCGCGCCCGGCGTCCGGCAGCTCGTACGCCTTGGCGCGGTAGACGCGGCCCTTGTTGGTGAAGAAGAGCAGCCAGTGGTGGGTGGTGGACACGAAGAAGTGGTCGACGATGTCGTCCTGCTTCAGCTTCGTGCCGCGCACGCCCTTGCCGCCGCGCTTCTGCGAGCGGTAGTCCTCGGTCTTGGTCCGCTTGACGTAGCCGCCGTTGGTGATGGTGACGACGATGTCCTCTTCGGCGATCAGGTCCTCGATGGACATGTCGCCGTCGAACGGCACCAGCTTCGAGCGGCGGTCGTCGCCGAACTTGTCGACGATCGCGGCGAGCTCCTCGCTGACGATCGCGCGCTGCTTCTCCGGGGACGCCAGGATCCCGTTGTACTCGTTGATCTTCGCCTGGAGCTCGTCGTGCTCGGCGACGATCTTCTGGCGCTCCAGGGCGGCCAGGCGGCGCAGCTGCATCTCGAGGATGGCGTTGGCCTGGATCTCGTCGATCGAGAGGAGCCCCATCAGGCCCTCGCGGGCGACCTCGACCGTGTCGCTGCGCCGGATGAGGGCGATGACCTCGTCGATGGCGTCGAGCGCGGCGAGCAGGCCGCGCAGGATGTGCGCCCGCTCCTCCGCCTTGCGCAGGCGGAAGCGGGTCCGCCGGACGATGACCTCGACCTGGTGGTGCACCCAGTGGCGGATGAACGCGTCCAGCGACAGGGTCCGCGGCACGCCGTCGACCAGCGCCAGCATGTTCGCGCCGAAGTTGGTCTGCAGGTCGGTGTGCTTGTACAGGTTGTTCAGGACGACCTTGGCGACGGCGTCGCGCTTGAGCACGATGACGAGGCGCTGGCCGGTGCGGGAGGACGTCTCGTCGCGGACGTCGGCGATGCCGCCGATCTTGCCGTCCTTGACGAGGTCGGCGATCTTCTGCGCCAGGTTGTCCGGGTTCACCTGGTAGGGGAGCTCGGTGACCACCAGGCACTGGCGGTTCTGGATCTCCTCGACCTCGACGACGGCCCGCATGGTGATGGAGCCGCGGCCGGTGCGGTACGCCTCCTCGATGCCCTTGCGGCCCACGACGAGCGCGCCGGTCGGGAAGTCGGGGCCCTTGATGCGCTCCATGAGCGCGTCGAGCAGCTCCTCGTGCGGGGCCTCCGGGTTGGCCAGGTACCACTGGGCGCCCTCGGCGACCTCGCGCAGGTTGTGCGGCGGGATGTTCGTCGCCATGCCGACCGCGATGCCGGCGGAGCCGTTGACCAGGAGGTTCGGGAAGCGCGCCGGCAGGACCGTCGGCTCCTGGTTGCGGCCGTCGTAGTTGTCCGTGAAGTCGACGGTCTCCTCGTCGATGTCGCGGACCATCTCCATCGACAGCGGCGCCATCTTGCACTCGGTGTAGCGCATGGCGGCGGCCGGGTCGTTGCCCGGGGAGCCGAAGTTGCCGTTCGAGTCGACGAGCGGCATGCGCATCGACCACGGCTGGGCCAGGCGGACCAGGGCGTCGTAGATCGAGGAGTCGCCGTGCGGGTGGTAGGTGCCCATGACGTCGCCGACGACGCGGGCGCACTTGTAGAAGCCCTTCTCGGGCCGGTAGCCGCCGTCGTACATCGCGTACAGCACGCGGCGGTGCACCGGCTTCAGGCCGTCGCGCACGTCCGGCAGGGCGCGCGAGACGATGACGGACATCGCGTAGTCGAGGTAGGAGCGCTGCATCTCCGTCTCGAGCCCGACGGGCTCGATGCGCAGCTGCGGCTCGTCCTCCGCGGGGTTCTCGGCGGTGGGGGTGGTTTCGTCGGCCATTGCTGGTCAGAAATCCTTTCGGGCGGCCGTTGAGAGCCGACTCAGATGTCGAGGAAGCGGACGTCCTTGGCGTTGCGCTGGATGAAGGAGCGCCGGGCCTCGACGTCCTCGCCCATCAGCACGGAGAACAGGTCGTCGGCCTGGGCGGCGTCGTCCAGGGTGACCTGGCCGAGCACGCGGTGGTCGACGTCCATGGTCGTGACGCGCAGCTCCTCGGCGTTCATCTCGCCCAGACCCTTGAAGCGCTGGATCGAGTCCTCCCTGATCCGCTTGCCGTTCTGCTTGCCGAGCTCGACGAGCGCGTCGCGCTCCTTGTCGGAGTACGCGTACTCGAAGTCGTCCCGGCCCCACTTGATCTTGTAGAGCGGGGGGCGGGAGAGGTACACGTGGCCGGCCTCGACCAGCGGGCGCATGAAGCGGAAGAGGAAGGTCAGCAGCAGGGTGTTGATGTGCTGGCCGTCGACGTCGGCGTCCGCCATCAGGATGATCTTGTGGTAGCGGAGCTTCTCGATGTCGAAGTCCTCGTGGACGCCGGTGCCGAAGGCGCTGATGAGCGCCTGGACCTCGGTGTTCTGGAGGATCTTGTCGATACGGGCCTTCTCGACGTTCAGGATCTTGCCGCGGATCGGCAGGATGGCCTGGTACATCGGGTTGCGGCCGGACTTGGCGGAGCCGCCGGCGGAGTCGCCCTCGACGATGAAGATCTCGCACTTCGTCGGGTCGTTGGACTGGCAGTCGGAGAGCTTGCCGGGCAGCGAGGCGCTCTCCAGCAGGCCCTTGCGGCGGGTCAGGTCGCGGGCCTTGCGGGCCGCGACGCGGGCCGTGGCGGCCTGGATCGCCTTGCGGACGATGTCCGCGGCCTCGTTGGGGTTGCGGTCGAACCAGTCGTTCAGGTGCTCGTGGACGACCTTCTGCACGAAGGTCTTGGCCTCCGTGTTGCCCA
The DNA here is from genome assembly GCF_003325375.1 of Streptomyces globosus. GTDB lineage: Bacteria > Actinomycetota > Actinomycetes > Streptomycetales > Streptomycetaceae > Streptomyces > Streptomyces globosus_A. The sequence goes on along the minus strand of NZ_CP030862.1, from coordinate 8,297 downwards.
GCTTGGTCTTGGTCTGGCCCTCGAACTGCGGCTCGCCCAGCTTGACCGAGATGATCGCCGTCAGGCCCTCGCGGATGTCCTCGCCGGCGAGGTTGTCGTCCTTCTCCCGCAGCAGCTTCCTGTCCCGCGCGTAGCGGTTGACCAGGCCGGTGAGGGCCGCGCGGAAGCCCTCCTCGTGGGTGCCGCCCTCGTGCGTGTGGATCGTGTTCGCGAAGGAGTACACGCCCTCGGTGTACTGCGAGTTCCACTGCATCGCGATCTCGACCGAGAGCATGCGCTCCTTGTCCTCCGACTCGACGGAGATGACCGTCGGGTGGATGAGCTCGCCCTTGCGCGAGTTCAGGTACTTCACGAAGTCGACGATGCCGCCCTCGTAGTAGTACCGGACCGTGCGGGCCTGCGGCTCCTCGGTCTCCTCGGCCGTCTCGGCGCCGACGGTGGCCTTCGCCGACTCGCGCTCGTCGGTCAGGCTGATGGTCAGGCCCTTGTTGAGGAAGGCCATCTCCTGGAAGCGGCGCGAGAGCGTCTCGAAGGAGTACTCGGTCGTCTCGAAGATGTCGCCGTCGGCCCAGAACGTGACCGTGGTGCCGTGCTCGTCGGTCTCCTCGTTCTTCGCGAGGGGGGCCGTCGGGACGCCCAGCTTGTAGTCCTGGGTGAAGCGGTGGCCGTCGCGCTTGACCTCGACCGCGACCTTCGTCGACAGGGCGTTGACGACGGACACGCCGACGCCGTGCAGACCGCCGGAGACGGCGTAGCCCCCGCCGCCGAACTTGCCGCCCGCGTGCAGGACGGTCAGCACGACCTCGACGGCCGGCTTGCCCTCGGACGGGACGATGTCGACGGGGATGCCGCGGCCGTTGTCGACCACGCGCACGCCGCCGTCGGCGAGGATCGTCACGTCGATGGTGTCCGCGTGGCCCGCGAGGGCCTCGTCGACGGAGTTGTCGACGACCTCGTACACGAGGTGGTGCAGACCGCGCTCGCCGGTCGAGCCGATGTACATGCCGGGCCGCTTGCGCACGGCGTCCAGGCCCTCCAGGACCTGGATCGCGGAGGCGTCGTACGAGGAGGTGACCTCCCCGTTCTCGCCGGCTGTGGACTGGTTGTCGTTGAGGTTGCCGGAATCGGCCACGAAGCGCCCTTTCTGGCACAGCACAGGCCGGACTCCGGGCCGGCGTGCGTGCCGGCGTGGAGCGGCTGCGTCGATCTGCGTTGTCAGCGTTTGTCAGCGTGTTCCCGCAACCGGGCGGGATTTGCTTCAGTCTACCGGTACCACGGACATCGATGGGGGTTTGCCGGTACCTGAGTACGCATGTGCCGCCCTGAACCTCCTCTCTCCGACTCCCCATATTCGGACCGGGGCCCAAAGAGGCTCACGCGGGCGTCCAGCGCTTCGGGCTGTCAACCTCTCATCACCGTGAGGGACGCCACGGGGACGGGCCGGTCCGCCGGCCGTGCGGAGGCGCCTGCCGACCCGTGGGGAAGGCGCGCCGGAGGCGGGCGCCGGGGCTGCGGGGGCAGGGGCGGAGGAGAGAGAGGTAAGGGGAGGAAATGGGCGGGGGGGACGGGGGCGCGGCCCGGCCCGGGGGCGTCAGCCGTAGGTGTCGCCCGGGCCCGAGCTGCCGGGCGCCCGCCAGGGACCGTACGGCTTGGGGCGCCCGCCCGGTCCGCGGACCTTGATCAGCCGGACCGTGCCCTGGCCGAGGTCCGCGTTCAGCCGCGCGACCAGCTGCGGGGCGAGCAGCTTCAGCTGCGCCGCCCAGGCCGAGGAGTCGCACCGGACGAAGAGCTCACGCTCCTCATAGCGTTCCGGTTCGCAGTGCGCGGCGATCTCCGGCCCGACGATCTCCGGCCAGCGCTCCATCACGCCGGCCACCGCCATCGGCATCTCCCAGCCGCGCTCGGTCCGCAGCCGCTCCAGCGCCGCCATCAGCGGCATGGGGTCCCTGCCATCGGCCCGGGCGCCCGATCGCAGGCCCGGCTGGTTCCGGCGGGCGCCGCGGCCGCCGGCAGCCTGGCCCCGGGCACGTGCCTGCTCGCGGGCCGCCGCCAGGGCCTGCCGCGCCAGGTCGATGCCGGAGGGCTCCGGAGTCCTGGGCCGCTCGCCCGGAGCGTTGCTTTCGCTTCCGGTTCCGTTTCCGCCCTGCCCGTGGTCCTTCACAGCCGGGTCACCTCACCGCCGGACACCGCGAAACGCGCCCCCGCGAGGACCCCGGGGACATCGTCGTCCACCGCGGCCGTCACCAGGACCTGCTCCCCCGGGGCCACCAGTTCGGCCAGCCGCTCCCGGCGCCGCGCGTCCAGCTCCGCGAAGACGTCGTCGAGGATCAGCACCGGCTCGGCGCCCTCGGCGCGGAGCAGCTCGTACGAGGCGAGCCGCAGCGCGAGCGCGTAGCTCCAGGATTCGCCGTGGCTGGCGTACCCCTTGGCCGGCAGCTCGCCGAGCCGCAGCAGCACGTCGTCGCGGTGCGGCCCGACGAGGGTGACGCCCCGCTCGATCTCCTGCTTGCGCACCTGCGCCAGTGCCTGGAGCAGCACCTCGTACAGCTCCTCGCGGGAGCGGGCCGCGCCGCTGTCGACGGGCTCGCCCGCGGAGCAGCGGTAGGCCAGGCCGAGCGGGCCGCCGCCGGGCGCGAGCTGCTCGTACGCCTTGTCGGCCAGCGGGAGCAGCGACGCGATCAGGTCGAGGCGCTGGGCCAGCAGCTCGGCGCCGGCCCGGGCCAGGTGCTGGTCCCACACGTCCAGGGTGGACAGGTCCATGGAGCGGCCGCCGTGCCGGCGTGCCATGGCCGCGGACTTCAGCAGGGTGTTGCGCTGCTTGAGGACCCGCTCGTAGTCGGAGCGGACCCCCGCCATCCGCGGGGAGCGCGCCGTGACCAGCTCGTCGAGGAAGCGGCGGCGCTCCCCCGGGTCGCCCTTGACGAGGGCGAGGTCCTCCGGCGCGAACAGCACCGTCCGGACGATGCCGAGCACGTCGCGGGGCCTGACCTGGGAGGACCTGTTGATGCGGGCGCGGTTGGCGCGGCCCGGGTTGAGTTCGAGCTCGACCAGCTGCTGCCGGTCGCCCTGCCGGACGGCGGCGCGGACGACGGCCCGCTCGGCGCCCATCCGGACGAGGGGGGCGTCCGAGGACACCCGGTGGCTGCCCAGCGTGGCCAGGTAGCCGACGGCCTCGACGAGGTTCGTCTTGCCCTGGCCGTTGGGGCCCACGAAGGCGGTGACGCCCGGGTCGAGGGGGACCTCGGCCCGGGCGTACGAGCGGAAGTCGGCCAGGGAGAGGTGCGTGACGTGCATGCGGCGCCGACCTCCCCCGGCTCTGCTCTGCTCTGCTGTGTGGTGCGGTGGTGCGGTGGGTGCGGCGGCTACTTCTTCTCCACCGCGTGGCCGCCGAACTGGTTGCGCAGCGCGGCGATCATCTTCATCTGCGGCGAGTCGTCCTGGCGCGAGGCGAAGCGCGCGAAGAGCGACGCGGTGATCGCCGGCAGCGGGACGGCGTTGTCGATCGCCGCCTCCACGGTCCAGCGGCCCTCGCCGGAGTCCTGCGCGTAGCCGCGCAGCTGCTCCAGGTGCTCGTCCTCGTCGAGGGCGTTGACGGCCAGGTCGAGCAGCCAGGAGCGGATGACCGTCCCCTCCTGCCAGGACCGGAACACCTCGCGGACGTCGGTGACGGAGTCGACCTTCTCCAGCAGCTCCCAGCCCTCGGCGTAGGCCTGCATCATGGCGTACTCGATGCCGTTGTGGACCATCTTCGCGAAGTGGCCGGCGCCGACCTTGCCGGCGTGGACGGCGCCGAAGTCGCCCTCGGGCTTGAGCGCGTCGAAGACCGGCTGGACGGCCGCGACGTGCTCCTTCTCGCCGCCGTACATGAGCGCGTAGCCGTTCTCCAGGCCCCACACGCCGCCGGAGACGCCGCAGTCGACGAAGCCGACGCCCTTGGCGGCGAGCTCCTCGGCGTGCTTCTCGTCGTCGGTCCAGCGCGAGTTGCCGCCGTCGACGACGACGTCGCCGGGGGAGAGCAGCTCGCCGAGCTCGTCGATGGTGGACTGGGTCGCGGCACCGGCCGGGACCATCACCCACACCACGCGGGGCGCCTGGAGTCCGTCCACAAGCTCCGCGAGGCTGTGGACGTCGGCGAGGTCAGGGTTGCGGTCGTATCCGATGACGGTGTGGCCTGCGCGGCGGATGCGCTCGCGCATGTTGCCGCCCATCTTGCCGAGACCGACGAGACCGAGCTCCATCAGGTGGTTCCTTTTGCGTTGTGGCCGTGTGTGCCGGATTCCCCCGGTGCCCGGGAGTACCCGGCTCCGAGCCTACGCCGGGCCGTCGCACACGGCGCCACGGGCGCTCCGGGCTCCGCCGTACGGGGCGCGGGGGCCGCGGGGCGTGCGGCAGGCGGGGCCGCAGCCGTCGGGGCCCGGTCCCCCGCGGGCGGCGGGAGCGGGCCCCGGTGGCGGGCGGGTGTCAGCCGGAGAGGCGCACCGGCATGATCAGGTACTTGTAGGCCTCGTCCGCCTCGGCGTCCACGGCGGGGCGGCCGCTGAGGAGCGCCGGCTTGGTGGACGTGGTGAAGCTGAGCTGGGCGGCGGGCGAGTCGATCGCGCTGAGGCCGTCGAGCAGGAAGGTCGGGTTGAAGGCGATCGAGATGTCGTCGCCCTCCAGGACCGCGTCGACCCTTTCCACAGCCTGTGCGTCGTCGGAGGAGCCGGCCTCCAGGATCAGCACGCCCTGCTCGAAGCTCAGGCGGACCGGGGTGTTGCGCTCGGCGACCAGCGCGACGCGCTTGACGGCCTCCACGAAGGGGGCGGTCTCGATCACGGCGACGGAGTTGAACTCGGTCGGGAAGAGCGTGCGGTACTTGGGCAGGTCGCCTTCGAGGAGGCGGGTGGTGGTGCGGCGGCCGGCGCCCTCGAAGCCGATGAGGCCCTCGCCGGCACCGGAGCCCGACAGCGCCAGGGTGACGGTGTCGCCGCTGGTCAGGGACTTCGCCGTGTCGAGGAGCGTCTTGGCGGGGACGAGGGCGACGGCGGAGGCATCCGGGTTCTCCGGCTTCCACAGGAACTCGCGGACCGCGAAGCGGTAGCGGTCGGTGGAGGCGAGGGTGACGCGGTCGCCCTCGATCTCGATGCGGACGCCGGTGAGGACGGGAAGGGTGTCGTCACGGCCGGCGGCGATGGCGACCTGGGCCGCAGCGGCGGCGAAGACCTCGCCGGAGACGGTGCCGGTGGCGGTCGGCATCTGCGGCAGGGCCGGGTACTCCTCCACCGGCAGGGTGTGGAGGGTGAAGCGGGAGGAGCCGCACACCACGGTCGCCCGTACACCGTCTGTGGAAATCTCCACCGGCCGGTTGGGGAGGGCGCGGCAGATGTCGGCGAGGAGCCGGCCGGAGACGAGGACGGTGCCGTCCTCCTCGACGTCCGCCTCGACGGAGACGCGGGCCGAGACCTCGTAGTCGAAGCCGGAGAGGGACAGCGTCCCTTCCTCGGCCTTCAGCAGCAGGCCCGCGAGGACGGGCACGGGCGGCCGGGCCGGGAGGCTGCGGGCAGCCCAGGCCACCGCCTCCGCGAGTACGTCGCGCTCCACCCGGATCTTCACCGGAACCGCCTCCTGCTGTTGCTCGCTCGTCCGTCTGCCGGCCTTCGTCGTCGGCCCGCCGCTGCCGTGCCCCGGGGGCTGCGGCCCGTCGGTGCCGGGAACCAGTCTGACGTACGGCACCGACAGCGCGTGCTGCCGGCCGTCAAATCCGGAGCGAGGTGTCGGGGAGGCCTTCGAGCCGGGTTGTGCACAGGGGCTGCTTGAAAACCGATTCCGAGCTAACTGTCCATGGGGGTAGTAGTAGGGGCTGTGGAAACCGTGGATAAGCCCGTTTCCGCAGGTCAAGCCCCAGTTTTTATCCCCATGCCCTGTGGGCGGCGCCGTGGACAACACGGTGTCGCTGTGGAGAACAGAAAGTTCTGCACAGGCCATCCCCAGATGACCCGGAGTACTCCACAGCTGCGTCCCCAGTTTTCCCCCGGTACTCCACAGCCCAAACGTCGACCTTGGTGTGACGGCTTTCACTCCGGCCGGTGAGCGGGGTCACTCTGTTGCCGAACAGTGGACAGCGGTGTGGGTAAGTCATCGGAACCTGTGCACAGCATGCGGCAACCTGTGGGTTGGCGGTGGACAACGCCGTGGACGTGTCTGTGGACGGAGTGGCTGTCCACAGTCTGTGGATATCTTCGGTGCACAATTCCACAGGCGGCTGACCTGCCCTGATGGTCCCTCACCAGGCAGCCCTGTGGACAGATTGTGGGTGACGAAACCCGTCCCCACCCTGTGGACCCAAGAAAGTCCCGCAATCTGTGGATAAGTTGCTCTCCAGGGGGCGTATTCGAACAGACCAGAGGCGCGCGCATGAAGAAGGGCGCCCCCGGAGTGATCCGGAAGCGCCCTGTGGATGCGTTTGGCGGAGCACCGAGACCCCGCAGAAGGCACTTTGACGGGCTGTCGGGAGGCAGCGCACAGGCCGGCCCGGGGAGCCGCGGGCCGGCCTGTGGATGCGAGGGAGGAAGCGCCGGTCAGGCGTTCTTGATGCGGTTCGTGAGCTCGGTGACCTGGTTGTAGATGGAGCGCCGCTCCGCCATCAGGGCGCGGATCTTGCGGTCCGCGTGCATGACGGTGGTGTGGTCGCGGCCGCCGAAGTGCGCACCGATCTTCGGCAGGGAGAGGTCCGTCAGCTCCCGGCACAGGTACATCGCGATCTGCCGCGCCGTGACCAGCACCCGGCTGCGCGAGGAGCCGCACAGGTCGTCCACCGTCAGGCCGAAGTAGTCGGCGGTGGCCGCCATGATGTCCCCGGCCGTGATCTCGGGCGCCGAGTCCTCGCCCCCCGGGATCAGGTTCTTCAGGACGTCCTCGGTCAGGCCCAGGTCGACCGGCTGGCGGTTCAGGCTCGCGAAGGCGGTGACCCGGATCAGGGCCCCCTCCAGCTCGCGGATGTTGCGCGAGATGCGGGAGGCGATGAACTCCAGCACCTCCGGCGGGGCGTTGAGCTGCTCCTGCACCGCCTTCTTGCGCAGGATCGCGATGCGCGTCTCCAGCTCGGGCGGCTGCACGTCCGTGATCAGGCCCCACTCGAAGCGGTTGCGGAGCCGGTCCTCCAGCGTGACGAGCTGCTTGGGCGGCCGGTCGGAGGACAGCACGATCTGCTTGTTCGCGTTGTGCAGCGTGTTGAAGGTGTGGAAGAACTCCTCCTGCGTCGACTCCTTGCTCGCGAGGAACTGGATGTCGTCGACCAGCAGGATGTCCATCTCGCGGTAGCGCTTGCGGAAGGCGTCGCCCTTGCCGTCGCGGATGGAGTTGATGAACTCGTTGGTGAACTCCTCCGAGCTCACGTACCGCACCCGCGTCCCCGGGTACAGGCTGCGCGCGTAGTGCCCGATGGCGTGCAGCAGGTGCGTCTTGCCCAGGCCGGACTCGCCGTAGATGAAGAGCGGGTTGTAGGCCTTGGCGGGCGCCTCGGCGACCGCCACCGCGGCCGCGTGCGCGAAGCGGTTCGACGCGCCGATCACGAACGTGTCGAAGAGGTACTTCGGGTTCAGCCGGGCCGTCGGCTCCAGCGGGCCCGAGGTCGAGCCGGCGGACGGCGCCGGCGGGGCGGGCCGGCCGGGCGCCGGGCGCGGCGCGGACTGCTCGTACTGCTGCTGCTCGTAGGGCAGCGGCTGCGGATCGTACTCGTACGGCTTCTGCTCGTAGGATCCCTGGTCGTAGCCGTTCTGGTCGTACGGGCCCTGCTCGTAGCCGCCGGACTCCGGCTGCTGGAGGTAGCCGGGCTGCGGGGAGGCGTAGGGGTCGCGCTCGGGGAAGCCGCCGAGGCGGGGCTGCTGCCAGCCGTAGTCGTCCTGCTGGCCCCCGCGGGGCCAGGTGCCGGGCTCGGGGCGCGGCTGCTGGTAGTCCGGGTAGGCGGGGCGGGCCGTCGGCAGCTGGTCGTCGGCCGGGCCGGTGTGCCCGCCGGAGCGCTGCCCGCCGTACGGCTCGTACGCGTCGCCGCGCTGCGGGGCCGGCGGCGCCATGGGGGCGGGCTCGCCGGCCGAGTCGTCGACGGTGATGGCGATGCGGATCGGGCGGCCGCACTCGCGGCTCAGCGCATCGCTGATCAGCGGGGCGAGGCGGCCCTCGAGGACGCGCTTGCCGTACTCGTTGGGCACCGCGAGCAGTGCGGTGTCGGCGACCAGGGCCAGGGGCTGGCAGCGCTCGATCCACTGCCGGTCCTTGGGCTCGATCGCCTGCTGCCCCTCCCCCAGGAGCTTGTCGAGCAC